>DALYDW010000028.1:0-6970 GCA_031972915.1 bacterium
GCACTCGACTGTAATTTCCGTTGCAAGAAAAAAGCTCCGCTGATACTTAGGGCCCAACGAATTCCAGGCATCCATCCTCATTTTTCTCGTTTCGCGGTGTGTGAAATCTATTTTTTTAAGTTCGCCTTAGGCGTAGCGGTCGTCGTTCGACCTTAAAAGGAGACCTGGATGCAAAACTCGCTTTCGTGGAAACAATTTCTTCTCACCCTGCTGACGATTCTACTTTATTGTGCAGCTCCCACAGCGCTTCGGGCGGGAGACATCCGACATACCTTTGGCGGAACAGATCTCAATAGTTTCTACATCGACGACCGTGGTGGATCCGTTAACAACGGCGGCTCGAACAATAGCTATTTCCTTAATCTCTTAGACATCGATCAGTCGGCATTCGGCACCTTGCTGCTTTACAGCGACAACGGCAATCAAAGCCACGTCGAAGACGGGTTAATGGATGAAGACTTCGGCCAAAATAGTGGCATCGAGTTATTCGATCTTTCCGTACTGCCTAACACCAACGCCCCCGGGGAAATTGGCTTGTCTAGCGCCGATCCCCTTACCCCAGTTCATTTCCAAGGAAATCTCAGCGGTCTTCGAGTCGAACAGGTTTCTTATACTTCAGCCAATCCCCAAGATGGTTTTGCCGTGGTAGAGTACCGAGTCATCAATCCCACCGACCAAAACATTGATGTACGGCTCGCCCTCTCCAACGATTTCGACGTCGACCTTAAAAGTGCCGATGCTGCCGTGGGGTTTGATGCGGCGGGCGTTCCCACTGTATGGCAACAAGAATCCTTACCCCTCGACCCCAATCACACCACAGTAGGAGTTTCTCTATTGCGGGGAGACCTGGCCCAATATCGACTGGAAGTGTGTAGCGGCCCCATGGGGTCTTGCCAAATCTTTACGGGGGGAGACACCCTGCGCCGGGCTTATTTTCAAAATAGCTCGGGACAGGTAGGAGACTTAACGGGACAAATTCCCAACCAAGACTTTGCTGTGACACTTTCTGCCGAGCTGGGCACCTTGGCCCCGGGGGCCAGCGCTTCCGCCGTGTTCTGTTACAACATCGGGCAGGGTGAAACTCCTCAGGCTGCCCTGGAAACTCTGCTCAACAACTCGCTCAACTGCGATGAATTTTACGAAGAGCAAATTCATTATTGCGGCAACAGTCTGGTCAATTTTGGAGAATCTTGCGACGACGGCAACCACGACATCACCGATAATTGTCCCGATGGAGAAGACGGAAGCTGCATCTCTGCCTTCTGTGGAGACGGCTTTCTCTGGCAAAACGGCGACGGCACCGAAGTGTGCGACGACGGTAACGAGAGCCTTAACGACGCCTGCCCCAGTGGTCCCAACGGTAGCTGTCAGGATGCCTTCTGTGGAGACGGTTTTGTATGGAATCAAGGTGGAGGAGAACAGTGCGACAACGGTGGAGCCAATAGCGATAGCCAACCTGACGCCTGTCGTACCGATTGTCAAAACCCCTCCTGCGGCGACGGAGTCACTGACTCTAACGAACAATGCGACGACGCCGATGCCAACAATCATGATGCCTGCCTGAACAATTGTCATGCGGCCACCTGTGGTGACGGCATCGTTCACAATAGCGAGGGAGGATCCGAACAGTGCGACAATGGTGGAGCCAATAGCGATAGCCAACCCAACGCCTGCCGTAGCGATTGCCAAAACCCCTCCTGCGGCGATGGAGTAACCGACCTCGGCGAAAGTTGCGACGACGGCAACAAGAGTCAAAAAGACAGTTGCCTCAATAGCTGTAGCGCCGCCTTCTGTGGAGATGGCTTCGTCCGGCAGGGAGTCGAAGTTTGCGATACCGCGCTCAGCGCTCAATGCAGTGACAACTGCGGCTCCTTCGACAGTTGCGGTAATGGCATTATTGATCCCGGAGAAAACTGCGACGACGGCAATAACAATACCTCGGATAATTGCCCCGACGGTAACCACGGCACCTGCCAAAGCTCCAGTTGTGGCGATGGTTACCTCAACAGCACGGTTGAGGCCTGTGACGACGGCAACAACAATGATGGTGATGGCTGCAGTTCGAGTTGTCAAAACGAAGGTTCAGGAAACAACGGTAACGGCGATCCCATTTCCTCGGGGGGCAGCGCTCCCGCGTGCGGTAATGGCATCGTCGAATCAGGCGAAGAATGCGACGATGGCAACACCAAAAATATCGATGGGTGCAATTCTCAATGCTTTTGGGAATTAGTTTTACAAGGGGGTGGATCCGATGCAGATTCTAACGGCGCTGGCGGCTGCCAACTCAATACCGGTGCTACCCAAGCCACGGGGTCGGGCCTAAGTTTCTTGCTCTTGCTAAGTGTTTTCGGCCTATGGAGGGTGCGTAAAACGGCCTAAATCGGATCGTTCAAAAAAAGCCCCGACTTCTCTTGTCTTAATGGAGGTCGGGGTTTTTTTTTGCCGAAATCCTCGCGATAAACACACCAAACAACACCATGAGAAGGGACAATAATTGGCCCATAGAAACCACACCCCAAAGAAACCCCAGTTGCGCATCGGGTTCCCGAAAAAACTCTACAAAGAAACGCATGATCCCGTAGGCAATAATGGCAGTGGCACTCACGATTCCTTCACGGGGTCGCCACCGCCTCACGCCCCACAAAATCGCAAACAAAACCGGCCCCTCTAAAATGGCCTCGTATAACTGAGAAGGATGGCGCGGATCGGGGCCTGCCCCTGGAAACACCATGGCCCAAGGCACATTACCAACCCTGCCCCATAATTCACCGTTGATAAAATTGGTGATGCGCCCCAATCCCAAACCCAAAGGCATCACCATAAATAAAATATCGGTAATCTGAAAAAAACTAGCCCCGTAGCGACGCGAAAACCAAGCAACCCCCAGGGCCGCCCCCACGAGCCCCCCATGAAAGCTCATTCCCCCGTGCCAAATGGCGGGGATCTCCCAGGGATGGGAAAGATAAAAACTCAAGTTGTAAAAAAGAACATAGAAAAGTCTAGCTCCCAAAATCATGCCATAAAAAAAATACGTGGCGAGCAAACCCACATCATCGGGATGACGAAGCTGTAAACGCCCCTTTCGGTAGCAGTACTTCAAGACAAAGTATCCAACCACCAGAGTCAGTAAATAGTTAAAGGCGTACCAACTCATGCCGATGCCGCCGATTTGAAACATCATGGGGTCGATTCGTGGATATTCGATGAGCGCCAATGGCATAACAACTCCTCGGTTGACTCGAAAAGAACCAGCACACTCTAGCGAGAGCGACAACAAACAATCCACACCCTGTTTAAAAAAACTTTTTTTTTCTTAAAAATCAGTTGGCTTCCATCCACAGGCCAAAAGGCCTTGACCCACTCCATCTTGTTATGAGACAAGTTGAATCACACAAGATATTGTGTTTGTCTTCCAGATCTCATCATCATATTCGATGCCCGTTGTATGAACCGGCTTCACTTGCTTGCCGGTTCTTTGACCCGGTTTGGGTCTGAAAGATTTTTGCCTTTTTATTATCATCGACTCTTGGCCCCTAACCTGAGGGAGGAAACCCATGGCCGTCAAAGCACTTCATCCAGTACGCCCCGGAACCCGTAACTCCAACAAGTCCGAATCCCCAGCCAAAGGTTTAAAAATTCCACGGCACCACACCGAACCGGGCAAAGACCCCCTCACCCAAATCGACTACGAATACCGAAAATCAGTCATCACCAACACCGATGGTTCGGTGGTCTTTCAGATGGACCAAGTCAAGGTTCCTAAAACTTGGAGTCAGCTGGCCACGGACATCATCGTTTCCAAATATTTTCGCAAGGCCGGGGTCCCCGAAACTGGCAGTGAAACCGGAGCCGATCAGGTTGTCCATCGAGTGGCCCACACCATTCGCAAGGCCGGAGAAGAACTAGGCCATTATTTTGCAAGTCGAGAAGATGCCCAAAACTTCGAAGACGAATTGAAATATCTCCTCATCACCCAACGAGGCGCCTTTAACTCCCCCGTATGGTTTAACTGCGGCCTCTATCACGAATACGGTATCGAGGGTTCGGGGGGGAATTTCTACTGGGAACCCAGTAGCGACAGCATTAAAACCACAGCTAACTCTTACGAACACCCCCAATGCTCGGCCTGTTTTATCCAATCCGTTGAAGACGATCTCATGAGTCTTTTCGATCTCGCAAAGGCAGAGGCCCGTCTTTTCAAGTACGGATCAGGCACAGGAACCAATTTTTCCGCCATCCGCGGCAAGCAAGAAAAACTATCGGGAGGGGGAACCTCCTCAGGACTCATGAGCTTTCTCGAAGTTTTAGACCGCGGAGCCGGGGCCACCAAATCCGGGGGAACCACTCGCCGGGCTGCAAAAATGGTGTGTCTCGATATGGATCATCCCGAAATTGAAGACTTCATCAATTGGAAAGTTCGAGAAGAAAAAAAGGTGAGCGCCTTAATCGACGCCGGCTATTCCTCCGACTTCAATGGCGAGGCCTATCATACGGTTAGCGGACAAAACTCCAACAACTCGGTGCGCATCACCGACGAGTTCATGAACTTGGTAGAAAAAGATGGGGACTGGCAAACTCGGTTTCGCACCACAGGTGAGGTCTACGAAACCTTCAAAGCCCGAGCTCTCTTCAAGCAAATCGCCCAAGCTGCTTGGGTCTGTGCCGATCCCGGAGTCCAATACGACAGCACCATCAACCGCTGGCATACCTGTAAAAATACCGATCGAATCTACGCTTCCAACCCTTGTTCCGAATATATGTTTCTTAGTGACAGCGCTTGCAATTTAGCCTCCATCAATCTCACCCACTATCTTAATGAAGATGGCAGCTGGGATATCGAGGGTTATCGGCACGCCGTTCGCATCTTGTTATTGGCTCAAGAAATCCTCGTCGATTTTTGTTCCTACCCTACAGAGAAAATCGCCAAGAACAGTCACGACTATCGACCTTTAGGATTGGGCTACGCTAATTTGGGATCAGCCTTAATGATCCAAGGCATCCCTTACGACTCCGAAGAAGGGCGGGCCACAGCGGGCGCGCTCACGGCGATTTTATGCGGTCACGCCTATCGCACCTCGGCAGAAATCGCCGCCAGTAAAGGGACCTTCCCGGGCTTCGAAATCAACCGCGACCCCATGCTTGAGGTCATGGCGATGCATCGAGAGGCCGCCTACAAAATCGACGAAAAATATTGCCCCAGCGCCCTCGCTCAAGCCTCTCGGCAAGATTGGGACGAAGTGCTCCAATGGGGAGAAAAGCACGGTTACCGCAACGCCCAAACCACTGTTTTGGCTCCAACAGGAACCATCGGCTTGCTGATGGATTGTGATACCACGGGCATCGAACCCGATTTTGCCTTGGTGAAATTCAAAAAATTGGCAGGGGGCGGCTACTTCAAAATTATCAACCAATCCGTACCCAGGGCACTGAAAAACCTTGGCTACAAGGCACGAGAAATCGCCGACATCATCACCTACGTACGTGGAACTTCTAGCCTAAAGGGAACTCCCCATATCAACGCCGAATCTCTCAAGGCCAAGGGTTTTACAGAGAACGAATTAGAAAAAATCGAGACTAACTTGGAATCTGTCTTTGATATCCATCAAGCCTTCTCCCCCTTCAACTTAGGGACGGACGTCTTGAATCGTTTGGGAATAAGCAAAGCCCAAGCCGCTGAACCTGGTTTTAGCGTACTCAAAACCTTGGGCTATAGCGAAGATCAAATTCATGACGCCAACGATGTAATTTGTGGACACATGACCATCGAGGGAGCGCCTCACCTTAACCCCGAACATCTTCCCATTTTCGACTGCGCCAACAAATGCGGAACCCATGGCACTCGTTTCCTCAAACCCATGAGCCACATCCGCATGATGGCTGCAGCACAACCCTTCATTTCCGGAGCCATCTCAAAAACCGTTAATTTGCCTAATGACACCACGGTGGAAGAAATCGAACAAATTTACCGAGAGGGCTGGAAGTTGGGCCTAAAAGCGGTAGCTCTGTATCGGGATGGATGCAAACTCTCCCAACCTCTTTCCACCAAGGCCGCCAAGAAAAAAGAAAGTGATCTAGCTCAAGAACCGACACTCGTCCAACCCCTCAAACGACGTCGCCTTCCTGCAAAGCGCAAAGGTTGGACCCAGGAGGCCCGTGTCGGCGGGCAAAAACTCTACCTACGCACCGGAGAATACGAAGACGGATCCTTGGGTGAAATCTTCATCGATATGCACAAAGAAGGTGCGGCCTTTCGTAGCATGATGAACTGCTTCGCCATCGCCGTTTCCTTGGGATTGCAATACGGTGTACCTTTGGACGAGTTTGTCGAAGTCTTTACCTTCACTCGCTTCGAACCCCAAGGTCCCGTCGATCATCCCAATATCAAATTCGCCACCTCGATGGTAGATTACATCTTCCGCAGTTTAGGATTTGAGTATCTGCAAAGAACCGATTTGGTGCAGGTTAAGCCTCAAAGCACGGCACTCCCCGCCGCCCCCTCAGAAAATAATCTCGCCAATACCGTTAAATCTGAGGCCAACCTCCGGCCCCAATTGGCGGTGATCACTGGAGACAAAGACGCAAGCCCCTCTGCAAGCCATGAAGCCGGTGTCGATGCCTTGAGTGGGCAACTCTCCACCATGATGGGAGACGCTCCCTTCTGTGACAGTTGTGGTCACATCACAGTACGAAACGGCGCTTGTTACAAATGTCTCAACTGTGGCAATTCGATGGGATGCTCCTAAAGCGATAACTTGAAATTAACAACCCCCTAGGGAAATCCAAAGCCGCCCACTCTTCGATAAGAGCGGGCGGCTTTTTTACGTGCGTTGACCCTGTTCCAAAGCCCGTGTTACCGTGGCCAACGGAGAATGCCCCGTTTCATGATTTCACGTTTACGAAAATTTTTTTTTGTTTTTCTATTGGGAATCGGCCTGATCTTTGCCCCTCGATTTCGAGGGATCCCCGAACT
>DALYDW010000028.1:6980-11717 GCA_031972915.1 bacterium
CCCAGGCAGAAATTCGCCAACGATTGTTCGACATCAACGCCAAGATACTCAATTTTTTTCCCCAAAGTCGACTTTACCATCTCCAACTTTCCGATGACTCCGACACCCTGAAGCAAATTGTCCTATTGCGTTCGCAAAAGGGCGTTCTCTTGGCCGAACCCAACGACTGGGTTTCCGCGCAAATCATCCCCAACGATCCCGACTTTTCTCTGCTCTGGGGCTTGCAAAATCTAGGACAAACCTCGGGACTCAGTGGAACCGACATCGCCATCGAAACGGTGTGGGATAATTTTACAGACGGTAATAGCATCATCGTCGCCGTAATCGATTCGGGAATCGACTACGAACACCCCGACCTCATCGATAATATCTGGACCTATCCTGGAGAACTGCCCGACAATGAAATCGATGACGACGGAAACGGTTATGTAGATGACGTTCACGGCTATGACTTTGTCGACCAAGATGGCTCTCCCATGGATGGGGGAGAACACGGCACCCACGTGGCGGGAATTCTAGGGGCCATGGGAAACAACGGTATCGGCATCTCCGGAGTACTCTGGAACGCCAAGATCATGCCTATAAGATTTCTCAATTCGGCAAACAGCGGGACCGTCAGCAACGCCATACTAGCCATCGAATACGCGGTGGCCAACGGAGCAAAAATTCTCAACAACAGCTGGGGAGGTGGGCCGTACAACAAAGCCTTGCTTAACGCAATTTTGGCGGCCGATGCCCAAGGCGTACTTTTTTTTGCTGCTGCCGGTAATCAAGGCGTAAATACCGACCAAACGCCCTTTTATCCCGCAAGCATGAACGCCCCTAATTTATTAAGTGTGGCCTCCATCGATGACCAAAACACACTCTCCACCTTTTCGAACTACGGAAAACTCACCGTAGATTTAGCGGCACCGGGAACCGCAATTTTTAGCACCAAACCCGACAACACCTATGGCTATATTTCGGGAACCTCCATGGCAACTCCCCACGCCTCCGGGGTCGCCGCACTTCTGTGGGCCCAATTTCCCCAACTCAATCATCGACAAATTCGTAACCTGCTTTTGCAAGGCGTTGAGTTGGAAGACTACTTAGAGGACATCACTGTTATGGGAGGGAGACTCAACGCACAACTCGCCTTGGCGGTCGCCACCGATCCTAACAATCAAGCCCCCCTAGCCAACGCGGGTTCCGATCAAAGCAACGAGTTAGGCCAAGTGATCACGCTCCACGGCAGCGCCACCGACCCCGATGGAGATAGTCCTTTAATCTACCAATGGACCCTAAGCCCACCGCCTGGATCTAACGCCAAGCTTTATGACGATTTCGCTCAAGAACCCACTTTCATCCCCGATCAAGAAGGCGAATACATCGCCACACTGTCTGTAAGCGATAGCTTGAGCACCAGTGTCCCCGCGATGACCCATATTACAATCGCCGGCGGCGTGCTGCCCCTGCCTACGGTAGTCATCAAAACCCAAGCCCAGTTCCCTAACGGTCTTTGGGAAGAACTCACGGCAGAACTCAATGTGGCACTTGGTACCATGCTTCACCTGAGAGGGGGGGAGAGTCACTCGATTTTTCCCGAGGATTTGATCTTTTCGTGGGAAATTGTCGCCCAACCGGGCGGATCTCAAGCTAAAATGCCACGCAGTTTATTCCCGATCTCCCTGGACTCTACACCGTTCGTTTAAACATCGACGATGGTTATCAAGAAAATTATGGAGAAGTTTCCGTGACCGTGTTCGCCGAATCAAGCCCCGAACCCAGCGTCCTTCCCACACCGAGTCCCGAAGCCCAAACCCCAGCAACTTCGTGCTCCCTGCAAAAAGATCCCTCTTAACCTTTGAATTAAAAGTTTTGTCCATACTAGGAGCACCGGGGCTTCTTCTAAAAAAGCTTGTAACATCGGCCTGATGCCCCCCTTTCAGAAAAGGGATAGGACAAAAAATTTCGTTTTTTTTATACTGATGAGCGCCGGGAGAGAAATCATGGGGAGTTTATTTACAAAATTTCAGGCTACGAAATATCTCCTTATCTTTTTAATGCTGCTCACCTTTAGCCGTTGCACTACCCTCATTGTCGACCCTTTTTATCCCGACAACGTACAGATTATCGTCCCCGATGATTTCTACACCATTCAAGAAGCCATCGACTTCGCCCTACCCGGCGACCAAGTCTTCGTACGTTCTGGCGTCTATTCTCCTTCTACCAATGGAGAACTGTTTCCCCTTTTTATGCAAAACGGAGTGGACCTGGTGGGCTTGGATCCTAACACCACCATTCTCGACGCCGAGGGTACCGATTATGTTTTAGATTTATTTTTTTACGATTTTGGTCTCATCGCCAACTTCACCGTCACCGGAGGTTTAGCCACAAACGGTGCTGGAGTACTCATTGAAGACAGCCGTGGGGTCATGCAAAACATGATCGTCGTTGGAAACCGTGCCGCCGAGCAAGGGGCTGGCATCTATGTGCTCAACTCCAGTGGCTTCCTCTTGCAAAACAACATCATCACAGACAACGTTAGGCGCTTTCTCGATGGAAGCGCTCCTGCTCAGGTAGAATTAGAAAATTCCTTTCTACTTTTTTATAACAATGTAGTGGATTTTGGCGACTCAGACGGTTTGCTAATTCACGAAGGTGCAGACGGAGATTTTCAAAATAACATTTTCTCCTTCAACGGCTCCGACGGATTTGGCGTAGGCCTTGCCGATCTCAACCCGCTCTCCAACTCTGTCATTCAATTCAATTTATTTTGGCAAAATCTCGAAGCCGATTTTTTTATCAATGAAACCTTATTAAGTGCCACTGAAGCTGACGCGTTGAACCCTAACGATAGCATCGCTTTCAATTTCAGCGCTGATCCTCTATTTGTCGACCCCGCGCTATTGAATTTTCAACTTCAGGCCGGATCACCTGCCATCCATGCGGGCAATCCCGACCCAGCATTCAATAATCCCGACGGTACTCGGAATACATTAGGAGCCTTTGGTGGCCCGGAAGGTAATGGTCTTCAATTTTAAGGCAAAAAATGAAGTAGCCCAAGAACCGATGGTTTAAAGCCACGATAAAAAGATTCTTCTCCCTCAACAACTCGAACTTAAAACGAATCTTTCAATAACTTCTTTATCAGCGGCAGGAAACTCGTAATCAGAGAATTGTTGCGGTGTTGCCCAAGTGAAATCGGCGCATTCTAAGGCCTGGATTTTTCCTGAAACCCACTCGCAAAGCATAAAATATAAATGAACCGAAACTTCGGGATAGTCGTGCTGTACTTCGGTAAGCAAGCGGAGGGGCCTGACCTCGATGCCCAATTCTTCTCGACATTCGCGAACGGCGCAGTCCTCCAAGTTTTCGCCAGGCTCGATCTTGCCTCCAGGAAATTCCCACAGATGCCCGAGATGCGAATGCTTCATGCGACGAGTGATCAAAAAACGATCCTCGTTTTTCAAAATACAAGCCACCACCCGAATCCGACGAGGAGTAGAAGAGGAACCACTGACGCCCATGATGAATCCTTAAAACAAAAATCATCCAACGTTGTTGTATTCTCGATGACGAAAGGCCACTCCCAGCTCTTGTTCGACGACCTGGCGACAGGCCTCCACATCCACACCAGGCATCCCCACCACCGAAGCCTGTACCCAGGGAATATGCTGTTTTGCCTCGACGATGAAGCGCTTCACCTCCGCATAAGCCTCGGTACCGAAACGATTGGGACAAACCTTGGCGTAAACCTCTGCATTAGGCGCATTGAGTGAAACATTGGTCGCATCTACTAATCCAGCCAACTCGGGCAAGATATTGCGTTGATGAATCAAGTTGCCCAAGCCATCGGTATCGAGCCGCACTTTCTTGCCATGCTGATGAGCATAAGCAGCTACTTCCTTGAGCAAGTCCAGGCGTTGAGTGGGTTCTCCAAAACCGCAAAAAACGATCTCGTCCACTTGGGAAAAATCTCCCATGGCCTGCTTTACCTCGGTAAAATCAGGTTCTCGAGGAATACGCAGATAATGACCTTTTACTTCCCAATCGACGAATTTGGGACAAAACACACAAGCCAAGGTACACTTGTTAGTGATGTTCAGGTAGAGACTGTTACGAATCGTATAAGCAATTGAAGCACTGGGGCGCTGTTCGCCAAATCGAAACAGGCGATGGGCATTAAGCGTGGTGACGCGGCCCACATCCTCAACAGCAAGGTGCTTTAACTCGGCGATTTTTTGAGCGACATAAGTGACATAAGCGGGTTCGTTACGCCTACCACGAAAAGGCACTGGAGTAAGGAAGGGCGCGTCAGTTTCGATGAGCATTTTTTCTAAGGGTAAGCGCCGCGCCGCCTCTTGAGTCTGTTGGGCGTTTTTGAAAGTAACGATCCCCGTAAAAGAAACATGAAAATTTTCGTCTAACACTCGTTTGCCAAACTCATAATCTCCCGAGAAACAATGGAAGACGCCCCCAACCTCTTGAGCCTGCTCTTCTTTGAGGATGCGCAGCAAATCCTCATGAGAATCGCGATCGTGAATAATGATGGGTTTATTTAGCTCTTTGGCCAAACGGATGAAATTTCGCAGTGCTTCTTCCTGAACTTCGCGAGGCGAATGGTCGTAATGAAAATCCAAACCGATCTCGCCAATGGCCAAAACTTTAGGGTGGGCGGCAATATCCCGAGCCCGGGATAAAACTTCGGGTGTCACCAGCGAGGCATCATGGGGATGCACTCCCACCGCGGCATAA
>DALYDW010000028.1:11727-15874 GCA_031972915.1 bacterium
AACATGCTCAAAACGCTCGGCTACAGACACCGCCGATTCCATACTAGCGGTTCCTTCCCCACTGCCAATATGCAAAATGGCTTCTACACCAGCCGCACGGGCCCGCTCCACCAAAGCCTGGGCCTCTCCAGAAGGATAAGAGGAATAATCTAAATGAGCGTGGGAATCGACGAACATGACAGGCCCCCTAAGCGGCAGCCACACTGCCCCCACCTTGGGCTTTTTCCAGAGTCACGGTCAACACCTTGGTTTCGGGATCGTATTTTTCTTTGTGACCTTTGACAGGGAGAGGCAAAACTAACTCTTTGAGAAACATCGAAGGAAAAGAATTGAGCCACCCGGTAAGTTTTTTGATTTTTTCATCAGTGAGCTTGGCCTTAACCCTCACCTTGTTCTTGGACGGCAATTCGACGGCCACTTCGTAATCGGGCATCTCTTCGGGAAGGCCCCATTTGAACTTTAATTCATGGTTAGGAACCTTGGCAGGCATATCGAAACGCAGGACGTATTGATTGTCCTCGTCAGAAAAATCACAAGCCATGCCATAACGTTTCATCCGTTCCCATTGGTCCTCGGGCTGATGCTTCACGGCTTCCCATCGGGCTTGCCAATCACCGCTCGCCTGTGGAGCGGCCTCCGCTTCGCTGTCTGCTTCTATTCCCTCTGGCTTGGCTGGCATGGGAAGATTGACCAGGCTAATAGCATCCACGGGACATACCGTCACGATATCCCAAGGATTGAACTTCCCTACGGGAGACTGGCTTACTGCCTTGGCCCGCGTATGCTCTTCGTTCATCTTAAAAATGTCGGGAAACTCGTCGCAGCAGGCATCGCAAGCAATGCAATCTTCGCTGACAAAATATTCTTCAAGCAAGGCGGCCTCGGCCATGGCAAAACCTCCGTATTTCCGTGGCTATTTGGAACCTGGGGCCTATTATCCGGCCATGGAGAGGCCTGTCAATAGGGGAAAGGGGGGCCCTTAGGTCGATGATGGCATGGGCCGCATTTCAAAGCAAAAACCCCGGGCCCTCCCGGGGTTTTTTGGGGAAATAAAACCAGCAGAACTAACCTGCCTGAATGGCCTTGTGGTTAAAAGCCCGCAGGGGACTCTGCAAAGATTGCTCGATAAAGGCGTCCTGCAGCACCGGCTCTTGATAAACCCCAAAATCCTGGGAGGCTTCATCGCTGCAGTCCGCGACTTCGGCCTCAACCCCCAACAATTGTTTTAAAGAGTTGACCCGACTATCGGAGGGGGAACAAAACTCTCCCATAGAATCCTCGTAGGCAAATCTTGCCAGGGATTGAATCACCGCGTCCTCGGAACCACCCGCTAAAGAACTCAAAACACTTCGAGCAACAGGAAGATAGCCCGTTTGATAAGGCAGGCCACGTAACTCCTGGGCACAGGTATAAAGCCCAAGCTCTAAAGCGCGCTCGCCCGAAACGTTCGACACCCCACAAAGCGCCATCACATAATCGTTTATTTGCGTTACATTTACTGTCCCAAGATCAGCGGGAAGCAATTGGGCGGCCAATACTCGACGAGTTACGGGCACCGAACGACTTGAAAACTCCGAAAAACTGTAGGGAACAGATCGCTCAATTCGATTTTTTAAATTTTCAACAAGAGAATTTTCTACCTGAGCCTTCCCCGAGGGGAGTTTTGAACTGACCTTGGGATTTTCTTCCGTCGAATGGAACGATAAAACATCGCGTTGTGCTTGAGCTATGTTCAATGCATCGCCAGCCAAGCGTGGTAGCAATTGGGGTAAGAATGAAATAAGACTACCTGACATAACCCATCCTCAGAAAACAGTGCAAAATCCTCGCAACAGCACCCGCTGGGTGTGATACAAAAAATCAAAAGCAAAACTCATACCAACACACAAACTCAGCTAAACCACTGAAATATATAAAACCGAAAATAGCGCCCTGGGGAATTCCCTCCCCTCTTTTTAAAAAAAAACCGTGTTTCCAAATCAAAGTCATAGACTTAAGACCCCACCTTAAAAACCCTACAACCCTCAACGAAGATTTCCTCGACACAACTTTTCAAAGAATTGCCGATAAAACTACCCCGAACCGGGTTAAGGATTTTCACAAGATGCGAATAAAGGCGTTAAATTCGCTCTTTTATTCCTAGTTGACGAGGACTTCTTAAGATGAAAACCCACCACTCCATTGGCCGCCTGTGGATTGAAAACCACGACAAATATCAAAATTATTTTAATGGCAATGGAGGCGACAAAATCTATTGGCTCGGACACAACGGCCGTAAAGAAGAAATTTCCAAGACTGATCCAAGGATTGACGAAGAACTTCGCAAATATGGGATTCGCCCTTGCGGTGGCGTCTCAGCTCGAAGATTAGTTTCACCACTCTGGGGTTTGCGCCTCGATCGCCTAGCCAAGATCGCCTCCCGTCATTCCAAAGAGTATTCAGAACCCGCTGTGTATATTGAAGCCGAACCTACTCTGAGCCCCCCACTCGCCACCCATCTCTTTCCAGTGCAAATTTCTGTCGATAATATCAACCCATCCCCCGGACTCGATGCCATCCACTACCAACTTCCACCACCCTGGTTGCGCCGTTCTATTCTCGACGCCCAGTTAACAATCAGTGTTTTCGACGAAAATGATATTGAGATTTACCATGCGGTTAGAAACTACGATCGAAAAATAAAAGGCGAGAGCCTTCACTTTGGCCTGATCTACTTAGAACCAGGAAGCTATCGAGTTGAGGCCCAAATCTCCATCGACTATTTGGATGTAAACGGAGCGAAGGCCCACGAGGACAATGCGATCTCCCAGCTTTTTTTACAGCCTGGACCCATAATCCCCTAATGCATCGACCTTCAACTTAACAAGGCGTCCACAAAGGCTCGAGCCTCGAAGGGCCGCAAGTCCTCCATCTTTTCTCCCACGCCGGCGTAGACTAAAGGAACCTGAAGTTCGCCCGCAATACCCACCGCAATCCCCCCCTTCGAGGAAGAATCCAGCTTGGAAAGAATCACTCCGGTGAGGCCTAAACTCTGATGAAACTCCCGCGCCTGGCGCAAGGCGTTTTGCCCCTGAGTGGCATCTACCACTAGCCAGATTTCATGGGGCGCCCCGGGCATGGCCTTTTCAATAACCCGTTTTACCTTTTTCAGCTCTTCCATCAAATTGACCTTAGTGTGCAAACGACCTGCCGTGTCGATGATCACTCGATCCATCTTTCGGGCAAGACCAGCCTTAACCGCATCAAAGGCCACGGCGGCGGGATCGCTGCCTTCTCCCTGAGCCAAAGTGGTGGCCCCCACTCGTTCTCCCCAAATCTGCAACTGATTCACCGCTCCGGCACGAAAGGTATCCGCAGCTGCAAGCAATACCTTGTTACCTTCCTTGATGTAATGATGGGCTAATTTCGCGATAGAGGTGGTTTTCCCCACCCCATTGACGCCTACCATCATCATGACATGGGGCGATTGGGGGGGATTCAAATCCTGTGAAGGGTGATGGAGAATTTTGTAAATTTCCTCTCCTAAGTACTCTTGCAAAAGGGCCGCATCATTTTTTCCCGAAGACTGAAAATCTCGCTCTACCCCCTCCAGCAGTCTTTGCGTAGTCGCCACTCCCACATCGGCGGACAACAATAATTCCTCTAACTGAGAAAGTAGTTGAGAGTCGACTTTCCCACCGATACTCATCAATCCGCTGAGTTTCCCCAAAAAATTTTGCCGAGTTTTCTGCAAGCCCAAGGTCCAAGGAGCCCCAACTTTCACCTTGGATTTACGGCGACTCCACAAGACCAAAGTCACCAGTAAAATCAAGCCAGCCAGACCTACAGCACTCCAAATCCACAAAGGAATTCCATGAAATTCAGTTAACATGGCGGGGCTCCTAGCGGAGGCTTCGCATAAGAGACAAGGGATTTTGAATAACTGGTTTAGAAAAACCTTCTAAAAAAAATAAAAACTCCATGGAAAAAGCCTTACGTTGGAAGGCTTCGGGATATTTTCTTGCCTGTCCTAAGAGAAGCCCTTAAAACCGGAACATGTCACAACCTCGCGAACTCTGGAACAGCCGTATCGGCTTGGTCTTGGCCACCGCTGGAAACGCCATCGGACTCGGAAACTTTCTGCGTTTTCCCGTACAGTGTACCCAAA
>DALYDW010000029.1:0-498 GCA_031972915.1 bacterium
TCACAAATTTTTGTTGCTCCCAGGCCCAACGCAAAGCTTCCTCCAACCAAAGCCGACGAAAAACCTGGGGGGTCTGAATTCGAAACAGATTGTCTCGGGAGACCGTGGCCACAACTTCCCCGCTTGCATTGCCTCGCTTCAAGGTATCGGCCACGGGCAAGGCCGCAACCGCCGCACCGCACTCACGAGCCGCCCGACAACAACGGATCACTAAGTTTTCAGAGAATAAGGGACGAGCCGCATCGTGCACCAAAATCCACTCGACATCGGCAGGAACGACTTTTAACCCTTGAGCCACCGATCCCTGACGGGTCTCCCCCCCGACTACCACCTTGCAGGGTAAATCGGGTCGAATCTCTTTTAACCGAGCCGTCAAATCTTCCCGCCATAAGTCGACAAAATCGGCAGGCAAAACGGCCACCACACCAGCAATTTCCGAACTGCGAATCAAGGTTTCCCAGGCCGAAAATAAGAGGGGGCGCCCCCCCAAGGAAAGAA
>DALYDW010000029.1:508-15632 GCA_031972915.1 bacterium
CCCCGCCGAAACGACGCCCCACTCCCCCCGCCACCATAAGGGCCCAGACTCTCGACATAAAAGAAAACCCCATCTAGTAAAAACCAAATGGGGTTGCTCCAAAAACAAAGGTAAAAACTAGGCCGACTTGAAGATTTCGTTGATCTCGCCTTCGATTTCGTCTTCCTCACGATCCTCACAAATAGCGAGTTCTTTTACCAACAAGGTCTTAGCCGTATCGAGCATTTTGCGCTCACCGAAGCTCAACTCTTTTTTGTGCTTAAGCAGACTTAAATCTCGAAGCACCTCGGCGATTTCGTAAACAGAACCTGTTTTAATTTTATCCATGTACTCGCGATAACGACGATTCCAGGTTTGATTGTCGATATGTATATCGCGCTGTTTGAGAATCTCGTAAACCCCCTCGACCTCTTCGTTGGAGATTACTTCTCGCAAACCCACCGCGTTAATATTGTTGGTGGGCACCATGATTTTCATGCCGCTATCGATAATCTGCAAAACATAGAAGGTCTGCTCGGCCCCCATGATTTCGCGACTTTCGATGCTCTTGACCTCTCCCACTCCATGGGCAGGGTAAACGGCCTTGTCACCCACCTGAAAAGGCAACTCGGAAAACATTTCTTTTACAAGACTCTTAGCCATGGAGTGGACTCCTTATCTCTAAGACATGGGTTTGTTTGAAAAAACCTTTTTGCGAACATCCCCGGGTTAATCGATTTAGGGAAAGAGGGACATGTTCCCATGGAGGCCCGGTGCTCTTAGCACAACTCGACCTCATGCGTCAATGTCCCTACCGAAGGCCTATCTTTCTACCTCTTGCCCCCACTGGACACAAAAACCGCTGGCATTTGAATTTGCCAGGGATTACCAACAGATAGTAGGATGGCCCCGAACTCCCCTCGTAGTCTCTGTTATCGACGCTCCGGGGAAAAAGTTTCTGGTTTCGGTACCGATAGTATCCAATCTTTAAAGGAGAAGCCCCTATGGCGGACAAAAAGCGTCCCCAGCTCAGCCTCATTGATAAAATTATTCGCCGCAAGGCTCGCATCGGAGTCGTTGGATTGGGGTACGTGGGACTTCCTCTCGCGGTGGCCTTTGCCCAAGCCGGTTTTTCCGTCGTAGGCCTGGAAAATGATCCAGAAAAAATTGCCCTGCTCAATAAGGGCAAAAACTATATCCCAGATATCGACGATGCCGTGTTAGCCGAGCGGGTCCAACGCGGTTTCCTCAAAGCCACCTCACAATACCGCGAATTGGCTAAACTCGACGCCGTTTCTATTTGTGTTCCCACCCCTTTGAGAAAAACCCGCGACCCAGATATCTCTTACATCGTCGCGGTAACCGAAGAGCTTAAAAAATATCTCCACCGCGATCAGGTTATTATTTTAGAAAGCACAACCTACCCGGGAACCACCGAAGAAGTCCTGCTCCCAGCCCTCGAATCGACGGGGCTTAAAGTCGGCAAAGATTTCTTTCTCGCCTTTTCTCCAGAGCGTATCGATCCCGCAAATAAAAATTTTTCCTTAAAAAACACTCCAAAGGTTTTAGGTGGGGTAACGGAGCATTGCACCCAAATAAGCACACTGCTCTATCGAACCATCATTGATCGCATCTATCCAGTGAGCTCCACTCGATCCGCCGAGATGGTTAAATTGCTCGAAAACACTTTTCGCGCGGTCAACATTGGCTTGGTCAACGAAATCGCGCAAATTTGCGATCGTCTCCACATTAACACCTGGGAAATCATCGAAGCAGCAGCCACCAAACCTTTTGGCTTTATGCCCTTCTTTCCTGGTCCGGGATTGGGAGGGCACTGTATTCCCGTAGATCCACACTATCTCTCCTGGAAACTCAAAACCCTCAACTACACCACGCGCTTCATCGAGCTGGCTAGCGAGGTAAATCAGGAAATGCCCGAATACGTGGTGCGGAAGATTCAAACCGCGTTGAATGAAGTGAAGAAGCCCCTCAAAGGAAGCAAGATTTTACTCCTCGGCGTGGCCTACAAAAAGAATGTCAGTGATACCCGAGAATCTCCTGCCTACGAGGTAGCAGAGCGCTTGCATCACTCCCATGCGGTCCTTTCCTACTCCGATCCATTCGTGCCCCTCTGGAAAACCGATTGGCAAGAGTACACCTCGCAAAAATTGAGCCCGGCTCTACTTAAAAAAATCGACTGCGCGGTATTGCTCACCGATCACGACGATTTCGACATTTCCATGATCACTCGGCATGTCCCCCTTCTGGTAGATACTCGAAATGCCACCAAGGGCTTACCGCAAAAAAACGTGGTAAAGCTCTGATCCCCTTGGGTTAATCGTTGACAGGGATCAGGCCCCTGTCTATACGGTCCCGGCCCTGTGCTTTCAGAGGCTTTCCCTCGCTTCTGAAAAGTCTTTGTGGCCCTCAGATTTAGGACGAGGCAACTCTTCCTGGTCGGGCAGGTAGCTCAGTCGGTAGAGCAGAGGACTGAAAATCCTCGTGTCGGGGGTTCGATTCCCTCCCTGCCCACATCATTTTCTTTCTTTTTCAATTTAAGCGAGAGCTATCCAAATGAGGCTCTTATGGATTTTCTCTTTCATCTCGCCTTTCCCGTAAATGATCTCGAAGCCACCCGACAATGGTACGAAGCCCTCGGTTGTCGATTGGGTCGAAGCTCCTCCCATGCCTTGGTGATCGAATTAGGAGGACACCAGATCGTCGCCCATCGGGTAGAACCAAAAAACGAGAGTCCCAAGGGCATTTATCCGCGCCATTTTGGTTTGATCTTTCCCCAACTTTCCGACTGGGAGCAATGGCAAAGACGAGCTCGAGAAAACTCTCTCACTTTCTTTCAAGAACCCAAAACGCGTTTTGTCGACACGCCCCTGGAACATCACACCTTTTTTCTGCAAGATCCTTCCAACAATCTGTTGGAGTTCAAACACTATCGAAATAGCACGGCAATCTTTGGTGCCAAACAGTATCAAGAAGTGGGCGAGACCTGATCAGGAAAGCCCATAAAAAGTTTTTATGGTCCCCCGTAAAGTTTATTCGAGTGCCGATCCAAAACACTCTCCTCCGCACCTTTTGTCACTAGGAGTTAATTTTCATGACTCTCTTTAAAAAAATCATCGACCGGGAAATCCCCGCCGACATCGTCGACGAAGACGAGCATTACCTGGCCTTTCGCGACATCCACCCTCAAGCCCCGATCCATATTTTGATCATTCCCAAAAAGGAGATCGCCTCTCTTGCAGAAATCGACGAAGAAGATCGGTGGTTACTGGGGCATTTATTGTTCAAGGCTAAAGTACTTGCAGAAAAGTTTGGCATTCTCGAAACAGGATTTCGCACTGTCTTCAATACCCGAGGCGCTGCTGGTCAACAAGTCCCCCACCTGCATCTACATCTTTTGGGAGGTAGAAACTTTTCATGGCCTCCTGGTTAGGCCGTTTTAACCCAATGTCGGAGCAGATCTGCGATGAGACATTGCAGATCCACAAAACATCAACTTGGCCCAGCGTTCTGTCTTCAGCGACGGGAGTTGATCTTTTTCACTATGGACAACACCCAAGCTCGCGGTGCCCATTTGACGACGTTGGATAAAAAGCGGTTGGTCCAACCTGATAAGCCTGACGAGCCACCGTGGCCGAATCCATGACATGCTTAACCTTAAAAAGCGCCACATCTTCCATACCGGCCCTTTGTTGAAACTCCGACTCAGTGGGCCCGGGACATACAGCTGAAATCCTCACGGTGGTATTGCTTAATTCTTTCTCCAAGGCTTCGGAAAAGTGCAGCACATAAGCTTTGCTCGCGTAATAAACGGCCATCAAGGGCCCAGGTTGAAACGCCGCAGTCGAGGCCACGTTCAAAATTTTTCCTCGAGAGCGCTTGAGCATCGGCTTCAGAAATAACCGGGTCAAATGGGTCAAGGCCATTATATTGACCTGTAACAAAGCTAAAACCTTCTGAAGATCTTGCTCATAAAAATAGCCATGGAGACCAAAACCGGCGTTATTGACCAAAATATCAATCTCAATTTTTGAGTTTTGTAATTCATCAAAAATTTCTTGGGGAGCCTCAGGACGCTCGAGATCTTTGGCTAAAACCTTAACCTCTACTCCAGGATTCTGGCGAAGTTGCTGAGCCAGACGATTTAACTCAGCCTCGCGACGAGCCACCAAAACCAGGGAATGGCCATGCTCGGCAAAAATCTTCGCCAACTCCCAACCGATGCCACTCGAAGCCCCTGTCAATAACACCCAACCGTGTTTCATATTTTTTTGCATTTTTTGATTCCATCCTCATGGCGAGAGTTCGCGAGCAGGTCTCACTCTTTGCACAGCGGCCCTACTTCATCGTCACCGCACCTCCACGAAATGTAGCCTTTAGGGCTGAACTGTAGAAGATGCGGGCAGCAAGGCTATCACTCGAGTTGGCGCACCGCTAGCCCCTTTGATCTTCATGGGCAAGGCGATAACCTTGACTCCACTCAAGGGCAACAATTCCAAGTGAGCAAGATTTTCCAAAATAGGAACATCGTGATTGGCAAAAACACGATGGGTGAGAAAATCCTTGGAGGGGCCATAATCAATGCTGGCCGTATCGATGCCCACCATTTTGACACGACGCCGCTCTACCAACCATCGAGCTGCAGCCGGTGACAAACCAGGAAAACGCAACTTATCCACCGCGGCTGGACCTTTTTCGCTTGTACCAAGATAAACTTGAGCGTCGGGCCAGTAGCGCCCATACCCCGTACGTAACAACACCACGCTTCGTTCAGGAATTTTTCCATATTTTTTTTCCCATTCACGAAAATCCTCGACGCTAATTTGATAGTCTGCACGCTTCCGAATTTTATGCTGAACATCGATCACCACCGCATCACCCTGTAATTGAGATAATTCCAACTCATCGACGGTCTTATGACCCTGGGCGAAATGACGGGGAGCATCCAAATGAGTACCGCCATGCTCTGCCCCATGAAAGTGACCTGCAGAGTAATAGTAATGGCCACGAGAACGAAATTCTTGGCGTTCTTCCAATACAAAACCCGATTCGGTAGGCCAGTAGATCGTAGACGAATCGAAGGGATACGTGAGATCGATACTCGAAGCCTCTTCAGCGCAAACCTTGGAGCTGATTCCAAGAACTGCCATCATCGAGCAAAAAAACGACAATGCTACAAAGGTAAGACGAACCGCAACAGCAGCTTTCGTTTGGTTTGTGTCATTCGTGAACACTCCACCGATTCGCTCTTTCCACATACCAGCCTCGATTCTTTTGAAGGGTTGATAACATACGATATAAGATTAATTGGGTAGGTCGGATTGTATTTTTAACGCTCATCTTTTGTCCACCTCAGTCGAAGAGGCGATTTTTTTGATGAGCCTCCATCTCGAAAAAAATAACTCGCCACAAAAATAAAAATTGTAGAGGCTAGATCGTTTCCATTACATTGAATCCCCATGTCCGATGCTCTCGCTCTACATCGGTTTCAATTCGCCTTCACTATCTCCTATCACTACCTCTTTCCCCAACTCACCATGGGATTGAGTTTTTTATTGTTCATACTCAAAACCCTGGAGATTCGCGGTAACAACACGGCACCAACCTTAGTGCGATTTTGGTCAAAAATTTTAGGACTGAGCTTTGTCATGGGAGTCGTAACGGGCATCCCAATGGAATTTCAATTTGGCACCAACTGGAGTCGCTTCTCTGCAGCCTCGGGGTCCATCGTTGGACAAACTCTAGCCATGGAGGGAGTCTTTGCTTTTTTTCTCGAATCCTTGTTTCTTTACCTCTTCCTCTTCCAAGAAAAACGCCTGGGGCCAAAAGGCCATTGGGGTGTCTCCCTGTTGATTTTCTTAGGCACCTGGCTCAGCGGTTATTTTATCGTGTGTACCAACGCCTGGATGCAACACCCGGTCGCTTATGATATCAGCCCAGAGGGAAAATATTTTCTAACCAGTTTATCGGGTTTGCTTGGTAATCCCTGGGTCTTTGCTCAATACGCCCACACCATGTTGGGCTCAGTAGTGACGGCAAGTTTTGTAATGGCGGGCATCAGCGCGTTTTATGCACTTCAAGGCCAGCATCAAGACACAAGCCGATTAGGATTTAAACTCTCGGTAAGCACCGGGCTACTCGCCAGCCTCTTGTTAGCCTTCCCAACGGGCGACCTACAGGCAAAAAACGTCTATCACCACCAACCCATCGCCTTTGCTGCCATGGAAGGCCACTTTCATACTCAAGACGGCGCGGGACTCGTGCTCATCGGGCAGCCCGATCTGAATAAAATGCAGCTCGACAACCCTATCGTCTTACCAAAAATTCTTTCTTTCTTAACTCACGATCGTTGGAACGCAGAAATCAAAGGCCTCGTCGATTTTCCCAAAGAAGATTGGCCCAATAATGTCGAACTGTTGTACTACAGCTATCACATCATGGCTGGCCTCGGCACCTTGTTCATTGCCTTAATGGGCTACGCCTTCTTTTGTTTACTACGAAAAAAAATCTCCGAAAATCGCGCACTGCTTTGGACGCTCATGCTCGCCATGCCCTTTCCCTTTATTGCAAACACCACGGGGTGGATGACCGCGGAATTAGGGCGGCAACCCTGGATCATCTATGGCTTGATGAAAACCAACGAGGCTCATTCTCAGCAGGTCTCCGCGGGCAACGTGCTTTTCAGCCTGTTGGGATTCATGGGACTTTATGGCTTACTTTCTGTTTTATACATTACCTTGTTTTTAAAAATTGTGCGGGAAGGGCCCGAAGCAAAACCGATCTAATATGGAAACGATTTGGTATATTTTGCTCACTTGGGTGTTGGCCACTTACGTGGTGCTCGATGGCATGGATTTCGGCGTAGGGATGATCCACCTGAGGGTGGCACGCAACTCTGAAGAACGCCAACAAATGCTGCACTCCATCGGACCCGTTTGGGATGGCAATGAGGTATGGCTACTTGTTGCGGGAGGCACCCTCTTTTTAGCTTTTCCCCAGCTTTTGGCCACAGCCTTCAGTGGCTTTTACCTCCCCCTCATGTTGGTACTCTGGTTACTGATCTTCCGTGCCTTAGGCATCGAATTACAACACCATCTTCACCATCCGCTATGGCAAGGTTTTTGGGACGCCGCATTTTCTCTGGCGAGCTTCCTACTCGCACTTTTTTTCGGCGTAGCCTTGGGCAACGTGCTACGCGGAGTAAGTTTTGACAACGACCAACATTTTTTTGCCCCCTTATTCACTAATTTTCGCACCGGTCCCAACACTGGAATTCTCGATGGCTATACCTTGCTCGTAGGACTCGGCGCTGTCGTCGCCTTGGGATTTCACGGTTGTCTTTGGACGTGTCGCCAACAACGAGATCCCCTGCGAAGCAGGGCTCAACGTCTCGCGCACCTATTGGGTCCCCTCCTCATCGTGCTGACAATCTTACTCACCCTGGTGAGTTTCTGGGTACAACCCCTATTAAAAACCCATGCCCTGGAGCGCCCCTGGGGATTTGTGTTTCCTGCACTCGCGCTGACGGGTCTGGGAGCCGCCCTAACGTTGGTCCGCCGCAACCACTACGGCAAGGCCTTTTTAGCCTCGTGTCTTTACCTCTATGGAATGATCGCCACCGCGGCGGTTTCTCTTTATCCCTACGTCCTGCCCGGACGCCTCCCTTCTCAAGGACTTACCTTGTTCGCGGCAGCTGCCCCACGGGAAAGTTTAATTTGGGGACTTCGTTGGTGGATTCCCGGCGTTTTACTTGCCAGCCTTTATTTTTTCTACGTCTACACCCGTTGGTTACGTCCAGCCCCACCTAGCTCCGAGACAAATGTCGCTCCAGGAAATCATTGACGGAACCTTATATTGGCCCCATCCTTAGATTCTCAATACCACGTCAATCCGCTTTTTTGGGAGGTGAGCTATGTCCTCGACTCGCGAATCCTTACACAATCAATGGGGCTGGGTGTTCTTTTTTGGAATCCTATTGTTGATTCTAGGGACCTTAGCCATTGTTTTACCCTTATACGCGGGCCTTGCCGTCGCCTTGACTTTGGGCTGGCTCTTTATGTTGGGGGGGATTTTTCAAATCATCCACGCCTTTCGCATGAAGGTAGGCGGCGGCTTAATTCTCAACGTCATTTTAGGCCTATTGGGATTAGCTGCCGGAATTCTTTTGTTGGTTTATCCCATGCGAGGATTACTCACCCTCACCTTATTCTTGACCCTATTTCTAGTGGCTCAGGGCATCTTTCGCATTCTCTTGAGCCTGCAGCTACGTAGCCAGGGGGCATGGGGATGGCTATTTTTCGGAGGCCTACTTTCTTTGGCCTTGGGTGTCATGATTTATATGCAATGGCCCTCTTCGGCACTCTGGGTGATCGGACTATTCGTTGGCATTGATTTTATCTTCACAGGCTGGTCGATGATCATGGCCTCCATGACTTTAAAACAGGCCGATGCAGTGCTCGCCACCGCTTAAGTCACCGCCCGTAATTGCTGTTCTTCTAATTGCCTGAAGTCTGGCACGTCCCAAGCGGCGTGCCAGGCTTCTCGCAAATCGTTGGCGGGGGTCCTTCCTCGCTCCACGTAGTTTTCGCGAAAACGAGAAAAGCGTCGTTCAGTTTCGGAACATCGATAATAATCGGGAAGTCGACGATGACCTTGCTCTGCCAGCTCCGCAAGGCGTCGTGCCAAGGGAAGCATTTCGGCATCTTCCAAACCATAAAGTGCCCGTTGCGCAAATTCGTGGGTCCTAGACAAATGCGGCCCCAACAGTCGCAATACCTCTTCCAAAGCGGTCTCGTCGTAGAGCAAGCCTAAGAAAAAAGCCATGGGAAGATATTGAAAAGGCCTGGGTTGTCCGTCAATGGCCCGTATCTCCAAAAATCCGCGGGGACGTACTTCGGGAAACAACAAAGAAAGGTGAGTTTTTAAATCCTTTAGCGTAGGCCAGAGCGTCTTGCCCTGCCATGAAAAACCCGTTTCCAACCAATGGGCAAAAGTAAAACCCTGGGGAGGCCTTTGATAATCGGCAGATTCGATAAAAATTACCGGGGCCGCCAAAGCAAAATTTAAATAATCGCGCACCATCGCGCTACGAGAGAGGCTTTGAACGTCACGACACCAGTCCAGACGCAATCCCGCACGCGCAGGATCTAAATGACGCCAAATCGCAGCGCGATAACTGGCCCAAGAGGTTTGCTGCCTTTCCAAAACTGGAGAATTGGCAAACAACGCGGTAGCCCACGGCGTCAATAACTGAGCGGCCAAATAACGCCTCATGAGTTGTTCGTCGGTTTTTCCAAAGTCGAGGTTAACCTGAATCGACAAGGTCTGACGCATCATGCGCTGACCATATTCGCTCAAGCCCTGAAAGTAGGCGTTCATCGCCTGGTAACGCCCTTGATGTAACTGCAAACCAATTTCCGCCAGACTATGCCAAGGATTAAGTCCAGTCTGCACCAAAGCAAGCCCCTCTTCTTCAAGGGCTTTGGCCAATTCTTTTTGCACGCTATTCAAGCGTGAAATCAAGGCTCGGCATCCATCCTGAACCTGACTGGAAAACTCCAACTGCCCACCGGGTTCAAAGGTGATGCGCTCAGTGCCTTCAACAGCCACAGCATAAAGCCAACCTTCAGCGGGATCTTGCGGAGCAGGATGCAAAAAAGGCTGATAAGTTTTACCGTATTGTCGCCCCAAACAAAATCGCTCAACCGCCGCAGCTACGCTTCGCGAGTTTCCATAGAGCGGAGCCGGCAGAGGAGAAGTCATTTCATGCTGGAAAATCAAAGGGAGCATTTCCACTTCAAGCCCCACGCTTCCCGGATGATCGGCGCTCAACCCCGGACCCACACGCGGTGGACGAATTGGAAAAATTTCCCGATCCAAATACAGTTCACAATGCTCACGAGTTAAAGCAGAGTGGGCGAAGTCGGCTTCAAAACCCTTTTCTTGATTATCCATGGGGATTTCTTGAACTATTTTCTTGGGATTCGCAAGGTAACTATGTTTAAATCGCCCCCATGCTAAACAACTTAAAAAGATTTTTTTCCCTAACCTTAATCCTCGCTTTCGGAGCTCTTTTCTTTGCCGCCTGTGCCAATGGTGAGCCTGGCGATCCCTGCGTCGGCGACTTCGACTGCGATGAAGGTTTAATTTGCATCGAAGGTTTTTGCGAATAGCCAAAATTCGGGTCACGCTTGCCCTGGTTTTTCTTGGCCCTTAAGATGGGATCATGAAAAATCTAGAACAAAGCAAGGCCTTGCTGTTGGCTCTTCCTAAAACCGACCTGCACGTCCACCTTGATGGCTCTTTGCGCCTACACACCCTGATCGAATTGGCTAAAGCTCAAGGTGTGTCTTTACCTTCCTACGAACCCGAAGGGTTGCTTGAACTCGTATTTAAAAAACACTACGCCGATCTCACAGAATACTTGCGAGGATTTCAGTACACCTGCGCCGTTATGCGAGACGCTGAGTCTTTAGAACGCATCGCCTACGAATTAGCCTGGGATAATTTTGACGAAGGGGTTCGCTACATCGAACCACGCTTTGCTCCCCAACTCCATGCCTCGTCGCAATTAAGTTTAGAGGCCGTGTTGTTGGCCGTCGATCGAGGTCTCAAGCGAGCCCAACAGGAGATTAACCGTACACCTGAAATTCTTTCGGGAGAGGCGCCTCCGTTTTGCTACGCCTTGATCGGATGCGCCTTAAGAAAATTCGCCGAAAACTTTTCCCCCTACTACGAAAAGTTCGCGGCATGCCACCAATACACGCCCTCCCAAAAACTCTATCCTCTTGCTTCTCTGGAATTGGTGCGGGCCTTAGTGGACATTCGCGATCGACTAGGGATTCCTCTTACCGGGTTTGATTTAGCAGGAGAAGAAAAGGGCTGGCCCGCTGGCGCCCATTGGGAAGCCTTTCATTTCGCCCAACAACATTTCTTGAAAAAAACTGTCCACGCCGGAGAAGCCTACGGACCCACCTCGATTTTTCAAGCCATCAACAAGTGTTATGCCAATCGAATTGGTCACGGCACTCACCTCTTTGCGAGCCACCTCGTTGAAAACCTCCCTCAAGAAAAACGAGAAAAATTTACAGCAGACTTGGCCGAATACCTCAGTAGCCGACGCATCACCTTGGAAGTTTGCCTCACCAGCAATCAACAAACCATTCCAACCTTACGAGACCTCAGCCAACATCCCTTAAAGAAAATGTTGCAACAGCGCATGTCCGTGACCCTGTGCACTGACAATCGTTTAGTTTCCAATACCACTGTCTCCGAGGAACTATTAAAGGCTTTAAAATATTTTTCCCTCTCAGCCCAGGAACTGAAAAATATCATTATCTACGGCTTTAAACGTAGCTTTTACGCCCAAAATTATACAAAAAAACGGGAATACGTAAGACAAGTCATCGATTACTACGAACGGGTAGAAAAACGTTTTGCGCCGTTTAACGCCTCTTGTTGATCTTTTTTCAAGAAAACTATTTTTTCGTTGTGGCACTCAGTAAATCGACCAAACCTATCTCCTGGTTACGTCCCAGAATCAGCCGGTCTCCATGTCGCACTACGGCCTGCCCTCCGCTGGGAACTACATACTCTGTCCCCTCTTTGGGCCTCACCTTGATGCGACTGGCCTTTGACAAGTTGGTAAGAATGAAATCTCCCCCACCCCATGGAACCAAGAGAGCCTGACGTCTGGAAATACTCGTATCGTGCTCTAGGCCTCTTCCCGAATGGCGCCCCAACGTCACCTGATCTCTGCCCAAATACAATGCATGCACCAAGCCTTGAGCGCCTTGTTGGTAGCTCATCAAAGAACCCGCTTGTTCTAGATTTGTGTGGTTAGACAAAGGTTGACGCGGCACGAGATAAAAGCGAGCTGGACCACTGAGGTGCTCGGAACGAGCGAGTGCAATTGGCATCGGACTTTCCCTCGAAAAACCAACAAAGGTACAGTCTAGGGTCCGTTCTCGAAGACCTGGCCGCACTTCCACCAAGGGATAGGAACCACGCAAACCTGGCGTCGTCTCTGGCAAGAGCAGGATCTCCTCTCGCCCTAAAACCTTACCTTCGATAAATCGAACCGGAAGCACACCTGAGTAAGAACTCGAACCCTGTTGATGAGGCTCGGTGCTTCCGTGCCCCCCCCTAGGTTGGGGCACGCCCTCTCCTGCAGACGAATGCCCAAAAGGCGTAGGCCTTCCTCCCCCCGATGTTGGCGGCTGAGCTTGGCTATACAAACGAGGCTGAAATACTTGCTCGACACTTTGGGGGGTTAAACTTGGGCCCGCATACCCCCCCTCCCAAACCAGCGCCTTCACAGGAGAGTTTTGCCTCAACTTGCCTTGCCAATCCCGCCAACGCTGGATCCAACGCCCCGTTCCCAGACTCTCCAATTGCCGATCCCCATGGATTTGTAGACGAGAAAGGGCAGGAAGACTCGAACTCAACACAGAACCCATTACGCCAAACTCGAATTGCATCAGCGCACTTTGCAACAATAAATGAGAGAGTTCTGGAGCGGGACCACCGGAGGCCCAAACCTGGGCCCCTGAACCCAAAAGTGCACCTGCAAAACCGGCTCCCTCTTGAACCCATCGAACACGCCGCGAACCCGGGCTCCAACGACGGGTGTTGAGCAAGACTTTTCCAATACCGGATCCCAGTCTCATTCCTCCTAAACCCAAGGCTATTCCCCAAAACGGATTGAGACCATGCTCCCGTCCCCAGACAGACTCCTGAGAACCCAAGGCGCGTTGCAGGCCATGAAGCGTAAGTATTTCAGCAGAAAAACCCACCGTACCCACCCAAGCGCGACTCGCCACCGTGCCCAATTCCCGGGCTAAAAAGCGGGAGGACTTGAGTTGTTGCATAGACAATAATTGCGAACCACGAGCCACGATTCCAGATAAGGCCAGTGGAAGCAGTGTTCTGGGGTCGGTCATGCGGGCAGGCAAGTCGCGGCCCAAGGCCTCGATTTGATCGACAAGAGAACCCCGACCCGCCAAAACTTCAGCATGACGCCAAGCAACGTTTCGAATCCGAGGATCCGAAGCTTCTCGAAGCTCCTCAAAAAGCTGCGCCGCGACTTTTTTATTACCGTTTCTTTCTAATCGGACGGCACGGCGCAAACGGGCGTGTTCAGATAAGACTTGAAATTGAGCCTTAACTTGAAGAGAGGGGGAAGCAACTCGCCCAACCAACCCGGCTTCCCTCGAGGCTTCTCTCCATAGGCCAAAGGAACGCGTCACCAGCCCCATAAAAAAGACCTTCCTTCATCTCTCGGATGAAATCGACGAATAAAAATTAAGATTGGGCCCAATCTAGGTCGATCAAAAAACTTTATCCATACCTTTTCTACGGATGAGAAGGTTTCGTAATGAAAAAAAATCAGTTGTAGGAAAAAGCCAACGGACCCTACCGGGTGGGGTCAAAACAACTCTCTCCGTTTTATGTCTAGAAGTCAGCCTCACAACTCCGAGACGTGCATCTCAGGATCGGTGGGGAGATCATCTTGTAAATTTTCAAAAGCACGGTCTACCGCCGCATCTATCTCTTCCCTAGAAGGTGGCCTCGACCTCCCTATCTCCCCTTGCGTTGCATAAGTTCTGCGGTCCTCTAATGTGGTGCTTGGGACAGCCTTAATATAAAGAGCAGGAGCAACAGGAAGAGGAGCGACAATGGGTCCTGAGGAATACCCCCTAAAAGTATAAAGTCGTCCATCATGATGCCGTATCTGATCTCCTACCCGAAGGGGGTACTGCTGAAATATTTTTAAAGGAACACCCGCTATCGCGCTATCGTTGAAAAGACGGTACTCGACCAGAGGTGATGAATTTTTACTTTTTGGAATGTTGTAGATTGGACGTCCATCACTGTCATAAAGCGGAAGGCCCTCATGGCTCAAACTTTGAACGACACAGTGTCTAATTTTAAAGCCACCTCCATCACGCTGAATTTCTAATTCTGCAGGCCTAGCCTCAGAAGCCACAACGAAGTGATATTTTCTGTCCGTATTTTGTGATTGATCTTCCACTGTGGACGCCAGCCTGAGTTTATTTGTTTTAGGATCGAGGTAAAGCTCTCGCCCGTCTTGGCTATCTTTGGCTTGCCTTTTGGTCTCTTCTAAAAGCGCCCGCGAAGAGCCCTCCCATAAAAACAGACTCTGCTCCCCAATGCGAATCGTGACTCTCGAAGGAACTTGCGAGATCGTACCCGTAAACTCCTGTAGTTGACCATCGGGGTACATTACAAAAGCGGGGTTTTGAGTTGTGTTTTGAATCACGAATCGATCTTCGACACGAGAGATATGTAGCAGTGCCTCACCCTGCTCTGCTCGCGCTACCACCAAACGACCACGCTCACCTCGAACGACATAGTAGTCCTGCCCGGAGGCAAAGCGCTCGGGACTCACGTTCATAACGAAGGCCTGCCCCCCCCCCCACGCGCCAAACACTTCGATACTAACCAAAGGCGGCGGCGAAGGAGACTTTCCCGCCCCCCCGGAAACGGCTGGCAATAAAGTAACCCGTTGTCCCACTCTTAAGAGACTCTCTGGAATTTGGTCTTGCCAAACACAAACCGTCTGACCTGATATCTCGCGACCAGAGGCAACATCCACTTGATAAGTCACTAAAAATCCCGCTCTCCCCCCTTGTGTCTCAGCTTGAAACCCGGTGAGAGTCGCACCTAAGCCAGACGAGGTTGCCTGTTCGCCCCATAGAATATGCCAAGCCGGTAAGCGAGTCCCGTCCGATGCTTGCGTCGTCACAACCCCCAAAGAAAAATCTGCCGTATCGAGGTTGAGGCGCGCCCGCTCAGAGCCCCATACCCCCTCCCCACGCGCTCGCTCCAAAGTAAGAACAGCCTTCTGGGGATCTGACAAATCGTAACTCGTGACCCTCCAGCCATCTCCCGCCAAACTGTCCAAAAACTCTCTGAGAGAGGGATAACGCTCGCGATTCCAAGAAATTCTGCGAGCCTCAGGGGCCGGTGCGGCGCTCGTCGTACCCAATCGAACCTTGAACTCACCCCCCTCGGCAAGCAGATGAATGGGCGCGCGAAACCCTTGTGGGGTTGAGGCAGCGAGACTTAGCTGAGGAGTAAGTTTGGGTAGCCATCGATGAAGGCT
>DALYDW010000030.1:0-15581 GCA_031972915.1 bacterium
GATTGGTTGAGTTTGTATGTGCCTGCCTTGGTCGCCTCGCACGGGGGAAACTATTTTCAGGTAAGAGAAATTCTACGCGGTATGGAGCGGGAGATTTCCTTAGAAGATCGGGCGATGACCTACTATTTGGCTCGGTTTCTTTGCGAGCGTTTGTATGTGCGAGGTTCTCGTGGTCAAGGCGATTTTTTCTCTTCGCGTCCCGAGCCCGAAATTGAGAATTTTGATTTCGATAAAAATTTATTGTCCCCAGCGAGAGAGCTTTCCTACGAAAACTTACAATCGGTGCTTGGTACGCAGGGAAATCGTGCTGTCTTGGGGCATTTTTTTTATGTCTGGAACCGCCATGGCGGGGAGCCCCAACGGGGTATTGAGTGGATTTTACAGAAGATGCCCAGTGGGGATTTACGCCAAGAAGTGCTACGGCTTTTTAGCGCTGCCCAGGGGGCTTACCATGGTCCTGGAATATTTTTTTCTCCTACTATGCACGAGCTTAGGGAAGTCTATAACCCGGGTAGGGCTGACTTGATTTCTCTTCCCATGATTCCCGAACAATATATTGTCCACCAGGGTAATCCGCGTTTTTGGGTCAATCATTTTTCTCAACAATGGGAGCCTATCCCCTATAAAAGGGCAGAGCTGTCCCTTGTGAAAACTCAGGACGATCCTGAATCTTAACTGGGTCAAGATTACCTCTCTAACCAAGGGGCTAGTTCGTAGCTGCGTAAAATGGCCACGGTTCTCTCGTGGTATTCGGGATAGCGTTTTACGAAATCTTCCAGAAAATTTTGCACATCTTTGTGAGTACGCAATTGCTTGCCTCGATATTGCATGGTCTCGGTCATGGCCTCAAAGCACGCCAGGGTTTCGGCACTCGGGACACCGAGAAGTTTTTGCGGTGGAACAAAGCGGTCGCGAATTTTTTTGGCGCTGGCAATGGAGTAGAGCAAGCTTGCCACGACGAATTCGTTAGAAAGCTGTTTTTTATGAGTACGGGTTTGACTCCATCCCTGCATTTCATGGGAATTAATGAAATAACTGGGAGCGTTTTTTGAATTGGGATCGGTGAACAAAAAGGAGACGAAGGTAGCAAAGCCCTCCGACCAGGCGGAGCCCGGGGACGTGCAGTCGTCTAGTGCTTCGGTATTCAGGAGATCATGACTGTGTCCCGGTGTTCTTGGGTAAAGTCCTCCATAAAGATTATGCATCAATAGATGGCCCGCTTCGTGGCCTAGGCTAAAGGTTAGAGAGGAGCTTAAGTTTTCGGGAGACAAATACCGACGAAAGACTATGGAAAAATCAGAATAATAGGCTTGAGCGTTTTTGATGGCGAATTGTTTGGATTGTTTGCCCTTCTCTCTCAAAATTTTAAATTCTTTCTCTGTGATGCTGCTGCCTGGAAAATCTTTCTTGATCAAGATGGGAATAATTTCACCCGATTGGCGGCGCATTTCAGCGGGTCGAGTTGCCTGAATTTTTTCGCTAAGCAGAGTCATGGTGGGCAGTTGAGACTTAACGCTTTGGTAAATGTAAAAGTATTGAATGACGGTGGCCTCATCCTCGTAAATCAAATCCCCAGGATCCTCACCCCAATTGTTTTTGGATTGATCATCGGCGGTTTTTTCAAACCGTAATTGGTAGGGACTCAGGGCATTTTGAGAGAAGAGCCGGCGTGCCTTTTCTTTTTTGAGAGAAACGGAGAGTCTTGGATTTTTTAGGTCATTCAAAAAATTTTGTAGTTCGGTTTTGAGGGCCTGCTCAGGGGGAAGTTTAAGGGCCTCTTCTATGCTGTTTCTGGTGTCGTCGCTGAGCTTGGCTTGAGCGAGGGCTTGTTGAAGCTGCCATTTTGCCTGGGAACTGAGATTTAAATCAGGGCCGTTGAACAATTGTATCAGTAGATTTGCTGCCAATTCTTGTGCGTTATGATCGGAAGCGCGAGCGGGGTTACAAAGTAAGATGCCCAGTTCTGGAATGAGGCTGGGGATCACTTTGGACGCCTGTTTGCCTTGGAGCGCCTGAAGCCAAGGGAGTGGATCTTGAGAAATGATTTTTTTCCCCAGCCACCGGCTCAAAACTTTAAGATCGCGGAGGGCCTGGGGACTATGGAGCAATAAGTTATCGACAAGAATAATTTGCTCTGTAGCGTCGAGGCCAGAAAAGAAAAGATCGATTTTTTCCTCAGACTCTTTGTCTGCTAACAAAAAGAGCCCCCATAAGGCGTAGGCCTTAATTTTATAAGGAGCATCTGTGGGAACGCGGGCAAAAAAATCTCGATAGACCGGTTCAGCTTGGATGCCATTTTGGACCAATGCCCCCACCAAGCTGTTGAGTCGGTACTGTGGGTCCCTAAAGGATGTTGGATTATGAAAGTTGCCAGCGAGGGGAGAGGAGTGTGGATTCCAACTTGCCAGAGAGGCGTGATGTCGGAGTTTGTCTGACTGTTGTCGAGTTTCGCTTTGATAGCTAGAGATAAGGAGTTTCGCGCCACGATCGGGATCGAAGACCATGATTTGTTGGCACAGGGCTTCAAAAATCACGGGTGCTTGCGGATTTCTAAAAATTTCCAACAAGACGGGCCAATCCCGCGTCGCTTTTTTGGGAGAACTGCATTGCAGGGCTTGAACCTTAAGGTCGAAGTCTTGAGTGTGGCTAAAGACATGAAACCAGAGATCTTGCAAATGAGGAGACTGGAAAGTGTCTCGCAGTATTTCTAAGGCCTTTTGTTTGAGAAAATCGGAGGAATGGTTTTGAAGAATATCGAGGAGGAGGTCTTTGGTTTTTTTATTTTGCCAGTGGCTAAGAATGACTAATATCTTGGACTGCTGATTTTCTTGAAAGCTTCCTTCTCTCTCATAAAAACTCTGAATCAAAAAATTTTGGGCCAGAGACGGGTTTTCTTTTTTTGCGAAAGCTTCCACGCTATTTTGAGCATAACGTTGATTTTGTCGATGCTCTTCCCGCAGCGCCGCCTCAAGAAAAACCTTGAGGTTCTCCAAGGGCCAGGCCTGGCAGTTTCCCAACTGTAAGAGGGCTTCTATTCGGACCTCGTGATTAGGATGCTCTAGGGCGATCTTTCGTAAAAAGAGGTGAATTTTTGGGTCATTTGCCTCGGGGAGGAGCTTAAGTAAATCGATTTGGACTTGGGGGTCTGGGGTGCGGTTGAGTTGGTCGCGAAGCGCCTGGAGGCCTAGGGCGACATCCCTTTTTAGCCAAAGCTCAATTTGTTTAAACGAGATGTTTTGGGTTTCGTCAAAGGGCGGGTTTGGTTTGCTTGTGGGGCCATTGGGAATAAATCGGGGAATACCCGGAAAAAAAGCACCACTTTTCCATAAAATTAGGGGATGGGGAGGTAAGAGCCAGAGTTGGTTGTCTTTAGGCAGATCGACACGAGAGGTCGGAACCTCAGCTTGAGGTTTTATCTCTTTGACCTGGGGAGATTGATAGACCTGAAATGGAAGGGACCTTAATCTCATACGCTGAGACTTCTCGGCTTTTTTGAAAAAAGGTTCTGTAAAATTCTTAGACGAACACTAGGTCCTAGCAGGATTCGTCAGTTGGTCTAAGTTGTTTTTAACTTCTGCTAATCCCCGTTGTGTTTGGGCCAGGTCTTGTTGAGTTTTTTGAATTTCGGCCAGAATGCGGGGAATTTCTCGATCAAATTGGGATAGGGGCTCACCCTCCTGGGATTTCGGAGTTGGGCGTGCGTCGTAATCGATCAAGGTGACGGGCGTCTCCCCACGAGGTGAATTGCTCTTGGGGGTGAGAAAGTAGATTCTGCCTTGCAAAGGACGACCTGGAACTTGGAAAAACGAGGTCTGCAAGGTTGTTGTCCTGTTTTCGGGCAAGAAACGTTCCAGGCTAGAGGCGGAGTGCCTTGCCAGGACCTGGGCGTCTAGGATCGAGTTTTGCCCCCCACGCAACAGCGTTTGAAGTTGTTCTACACGAAGCTTGATCTGCTTGGTGTCGCCCGATGCGATGACCGTTTCGAGCTGCCTGAGTAGGCGACGGGCCGTCTGTAAACTAACCTGGGATTCAAAGGCATAGGCCCGAAATTCGTCCAGGCTGTAGCCTGATTGGGTCCCGTAGATTTTTAGCTGTGGGACTTGGGTGGCGGGAACGATCCTTAAAACCTCCAGCGGGGACCGGGTCGCAAAGTGATGCAGGTGCCTTAATTCGTGCAGCGTGACGATCGAGGCATTTTTTCGGGCGAGATCGGTCCAAGGTAGGGAGACATAATTGTCTTTAACGATAGATGCCTGATGGTTTTTGAGATCTTGCAAACAAAAGCGAAGCTCGTAACCGCGTTTGGCGAGGGAGCTTGCCAGGCGATTCAACCATGCTCGGCCTCGCAGGTTTGAGGCGCTTCCTGTTTGAGGGGCCGGTTTGATCACGATTCCCAAAAAATGGTAATCGCTGCGGCATTGAATTCCCCGTGCCTCGAGATATCTCTGCATCTGGATGAGTAGAGGATAGGCTGTGGACGGGTTGATGTCTGGATTACGGCTGGAGGAAAACGCATAAAGCGCTTTTTGGATCCGTGGTGGAAAGGCATGAAAGTCGGCAAGAGTAGGGGGTTGGTAATAAGCTAGGGCTGGCGTCGGGTTGGAGTGTGGTGGTTGAGTGCGAAGCAGTGTGGATTCTCCCAAACTCGAGATTTTGGCGTCGAGCTGGGCCTCAAGGCGGCGCCAAGGGGCCGGCACTTGGGACATGGCAGCTCCCATGAGCTTGCCTTGAAGGTGGAGCGGAAGGGCCTGGGTTAGGGCCTCCCAAGCTGGGCGAAATCCTGCTCCGCTGCTATGGCTAGCAAGTTGGTAGCCCAGCCAAGCCCCGCTGATGCCACCCAATTCGGGAACGATGCGGCCGCTGATGCTCGCCCAATTTTTGAAGCGGGTAGCCTTGCCCGCCGCCGTAAAGCCATGCAGGCCTTGCCGTAATCCCATCCAGCCTTGCGTCATGAGTTTCATGCTACCCATCATCCACGCGGCCTCACTCCAGGAGAGCGCCTGGCTTCCTCTTGGATTGTTGTGGGCTAAGAGGTGCTGGATGCCATGGTCAACACCGGAGAAGCCTGCCAGCTCGGCGGCGAATCCCGTACCGTGGATGAGTAGCCCAATTCCTTGTCTACCCAGGGTGCGTTGCCAAAGGGTGGGAGCTTTTAGCAAAAGTTGTTTGGCCCCAAATCTTCCCGCGATTTTAGCCCAAGGAGCCATGGCCATGCCTAACCAGGCGCCGGGTCGGGTAAGCTCGGTGATGAGACCACGAGCCAGAAGTTCTGTTTGTTCGGCGAAGCCGCCCTGGCTTTTAAGCGCGACGATTTTTTGGGTGAGCTGAGATTTGTATCGAGTGGGCAGCGAGGGCATGGCGAGAAGCTCTTGGTATAGAAGCAGGGCCTCTTTGCGAAGTCCTTGAGCTTCGTGGCGATGTGCTTGCCGCATCAAGTTACGCCATGAGCTGGGCTGGGTCTGGTGGTCGCCGATTTGGGGTGTGGCTGAGGCTTGGGACCGTGATGAAGAAACTTCTGTAAGTGTTGGAAAAGAGAGCATGCCATGATCCTCAGGAGTTGAGACGAATGCGGGCTGGCTTATCGCACTTTACCCAATCGAGTTGCCTGGGTTGTGAGAATGATTTGGAGAGAGGGCTAGAGAATTTCTAACACCTGTTCTGGAGGCCGGCCCACGCGGGCTTGCTTGCCGTTAATCACGATGGGTCGTTCAATCAATACGGGGTATTCGAGCATCCAATCGACGAGTTGGGTCTCGCTGGGCACTCCGTGTTGTTTTACAAGCTCTTTGTAGGTTTTTTCTTGGGTACGGGTTAGGGTCTGGGCTGTGACACCCAGCGTTTTTAGTAGAGCTTCCAGTTCCTTACGCGAGGGAGGGTTTTCCAAGTAAAGGCGAACTTTGGCTTGAAGTCCCCGTGCTTCGAGGAGCTTGAGGGTTTCTCGACTCTTGCTGCAACGGGGATTGTGATAGATTTCCAGGCTCATGAGGCATCCTTCAAGATGACGAGGTTTAAGTTGGTGAACCAGGGTGATGAAAAAAATATTTCGATTTTGCGAGAGTCTTCCATAGAGGGACGCAGCGCCGATGTCAAAAATTTAGAACCCCGGAGCGTGGTTAATGGGATCCCCCCCTTACAAAAGGGGGAGGTGCATTTATGGAGATGGCCTCTACCTCTCGCTTGGGATTACGCCCCTTACCTGTCTTTTGAGGAAAAAAAATACGCCGAGGGCTTGGGACCCAAGCGGCGCTACGAATTTTGGGCGGGTCGGGCTGTGCGCCGCTTGTTGTTATCCAGCTATCTTGGAAAAGACCTCGAAGAAGTTTTTACTCATGACAGCGAAGCCTTAAGTAAACCATCGGTACCCGGGGTGGTCTTGGTTTGCAACCTTTCTCACACGATTTCTATGCTATGGGTGGCGGTTTCTGAGGCCTTTGAGTTGGGGGTCGATGTAGAGTTTTGCAAAACCGGACGTAAGACTTTGGCCCTGGCTCGGAGATATTTTACGCCTGAAGAGGCTCGATATTTAGAGAGTGTAGAGGCTCAAACTCGTGAGGTGGTTTTTTACCAAATGTGGACTCTGAAAGAGGCTTTTTTAAAGTGCCGTGGGCGGGGTTTAAAGGCGGCTTCGACGGCCCTAAGTCGTTTGGCCTGGGAGCCAGAAGAAGGGCGAGTGAGATTCTGGGAGCGGGCGATTGACGCTAAGAACTCAGGTGGGAGAATGGGTTCGATTTGTCAAGAAGCCCCCGGAGTAGATTATCACTTTTATATTTTTTCATCCGAAGAGCCTTTTCGGGGTGCACTCGTGGTTTACGGAGACGCGGTGCCTAGGGTGCGCGTTTTAGAACTCGCGTCGGGGTTTGTTTTTCCGCATAGAGGTAGGTCAAGCGGCATTCGAGGGAAATCCTAGGCCAAACTTGCAATTCCCCAGGAGCTAAGTTAGTCGGCCGGGCGCTTTGCGACACTGGTTTCCGTCACCGTTTACCCCTAGGGGTTTAAGTAAGAGGAAGTTCCCATGATTCCCCAATCCATGAATAGCTTTGAAACCCGTAGTTCTTTAAAAATTGGCCATCAGGTTTATGAGATTTTTTCTTTGGCCGCCTTAGAAAAGGCGGGATTTAAACAAGTGGCCCGCTTGCCCTTTTCCCTCAAGATTCTTTTAGAAAATCTCTTACGGCATGAAGACGGCAAATCTGTCACCTACGCCGACATCAAGGCTCTGGCCGAGTGGAATCCTCAGGGCGAAGGCGAAGCAGAAATCGCCTTTCGCCCCGCTCGTGTTTTGATGCAGGATTTTACGGGCGTGCCCGCCGTGGTGGACTTGGCGGCCATGCGCGAGGCGATTCAAAAATTAGGGGGCGATCCAAAAAAAATTAATCCACTTCAGCCCGCCGATTTGGTCATCGATCATAGTGTGCAGGTCGATAGTTATGGCAGTGCCGATGCCCTAGAAATCAATACCCGCCTGGAATTTGAGCGCAACGAAGAACGGTACCGCTTTTTGCGTTGGGGACAAAAGTCCTTCGAAAACTTTCGTGTGGTTCCTCCTGGTACCGGCATTGTGCATCAAGTTAACCTAGAGTACCTGGCTCAAGTAGTGTTCGAGGCCGCTATAGGACAGGCCTGTGATGGTAAGAAGTTTTTATATCCCGATACCTTGGTGGGCACCGATTCTCATACCACCATGGTCAATGGCCTGGGGGTTTTGGGTTGGGGTGTAGGTGGAATCGAGGCCGAGGCGGCCATGCTGGGACAGCCCATGTCCATGCTTTTACCTCAGGTGGTTGGTTTTAAGCTTCACGGAAAATTACCTGAGGGTTCTACGGCCACCGATTTGGTGCTCACCATTACGCAGATCCTTCGCCGCAAGGGCGTGGTTGGAAAATTCGTTGAATTCTACGGAGAGGGTCTCGATCAACTGAGTTTGCCCGATCGAGCCACCATTGCCAACATGGCTCCGGAGTACGGCGCAACGGCGGGATTTTTTCCGGTGGATGAAGAGACCTTGCGTTATCTCGAATTAACGGGTCGTGGTTCCATGGTGGAAAAGGTCAAAAAATATTTTCAAGATCAGGGAATGTTCCGTACTCATAAAACTCCTGATCCGATTTTTTCCGAGACCTTGGAGCTCGATCTATCTTCTGTAGTGCCCAGTTTGGCGGGGCCCAAGCGTCCTCAAGATCGGGTGCCCCTCGATCAGTCTAAAAATTGTTTCATTCAAGCGCTCTTGGACACCTTTCGGGAGACGGAAACCGACAAATCGGTCGCGGTTAAAAAGTCAGACTCGAGTTACGAATTAAAAAATGGTTCGGTCGTGATTGCCGCCATCACCAGTTGCACCAATACCTCCAATCCTGCTGTCATGATGGCAGCCGGTTTGTTGGCTAAAAAGGCCGTTGAAAAAGGTTTGAAAACTCGGGAATGGGTGAAGACCAGTCTGGCGCCGGGTTCAAAGGTGGTCACCGAATATCTTGAAGCGGCGGGGGTGATGAAACCCTTAGAACAGCTGGGTTTCGATTTGGTGGGTTATGGGTGCACCACCTGCATCGGTAATAGTGGTCCTTTGCCCGAAGAGGTTTCCCAGGCCGTCGATCAAGGAGATTTGGTGGTGGTCTCGGTGCTTTCGGGCAATCGCAATTTCGAAGGACGCATCAATCCTCAGGTCAAGGCTAACTTTTTGGCTTCGCCACCGCTTGTAGTGGCCTACGCCTTGGCCGGTAGCATGGCGGTCGATCTTTATCACGAGCCCTTGGGGCATAATCCTCAAGGACAGCCGGTTTATTTTCGTGACATTTGGCCTAGTCAAGAAGAGGTGCGGGATGCCATGCGCAAGGCCATCACTCCTGCCATGTACGAAAAGGTTTATGGCGAGGTATTTCGCGGCGATGAAAATTGGCAGCGGCTTGAAGTCCCCGGAGGGGAGACTTTCGCATGGCAAGCCGATTCCACCTACGTCAAGTATCCGCCCTTTTTCGAAGACATGAAAAAAACCCCCGAGGCGGTTCGCGATATTGTGGGCGCTCGAGTGTTGGCCTTGTTGGGTGATTCGGTGACGACAGATCACATTTCTCCAGCGGGGTCCATTCCGCTTAAGTCTCCGGCTGGCCGTTATTTAATAAGCCACGGGGTACGTCCTGAAGATTTCAATAGTTATGGCTCTCGTCGTGGCAATCACGAGGTGATGATGCGTGGCACCTTCGGCAATATTCGTCTCAAAAATTTATTGGCCCCGGGGACTGAGGGAGGAGTGACGATTTATTTGCCCACGGGAGAAGAGATGCCCCTCTACGAAGCGGCAATGAAATATCAAGAGGCGCAGGTACCCTTGTTGGTTATTGCCGGACAAGAGTACGGCACAGGTTCTTCTCGAGACTGGGCGGCCAAAGGGACGCGACTTTTGGGCGTGCGGGCCGTGTTGGCTGAAAGCTTTGAGAGAATCCATCGTAGTAATTTAGTGGGGATGGGCGTCTTGCCACTGCAATTCGAGGCGGATACCAATTCGCGAGATTTAGGACTCACGGGTCGCGAGACCTTCGATATTTTGGGTCTTGAGGAAAGTTTAGAACCGCGCAAGCTCTTGCAAATAGTGGCCCGGGACGAACGCGGCGAAAAGCGTTTCAATGCAGTGTTGCGTATCGATACCCCGGTTGAGATCGACTACTACCGACATGGGGGTATTTTGCACTACGTGCTTCGACAGTTGTTGGGAGTTTAAATATCCAACTCAAGGCGTGTTGGGCGAAGGTAAAAAATTTCCCGCTGGTTTTCGGTTTTTCTTAAGGGGAGCGTTCCGCTCGGAGTTATGACCGAAAACGAACTCGGCGGGTGCACGACAAAGGAGAGGTGGTCAGGCATGGGAGTCATCGTTAAAAACCTGATTAAAGATTTTTCCTCCGCCGGTAAGGTGCACGCCGCGGTTAAGGGTGTCAGCTTTGAGGTAGAGGATGGTTCTCTTACGGCCCTTTTGGGTCCAAGTGGTTCGGGAAAATCCACGATTTTGCGCATGATCGCCGGTCTCGAAGTTCCCGACGGCGGTGAAATTCGACTCAATGGGCAGGAGGTCACCCATTTACCTCCACAAAAGCGAGGCGTGGGTTTCGTATTTCAAAACTATGCCTTGTTCAAAGAGATGAAGGTCTTCGACAATATCGCTTTTGGTTTACAAGTTCGTCGTATGCCCAAAGCCCAGATTCGTGAGCGCGTCGAGGAGCTTTTGGGATTATTGGGTCTGAAAGATCTGGGTTATCGTTATCCCCATCAACTCTCTGGCGGTCAGCGTCAGCGTGTCGCTTTGGCGAGAGCTCTTGCCCCATCCCCCACCGTTTTATTGCTCGACGAACCCTTTGGTGCCATCGATGCTAAGATTCGCCAAGAATTGCGCGAGTGGTTGCGGCGCCTTCACGAAGATATCCATGTTACCAGCGTGTTCGTGACCCACGATCAAGAAGAGGCCCTAGAGATTTGCGATAAAATCATCGTGATGAATCATGGGGTCATCGAGCAATCGGGCACTCCTGAGCAGATTTACAACGAACCCACCACGGAGTTTGTGGCCCATTTTGTTGGCTCCATGAATATTCTTCACTCTAAGGTAGAAAACGGCGTTGTGCCTATGGGACCGTATCGTTTCTCACTGCCTGGACTTTCCGGTTTTGTGGAGGGGGATGAGTTGCGGGTGTTTTTTCGACCACAGGATATCTTTGTTTCGGGGGACCTTGGTGCCTATGCGCTTCAAGGAACTTTAGAACGCACCTCTTTTCTTGGGGTTAATCGTAAGTTGAGTGTGTTGACCGAGCACGGTCAGCGTTTTTTCGCCATTATTCCCAACTATATTTTTCAACGTGAAAAGATTCACGAGGGGGCGAAGGTTTCTTTCCAGATCGAAGAGCTTAGCTACGTCAATCTTCGTGAAGGTCGCGAAATTAAAAAATTCGTAGTGGCTGATTACTCCATCTAGTTGTTCCTAAAAGTCGTTGTTACACCATTGTCTCTGCAATGGTTGTTGGTAAGTCCTTGTCACTGCGAGGAGCGAAGCGAGGCGGCAGCCTCTTGGCGTCGAGCAACTGGGCACTTTTCGTCCGTCCTGTCCGATTTTTGAGGGGCTTGATAAAGCCTGGGTGATTATTTTCCAGAAAAACGGGGGCGTCGCTTTTCGATGAAGGCGGTGACGCCTTCTTTAAAATCTTCTCCCACTGAGGAAGCCGCGATTTCTTCCCGCTCCAGTTCTAGTTGATCGTGTAGGTTCGAGGTGAAGGAGGCGAGTTGGAGCTTTTTTATTCTCGCCATACTTCGGGTGGGGCGGGCGACGAGTTCGTCTGTGAGTTTTTTGAGTTCGGTTTCGAATTGGGCCTCGGCCCAAGCGTGGTTGATGAGTCCCCATTGTTGGGCCTCTTGGGCAGAAAAGACCCTACCTCGGAGCATAGCCTCGAGGGCGAGTCGTGATCCCAAAATCCTCGGCAGGAAAAAGGTGGTTCCAGCGTTAGGTGAGAGGGCTATGTTGATGAAAGACGGAGAGAGTGTAGAACCTTCCGAGGCCACCACCAAATCACAAGCCATGGCCACGCCAAAGCCTGCGGCGTAGGCGGGACCTTGAACGGCGGCAATGACTACTTTGGGCATACTGATGATTTGACGGATACTTTCGTTGAGGTGGGCAGAGATTTTTTTGAATCCCACCTCGCTCTGTTCCAGATTTTCTTTAAAAAAACGCAAGTCACCGCCAGCGGAGAAGGCTTGATTGGCACCGCGTAGCACCACAATTTTGACTGATTCATCTTGGGCGGCGTCATGAATGGCGGCTTCTAAGGATTCGGCCAGGGCGTAGCTGAAGGCGTTGCGACATTCGGGACGATTGAGCGTTAGGGTACGCACGCCATTTTCGTTTTTGATGAATAAGATTTGATGGTCCATCGTGGCCTCTGCTATGAGCTGATTTCGAGTGCTTGTGTTTTGACGTTTTGAAACAAGGAGATTTCTGTTTATGAAATTTTCAACCCTAAATCGTAATCCTCTTCAAGCTTCCGGCGATATCATAGTTTTACCTCTTCTCGATAAAAAACTTCTTTCTCACGATCAGGTGAAAGCCGTCGACGAGGCCTTGGGTGGATTGGTAAAAAAAATGGTGGAGGATTTGGGTTTAAAAGGGGAGCCCGGAGAGTCACTTTGGCTCAACGGAAACGGAGATTTCCCTTTTCAGTTTGTCCACGTGGTTTCTCTAGGAGCTTCAAAAGATCTTACACCCGAAATTTTTCGTCGGGCCGCTGCTCAAACCGCCAAGGAGGGTGCCCAGCGCCGCAGAAAAAATATCGTTTCTCTCTTGCCTTTGGCCAAGCCCGAGTCTTGGCAAGACTATGATTTGGGTCAGGCTTTGGTGGAAGGGACGTCACTTTCTCTTTATCGCTTTGATCAATTTCGTGGGCGTAAAGCGGATCCTCAAACTTTAAAGGAAGTCAGTTTTTTTCTCGGTGATTCCATCAAGTCGACGGATTTTTCCAAGGGAGTGAAGTCGGCCGAGATTGCTTGCGAAGGGGTGGTTTTGGCTCGAGACCTAATTAATACCCCCAGCCGTGACAAGCCCCCCGTGTTTTTAGCCGAACAGGCCCGTAAATTTACAGGAATTCAAACCAAGGTTTTCGATCACCGTAAAATTCAAAAGATGGGAATGGGAGCCCTCTATGGCGTGGGAATGGGATCGGGCAATCCTCCTGTCTTCGTTGAGATGCATTACAAGCCTAAAACCAAGGCCCGTCATCGTGTTGCCATTGTGGGAAAAGGCATCACTTTTGACAGTGGTGGACTCTCCCTCAAGCCACCTAAAAGCATGGAAACGATGAAAGACGATATGGCCGGTGCCGCCGCAGTCTTAGGGGTGATGAGTGTTTTGCCGCGCCTAAAGATTCCCGTTGAGGTTTACGGTTACATTGCCTCCGCAGAAAATATGCCCGATGGCTCAGCCCAACGTCCTGGTGATGTGGTGACGGCTTATAACGGTACCACGATCGAGGTGCTCAACACTGATGCTGAAGGGCGTTTGGCCTTGGCCGATGCCTTGAGTTATCTTACAAAGCATCGTCAAGTGGATTACATCATCGACTTGGCAACACTGACGGGTGCGGCCCTCGTAGCCTTGGGAGATCTTTATACCGCTGCTTTGGGCACCGACGATGATCTGATCCAACGTCTCAAGGAGGCTGGGGAGTTTTGTGGTGAAAAACTTTGGCAATTGCCCTTGGCCAAGGAGTACAACGAATACTTCAAAAGCGACGTGGCCGACTTGCAAAATATCGGTGGCCAATGGGCCGGAACCATCAGCGGGGCCTTGTTCTTGAAAAACTTCGTTGATGAAAAGGCTAAGTGGGCTCACCTGGATATCGCTGGGCCTTCTTGGGCCAACAGTCCTTGGCCCTATTCTCCCAAGGGAGGCACGGGTATTATGGTTCGTACTCTGCTGAAGTTTTTTAATAATCTGTAGGCGGACTTTTTCAACCTAGCCCAGGCTACGGCGTACTTCGGCGGCTTTGAGGATATCCTCGTCGACGGGTTTTTTCTGTACCCAGTTTTGCACCACATTGGAGGTGTAGTTGCGGTGGAGCAGTTCCTCGGGGCTTTGGGGCCCAAGGCGGTTTCCTAAAAATTCCTCCAGGTATTGTAGCCCGGTGAGTACCCGTTTCCACGGGCTTTGGTGATGGCTGAGGATTCGTAGATTTTCTTCGTTGTAGTAGCGGCCAATTTTTTGCACTACTTCCGGCAACTCGGGATAAAAACGTAACAAGGTCTCAAGTTGCCTCGATTGCTGGAGCGCACGGAGACCACGTCCTAAACCGATGAGTTCGGGTGGGATTCCCAGAGAATAAAATACCGCCGTAAACGCGATGGCCCTGGGCAATTGCAAGCCCTTTTTTCCGACCTGTCGCGAATAACCAAAATGTCCGGTGTGTTGAAGTCGCTCCCGCCTTGGAGGAATATGGCGAGACATTTCGTTGATAAAGGGGCTCAGGCTTTCCACAGTGCTTCGATAATTTTCTACGAGAGGCATCTCGATTTCGTGGATTTTTTCCAAATCCTGTTTGCTGAAAATAATCGGACAAGAATTGCCGAGGCGGCGATTGAGTTTGGCGATGGCGGCTTTGACTTTTTCTAAGGGGTGGTCGTAGCGAAAGCTGGACTGTACCGTTACCGTATACAAACCCGGGTAGGTATCAAGAAATTCGTCGATGGAGTCGGGATGTAATCCTCCTCTAAATCGTAGGCTACCCACGCCGATGATGGGTTTGACGGGAATGCCCGTCTTTTGTTCGAAGGTGTAGTATTCGGAGAGAGCGGCCTTGGCACTGAGTACAGCCGCAACGAAGCCCCCATCTAGGGCTGGGTCACTGCGTGCGATAAAAGGCCTGAGGTAAGCGAGTGGTTTTCCTGTGAGCTTTTGATAAAACTGCGCGTATTGTTCGAGAATCTTGCGGCTCTTGAGCAAGGTGCCTGTGCCTTCGATCAAGGGAATGATTTCTAAAAATTCCGGTTGGAGATCACGAGTCCCCAGCATTTTTTGCAAAAAATGTCCGGTCTCGTGAAATTTTTTTTGTAAAATTTTGAGTTCGTCTGCCGAAGTGGTCATGGGGTGGATCACTTCGAACAGAGGGGGTGCGCTAAATCCCATTTCGCGGGCCGAGTAGGCCGCCGATAAAATTCCGGTAAAGGCGCGAAGCAAACGGGCCTGCCCCTCTTTTTGAATATTGGGAACCCGATAGGTGAGGAAGCGATCGGTGCCTAAGGGATGTTTTTTGAAGTAGTCGAAGTGACGTTGGTATAGTCGATCGACGACAGCTTCATCTACGAATTTACCTTCCCAATCCCACATATATTCGTGACACCCCAGGTCGGAAAAGGATCGGTAGCATTCCTCCACTTCGTGGGCCGTGGAGATGAAGGCTTTACGAAACCAGTAGGGAACCAAGGCATTGTCGGGGTGTTGGGTAGCGAGGGTGGCAGGAATTTTTCGGGAGATATCTTTGGACATGCCCCCAGCATAGGGCTTGGATTGGCTTCAGGCAAGAGACAATAACTATTTGGAATAACAGGGAAAAATAAAACAATAGTGAAATATGCTGAAGAGAGGAGAAGTTGAGGCGTTGATTTCTTAAAAAATTAAAAAAAATTAATCTTTTTAAAAATTGCTTTGCGGGCCCCAAAAATTGCCTGTACAATGAAGTTCTTCTTCTCTCCTAATCTTCCAGGTCCAGAAGGCCCGAGATGCTTCAAAAAAGCGTTTCGGGCCTTTTTTGCTTTTAACAGTCTGAGAAATAAAAGGGAGAGAAAATCCTAGCTTCGATGCGATGATAGGGTTTTATTTGGGGTTTCTGACAATACCATTGACGCTCGGAAGCGCCGCTCTCTAGGATAAGTCTGCCTGAAATTTAACGCGATTTTCAAAGCGTGTGGTTAACTCGAAAGCTTGGGGTGAGGTCTGAAAGAGACAGCTTTTTGATCTGCTGCAGAGAAGAATTGGGTGGTCATTTTTTTATTTTTTGTCACAGAGGGATAGTTTTATGAAAAAAATTTTTTGGCTTTTGGGAGGGGTGTTGGGGGCC
>DALYDW010000031.1:0-14146 GCA_031972915.1 bacterium
ACAGGGTATTGGGACGCTGCGGTTGAAAGAGTTCCCAACCATTTTTAACTGCCGTGGTGATGGGAGAACATCCCGTCGCCTGGGCCCCATAAAGCTTGGCTGTGTTTTTTTCGATCAGCCCCACCTTGACCATTTCTTCGAAGGCCTTCCACAATTTAGTGATCAACGAACCCCCAGCCATGGGACTCACCACATGTTGCGGAGTTTTCCAATTTAATTGCTCGGCAATTTCAAAGGCCATGGCCTTTGAACCCTCGGCGTAAAAGGGTCTGATGTTGATATTGACAAAGGCCCACTTGTATTTTGCAGCTACTTCACTGCACAGCCGGTTGACCTCGTCATAGGTCCCGCGAATACCCACCAAATGGGTACCATAAACCAAAGTGCCTAGAATTTTTCCCTGTTCCAAATCATGGGGAATAAAAATAAAACTCTCCAAACCGCTAGAGGCGGAATTTGCTGCCACAGAGTTAGCTAAATTTCCCGTAGAGGCACAGCCCACGGTTTTAAAACCAAACTCCTTCGCCTTGGACAGAGCCACGGATACCACCCTATCTTTGAATGACAAGGTTGGATAATTAACCGCATCATTTTTAAGGTAGAGTTCTTTCACGCCCAGGGCTTCGGCTAAACGATTGGCCTTGACCAAAGGAGTCCATCCCACTTGCTCTCCCACCGTTGGCGCGCCATCAAGAGGCAAAAGCTCGCGATAACGCCACATATTAGTGGGCCGAGACAAAATTGTTTCTCGGGTCAAAACTTTCTTAATTTCGGCATAGTCGTACACGACTTCCAAAGGACCAAAGCAAAATTCACAAACGTGAATGGGCTCGATGGCATAGGAATGATGACACTCTCGGCATTGCAAACCACGGACGAAGCTCACAACTGGCCTCCTCTATAAAACGGCAAGCCTGACCTTCGGCATGAAGGTCGACCTCGACTTGCCTTGCTCAAAAATATTTTTCAATGCTGAAGTACCGCTCCCCTTTATCGGGAAACAGGGTCAGCACACGGCTCTCAGAACCCAATTGTCGCGATACCCGAAGGGCCGCCGCAAAAGCCGCACCCGAAGAAATCCCTACCAACAATCCCTCGGATCGAGCCAAGCGTTTCGAACAATCGTAGGCTTCTTGATCGGAAACCGTTTCAATCTGATCGATTAAAGAAAGATCCAAAACCGTGGGGACGAATCCAGCACCAATGCCCTGGATACGATGCACTGAGGGCCTGTGTCCCGAAAGAACCGCCGCCGCTTGAGGCTCGACCGCCACAATTTTGCAACGAGGATCCTTACGCTTCAAAACTCTACCCACCCCGGTCAAAGTTCCCCCTGTGCCCACGCCAACTACAAAGGCATCTACCCCGCCCTCAGGCAAGTCTTTCAAAATTTCTTGGGCTGTGGCCCACTCATGAGACTCTGGATTATGGGGATTGGAAAATTGCCGAGGCAAAAAGGCATCGGGAATTTCCTGGGCCAAGGACTCAGCCTTATCGATGGCGCCCGGCATTTCTAAATTAGCCTCGGTTAATACAATTTGAGCACCCAGCGCCCGCATCATAAAACGCCGCTCCACGCTATAATTTTCGGGCATCACTAAAATTAATGGATGTTTTTTTAAGGCGCACACCCAAGCCAAACCAATACCTGTGTTGCCACTGTTTGAGAACTCCCTCTCGCTCCGCCGTCTCGATCATTTGAAGACAGATGCGGTCTTTAACAGAACCCCCGGGATTAAAGGATTCGAGCTTGGCGAAAATCTGCCCACAGTCTTCGGGCACCGCACGAGACAGCTGCATCAGGGGCGTGTGCCCGATGGCGTCCAACAAAGAAGTTAAAGTTTTCGCGTTACCCAACACGCTTACCTCAAAAAAAAACCTCTTCTGGTGTTATTTCAGAAGAGGCCGCCTGTTTAAACCTTATCTATTCCCCTTGAAACAAGGGGCAGGACGGAGCACCCGCCAATTGCGGGTTGCTGTGGGATCAACGGGCCAGTTCCCTACCCCACTCTGGATAAGGCAATCCAAATTGTAAGAGCCGATGGTTAGCCCTCTGAGATCGAGGCTGTCAATACAAATTCCTTGCGCACAGCCTGGAATTTCGTATCTTAGCCTCGTTTTTTTTCCGAAAGAATATCCGAGGGAAACTCTCTTTCCACACCGACTTCACTTGAGAAACTAGTGCCTCGATTATGCTGCTTTGGCGTCGTTTTTACCCCATTTGGGGCCTTTTCTTTGTATTGCATTTTTTTTGCGTGGCCAATTCAGCTTGGGCGGGTTTTTTTGATCCCAAACTCCAGTGGCAAACCCTGACGACCGAGCACTTCAATATTCATTTTTACAAAGGGGAAGAAGAAGCCGCCTACCGCATGACTCTCATCGCCGAAAAGGTCTACGGAGAACTGTCTCCGCGTTTTCAATGGAAGCCTTGGGGGCGCACCGAAGTCGTCATCACCAATTCTACCGATATCAGCAACGGGCTAACCACCACCTTGCCCTACAACTACATTGTGTTGTTGATTGCTCCACCTCAGGGGGATTCGGCTCTAAACTACTATGACAATTGGCTTGAAGATTTATTTAGGCACGAATTTGCCCACACCCTGCACCTTGATATGTATGGTGGTTCGGCCATTCCGCTGCGCTGGATCTTGCAGCGCACTGTCACTCCCAACGCCCTGACTCCGGGCTGGGTACGGGAGGGTATCGCCACCCAACAAGAGTCCCTCACAGGACGCGGCCGGGTCAACAACTCGTTCTCTGAGATGATGCTGCGCACAGATATCTTGGAAAACCGTTTTCTCGCGCTCGATCAAATGGCTGGCATTCAATACGAATGGCCGGGCTTTAATGCGGCCTATATCTACGGCGGAAAATTTTGGGACTATCTCACCGATACTTATGGCCCCGACAAAGTCTATGAATTTTCCCGACGCTACGCGGCTTCGATATGGTTGTTTTCGCTCAACAACAAGGCTCGGAAAACCTTCGGGAATAAAAATTTCTTTAGGCTTCATCGAGAATGGAAGAACGCCCTCACCCAAAAATATCAAAGTCTCAAAGCCAAACTCGAAGCCGAGGGACTCAGCCCTTTACAAACCGTAAAAAGCGTCGATGGGCTTTTACAACACCCCACCTTGAGTCGAGATGGTGATTGGTTGCTCTATACTCAGGAAGACAACCTGCATGCTGCGGAAATTCGAATTCGCAAAATCAATGGCAGCGAAGACCGTCTAGTCAGCCGGGAAAAATCGGGAAATCAATTTAGCTTCCACCCCGACGGAAAAAAAGTGGTCTACAGCGTCACAGCCCGTTACAAAAAATTTTATCAATACTACGACCTCTACGAATTGGATCTTCATTCGGGGAATAGTGAGCGTCTCACCCATGGAGAACGAGCCTTTCATCCCGATTACAGCCCCGATGGAAAAAAAATTATCTTCGTCAAAAATGAACTCCTCAGCACCCGACTTTACCTGTGGGATGTAGAAAAAAAAGTCGCGACTCCCCTGAGTCCCGAAGAGCCCGCCTTGCAATTTAGCAACCCACGTTTTTCCCCCGATGGAAAAAGCATCGCCGTCAGTTTATGGAAAAAAGGACGTCGCGATATTTATCTCTACGACTTACAAGGAAAGATCCTCAATCAAATCACTCACGACGAGGCCATCGATCTTAATCCTAGTTTTAGTCCCGACGGCCGTTTTCTCTACTTTACGAGTGATGTTACCGGAATCACTAATCTCTACCGCTACCACCTTGCCTCGGGAAGCTTGGAACGATTGAGCAATGTGCTGACCGGCATTTTCGAGCCTCAGGCGGGAAAAGAGTTTGTTTACGTAAAACACTACACGGGCCGAGGCTACGATCTACGTCGTCTTCCTATTCTGCAAAACCAAGACACGCCCACCGACTTAAGCTCACGGCTCGCTTCCCAAGCTGGAGAAGCAGCGCTTGGAGCTTTAAAAGTTGAATCAGAAAAAAATTCTGCCGTGTTTACGGATTTGGATCCCACCTGGTCAGCTCCAGAAAAACTGGAGGCGAAAAAGTATAACCCCTTTCTCAAACTTTTTATTCCTCGTTTTATCGCCCCTAGCGTTTTCTTTACAGACAACGCATTTTTGCTTTCGGGCAACATCGGCAGCGCCGATCCCCTGTTACGCCACCTCTGGCGCGGTGCGGCCACCTATCGAAGCGACGCAAATTTTTTAGGCGGAAGTTTTCTTTATACTTACAATCGTTATTGGCCTTCGTTTTTTGTGAGCTTCAACGACTTCGTGGTGAACTACGGTGATCTGTTCCGCATTGGACAAAATTTTTTTGAAGAACGCAGCATCGGAGCTGTGGGAGTCAGTTTGGCCGCCCCCATTCACGGTAGCCATCGTTTAAGCAGTTATTATTTTTTTGAGCATCGCAGCAGCCATTCGGAAATCCCTCCCGATGCCGTCGATGTTCCTTCCTTGGGAAATTTTTCTGGATTTGGTTTACGTTACGAATTTTCTCGCGCAAAAAAACATCCCGCCGATATTTCTTTAGAAGGGGGACCTCGTTTGCTGGTAGATTTTCAGGCTACCGATTCGGCACTGGGCAGCTCTCCCAATAACGAACAGATTATTTTTTCGGGAGATCTTAGAGAATATCTCGAGCTTCCCATGGCGGCCCATGTCTTAGCCTTCCGTTTAGCCGGCGGCATTGCGTTTGGTGACAAGCTCTTGCAAGGCACATTTCGTCTCGGTAGCGCAACCGGAGAATCCCTAGTTTCGGGCCCAACTCCACGCTTGTATACACTACGGGGGCTTCCCGAAATTTCTTTTGCGGGAGAACGTGCTCTTTTGATGAGCGGAGAATACCGGCTTCCGCTTGTCGATCCCCAACGCGGAGCAGGAACCATGCCGCTACATCTCCAAAGACTCCACATGGCTTTTTTCGCCGATTATGGATCGGTATTTGACGGCAACATCAACTTCGATAATTTTTTATTAGGAGTGGGGGCCGAGTTGCGCGGGGACTTTGTATTATTTTACGGACTACCGCTCACAGGGCGAGTTGGTTACGGCATTATCGTAGTAGGACGACGCTTTTTAACAGGACTCACCGACCCCCTCTTAGGAGGCTCGGTCAATAAGGGAACTTTGATTTTAGAGTTGGGAACTTCTTTTTAAAACAGGCAGCACGGGGTGTGCTTGAAGCGTGGCTGCTTGCTCAGCGCCAAGAGACTGCCGCGTCGCTTCGCTCCTCGCAGCGACAGGGCATAGGTCGATGCTTGGCATATCTCTTGCTGATTTCTGACCCATGAAGACAAAACTCTACTATGTTTACATTCTAACCCATAAAAACCATACGGTTCTCTATACAGGAATGACAAAAAATCTTAGAAGACGCTTACTTCAACATAAAAACGGTCCTCATACTAGTTTTACTCACAGATACAACATCCATAAGTTGGTCTATTTTGAGTGGACCTGTGAAGTGTTTGAAGCCTTGCTTCGAGAAAAGAAAATCAAAGCCGGATCAAGACAAAAAAAAATCGAACTCATCGAATCCTTCAATCCTGAATGGAAAGACTTAGCAGAAACTTTTTGCCTTAATAGAAAGAATGAAAATACTCTGACAAAAGAGTAAAAAAAACTAGAACAAGAGCGCGCCTAAGATGTTTCTCCGGGCTTTACCCACGAACGATCGTACACCGAAAAAACCATCGATCTCACTGAAGAATGTTCTGGCAACTTGCCCCCTCTCGAATTGGACAAAATGACTACTTCAGTTTGAGTGGCCGGAAACACAAAGATATAGGCCCTGGCATTACTGTAGGACCCCCCCTTGTGATAGTAGTAACCATGGCGTCGACGTATCTGAGGACCATCGAGACCTAAAAAATTTTCATAAAGCAATTGGCGGGTTGGAGGACTAAGAATGTTATCGGTGTGGTTGAGTACCGCGAGAAAATTAGCCAGAGCAATGGAGGACATAACCATCCCGCCGCCTCCCAAACGCTCTTTCAAAGGATCTTTTTCAAGATTGTCTCCTTGGCTCTCGGCGTCAACGGGATATCTGTAATACCGAGCAGGATCGATCCCAAAAACACGAGCGTCGGCTAGAATACCGTAAGGAACAAATAAATTCTTTTGCAGATAATCGAGAAAGGCGTCGGCAGTTTTACTGCGCATGAGATTGTCATCTTGGGTCGACTCTAGGGTATTTTCTACCACCCCCGTCATTATGGGCAACAACACTCTCATCAGCGCAAAATTGGCGTTGGCATAGACGGGAGCCTTGTTGGTGGCAACGCCTCCTTCCATGAGATATTTCAGGGATAGATAGGCGGGCGAAGCAGAGCCACGAATACCACTTTTATGTTGCAACAACTGCTTAAAGGTGAGCCGATCAACATTGAAGCCGCGCTTCCAACTTTTAGGCAAAAAACCCGCGACGGGAGTTTCGAGCATCGTCATCGGATCACCAAATTTTTCCTCGAAAACTTTGAGAACCGCTACAGCCGCAATAAATTTACTCACGCTACCAATGACCATGGGCGCATAAATATCTTGGGGCACATCACCATCAGCACCGGTCAGTCTATTGCCAAAGGTACCATGGTATTTCATGCGACCCTTTTCATTGATGACATACTGATAGCCCACCCACTCAGTGCCCAAGCCTTCCACTATTTTTTTCTCGAAAAGCGCCACATCGAAGGCTTCTTCTCCCGAACTAAACCCTGGAGAGCCGTAAACTCGAAGAGTGCTTCCCAAAAACAGGGCAAGAATTACAAAACCCGATAAAAATAAATGTGTTATTTTTTTCATAAACTCTCTGCTTTTACCCAAGCCGCATCGTAGGAACTAAAAATAATATTTCGCATCTTAACGGGGTTGTCGTTTTCTCCACCGGAGGAATTAAACAAAATAACCACTTCGGTTTGAGTTTGAGGAAAAATTCCTACAATAGCTCGAGAACCGCGACGCTCTCCCTCAACCAGGTTTCCATAAGATCCCCCCTTAGTGTAGTAAATCCCGTGAGCCTTGGGTTTGCGAGAGGGAGGAAACTCATCGCTGAGACCCAACAGGTGTTCGTAGAGCAGCTGCCGAGTTTGGGCGGAAAGAATTTTTTCACTATGATTGAGCAGGGCCAAAAACTTTGCCAAATCGAAGGCAGATATAAACCACCCACCACCCCCCAAACGCTCGTCGAGGTCTGTTGTGGACATATCATAGCCATGATTTTCGGAAAGATCGTCTGAATAGCGATAATAAAGGGCGGGGCTAATTCCAAAGGGTTTAACATCAGCAATAATTCCGTTGGGAATAAAAATTTGCGATTGCAGATAATTGACGAAGGATTGCTTGGTCTTAGCCTCCATTAACTCGTCGTCCTTAAAATCGGACGATTTTATCTCTCCCAAGATCATGGGCAAAATCACTCGAAACAAACCGTAATTGGCGTTGGAATAAACGTAAGCCTTGTTGCTAGCCACTCCTCCAGCCACCAAATACTTTAAGGCGAGATACAGACCCGTCGTGCGAGAGCGAACTCCCGTTCGGTGCTGCAATAATTGTTTAAAGGTCAGGCGATTGACGTTAAAACCCTGCTTCCAATTGGAAGGAAAAAAAGGCGCAACGGGGGTATCCAACATTTGAGCTGCCCCCTGACCATACTCATCAAGCACCTTGAGTACGGCCACAGCGGTAAACAATTTGCCGATGCTACCTGTATACATGGGAGCCCGAATATCTTGGGGAACATCGCCATCGGCACCGGCAATGCGTTTTCCAAAAATTCCAGAATATTTCGCTTGGCCCTGTTCGTTGATGACATATTGGTAACCCACCCATTCGGTACCCAAGGCCTGGACCAATTTTTGTTGGAAACGATGCCCATCAAAAACTTCGGTATCCAGGGGCACTTGCACCGAGGCTGTACTGCCCCCTGGCGAAGCGAAGCCGGGCCTTATGTTTGTTGAAAACAAAAGCAGGGTGACCAAGAGGAAAGACAAAACTGTAAAAAGAGAAAGTTTTCGACGTTGGATAGATTTCATAAGAACTACAGAATTTAAAAAACTTTTGTGGATGACTCCGCTGAGCCCCCGTTACAAGTCCCCCTCCCCTTATCGGACTTAGCTGGGATCAGTTGCATCGTCCCCAAGGATTTTCGGTATTTTGAAACCCGAACCGAAAATCACAGAAACAGTCGAAAATTACTTGAGAAAAAGAAGCCCTTGCGATGACAAATCAGGAACCGTTATACGGAAAACATGGTTTTTTTCACCAGGTATTTTTACGTCGCGGCCGGTATCACAATCGCTATTCTGGCGGGCTTGATTCCTCTAAAACTAGAAGCCAAGTCCCCGGCCTCGACAAGCGCCCAACTTCCCTCCCTAAGTCAAATGCAAGAAGCCGGTTTTTTTCTCTGGAGCGGCCAATGGGACCTAGCCCTGGCTGCCCTGAAAAACGTCAATTTAGAAGAAAAAAAGAGTTTGAAAGACTTGGCGACCAACCGCCAGCGCTTTGTGGCCGGATATTTAAAATATAAAAACGGCCAATTCGCGGAGGCCGTGCCGCTTTTTGAGGCCGTGGCCCGAGACTCCCTCGCCTTAAAAGATTACGCCCGCTACTACCAAAGCCTCAGCCTAAGAGAGGCAGGCGAGGCCAAAGCAGCCATTCAAATCCTTGAGAGATTAAGCCAAGAAAATGTTCCTCCCGTTTTGCGAAAAAAGCTCAAAAAAGATCTAGCCCTCGCCTACTGCAAGGCCGGAGACCGGGGTACCGGTGTAGAATCTCTCAACGAATTGATTCAAACCGAACATTCCGAAATTGTTGCTTATCACCTACGCTACGATCGCATTCGTTGCTTAATGATGATCGAGGCCAAGGAGGAGGCTGCCGCCAGCCTGAAGACCTTATTTTTACACTATCCCGAAGGAGACCTACGCGAACAAATTCTCAGCGCGCTAAAAGCTTTAGGTAAAGTTGAAATGCTGAGCCCAGGAGATTACGAACAAAGGGGAGACCAGCTCGTGGCCAACGACCGTCCCCAATTGGCAGCCCTCGATTATGAGGCCGCGCTGGCAGCTTGGGGAGAATCAGGGTCTTTGGTCTTGAGAAAAAAGTTAGCGGAGGCTTATTTCAAGTCACGACAATATCCTCTGGCTGCCCAGGCCTACGAGGAATTGCAACGTCGTTCTCCCGGTGGTTTGGATTCGGAAACTGAGACACGACTGGCCCAGGCCTATTCTCGAAGCGACCAATTCGACAAGGCGATTCATGTCTACGACACCATGCTCAGTTCCCACGAATCGGGAGAACGGCCCGATCTCGAATACAAGATTGCCTTTCTCACCATGGACAAGGGAGAACTTGACTCGGCCAACCGACAATTTGCCCACCTGCTCGACGCTTATCCTCAGCATCCGCAACGCGAACAAATGCGTTGGCTCATGGCTTGGAATCACTACCAACTGCAGCAATGGGATCAAGCCCTCTACCAATTCGCTCTCTTACAACAAAGTTTTCCATCGGGACGCTATGCCCAAAGAGTTCCCTATTGGCGGGCACGCATTTTAGAAAAACAGGGGAAATCCGACTTAGCCCATCAAGCCTATCAAAATATCGTCTCAGGGGACCCTTTGGGTTACTATGGGTTTTTAAGTCTGAAACGCCTAGAAAAAAACTGGGAGGCACAACAGGCGCCTCATAGCCATTTCGCCGCCCAATTGCCCAAGGGCTCCATCCCGGCGCCGCTCTCTCCCGAAAAACTAGAACCAGGAAAAAATCAAAATCTGTTGCGCGCCAAAGAACTCCTCATGGTGGGGCTCTGGGAAGATTTTTTGGGAGAACTCGAACAGCTGACATCCCAAGAAACACTCCATGGTGATTTCGCACGACTGCAACGCGAACTCCTCAACCCCGCCCAAATGAACGGTTCAAAAGGTGGGGGCGTATTGGGTTCGCACCCTCCGGCCTATTCCACTTTGGTGGCACTTTTTTCTCAAATTAGAAATTTTCCGCCCGCCCTGACCTGGGCCATCATGCGAGAAGAAAGTCGCTTTCGTCCTGATGTGGTGAGCCCCGCCCAAGCCATGGGGCTCATGCAGATTATTCCACCCACTGGACAGGAAATTGCCAACGATCTGGGACGTCAGGGCTTTGTTCCCGAGCAGCTCTACCAACCCGTCACCAACATTGAATTTGGAGTGCACTACCTCAACAAGAATCGACAACGTTTCGACGGAGCCCTACCCCAAACCATTGCCAGTTATAACGCGGGTCCCGAGGCAGTGGAACGTTGGTTAAAATCTCGTCCCAACCGAGATTGGGACGAATTTATCGAGGAAATTCCCTACAAAGAAACCAACAACTACGTAAAGAAGGTGCTGGTTTCTTATTACATCTACAGTTTGGTTTATTGAAGAGTGGCTATTTGCCCAACGCCAAGAGATTGCCACGTGGCTCCGCTCCTCGCAGCGACAATGGCATCCCGGCACCATTGGAGCCACAGCGACTTTGCTAAGTTCTTTAACGAAGGCCTGGGGACTTTGCATCCCGATGCTATTTTTTCTCACCCCTCAAACTTACATCTACAGCGAATCTACAGCCACCGGCTTGATCACGGATACGCCTGAGGTTTGGCTTTCAAGAACTCTATTAACTAATCGACCGGCCCTTATAAACTCTGCTTCTGTAAAGAAAAGTGTGACCGAAGCCCCCTCATTTGGATTGAAAGTAAGTGGCAGCTCTAACTTTACAGGAATTTGAACACCACCCAGCAAATCATGAATGATACTCTCCCACTGAGCAGCGCTCTTCGCCTTAATGGTCCACGGCTGTAGCTTCGCCTCGGGGACAAATCCCGAACTTTGAATCGTTAACTTCTGCCCATCGCTAGTCACAGTGTGCCCACGTTTAGCCAAAAGCGCTTGGCGAGCCTCATTTCCTACCCATTTTTGAATTGCGGCTTTCACTTGAGGAAAAACAGGTGAGCCCCCGCGCTGTTGAGAAACCCCAGTCAAAAAGCCCTCCAAAGCTTGAGGATCAGCTAAGCTAGCCAAAGCAACCGGGGTGGCTCCGTCCCCCAAACTCCCAACAGAATCGACCTCATTCAAATCTATAAAGCCATCGTCCAGATCGAATCTATCTTCTCTTGCTCCATCGCCCGGTTGCGGTGAGGTTTTTTGTACCTCACCTGACACTGGCTTCACGGACGCCGTGGACTCGCCCTCGGCAAACGAATCAGGTTCATGGAAGGCCAACATCGCCCCCATTAGCTCTCGATGTTTAGGCTCGAAGTAGACAATCAAGGTAGGATTTGACTGGCTTATAGAACGAGCGGTCAGGGTCAATGCGATTTTTCCGGGAAAGTCAGCGGCAAGCAGTTCTGTGACAACTTGTTGAAGCTCGGCAAAATCTCGCGCCTTGAACTCCACAGCCTCCCGCGCTCCAGCCTCTAGGGCAGTAGGATCAATGAAGCTCGTTTCCCTAGCGACAAAACTAGTAAAAGAAAGAGCATCGGGACTGGCTTGTACAACGAAGTTTCGCGACCTCCCAGCATCATTCAAGTTACGAATCCACTCTCCGAGGGCCTCGACAACCATGGGCCGTTGCTCAGAAGTCACACCTCCGAGAAAACCGCTCTCCTCCAGTAGGGATTGGCAACGATCAGCCTCTAACAACCCCTCGGGGAGAACACTTTCCAGCCTGGAACGCATCCCCGAACTTTCTGCACCCGCTTGAAGATCATGACTGAGCCTAAGTGCTTCCAAGCTGACAAGCCGGGTCGTGTCGAAAGGGGGCTCAGGCAATCCAACACCTTCAGCTGGAGGACGAACCCCAGCATCAGGCGCTGGGGTCACCGCTGTGTTGCCAAGCGTTTGTTGGGCAAACTCTCTCGTCACCCTTGTAAAATCTCCAGTCCCTACTTGCTCTTCTAGAGCAGCCGCATCTAAGGGCCCTGTTTTAAGAAGATTTGCCGGCGGCAGACTAACCTTTTTACCGTTATTCCCCACTAGCTCGATTGTTTCATCACCCCTCAACCTTCTTAGTTTCCCTTTATTGACGAGCTGCCCATTGACTAAAACTCCACGAACATCGAGCACCGCCAAATAGAGGCCAGGCTCTCCTCCCTCGGGTTGACCACGATAAAGCGCCACATGTTGAGGAGCCAAACCCGCCTCCTGCGAGTGAGGAGGAACAAATGTTGCAAATCCCTGCCCCGGAGCCGCCGGAACTGGGCTTTGGCTGCCGATCACCACAAAGGGCTGACTCGAAGAAATATCCTTCTCGCCTAACCTAATCCAAGGGCTCTGCGGGCTGTGAGGAGCAAGAGGAATCTTCCTGCCGAGACTGACCATTAACCTGGAGATATCTACGCTTTTAACCTCTGGGGTGGACCGGACTGGACTGGCCTGAATAGGCTCCGCCACTGTGCGCTCGTGAGCCAAGCTGCCCCCGCGCAGGCTTGGGTGGAGATTGATTTCCAAAGGAAACTCTCCCCTTGGCCCCACCAAGACCAGTTCTTCACCACCCGAGAATTGAACAACTTCTCCATCCGCTAACTCTCTGCCATCGACCTTAACTTTATAGGGAGACGCATCACCCCCAGCAGTTTTGGGCTGCCTCGCTGCCACCAAGAAAACCTTAGCCTGGTTCGTAGCTGTACCCCCCGAACTCATGTAGAGCGCCGCATGCACGGGAGCCAAGGCATCTCCCGCACCATCAGGAGCGAACGTAGCAAAGCCCCGACTCTCACTCGTAACCACAACTGGCATCCCCTGCGCATCTTGCATCTTGGGTTCTACCTTAGTCCCAATCAGCACAATGGGAACATCTCCCGAGCCAGCAACATGCATGGCCGACTCCTGACCACCAGCATCGAGCAACGTCAGTGTGGCCCAATTGATCACAAGACCTAAATCTCGAGTCCGCATAGAACCCGATTCCGAAGGCCTTACACTTATTGGAGGAAAATTACTGCCTCCCAACTCTTGTAAAAGTTGCTCCACTCCGGGATCTACCTCTTCGATGACTCGATAATGGGGACGGGTAGCTGCAGAGGAGTCCGCCGCCGGCCTTGCACCCGGAGCATCAGCTTCCACAAGCCTTATCTCTCCCGTTCCCAATTCTTCGACTTCTCCTTCGACTTCTCCTTCTCTGCCTTCTCCAACAGACTCCACTTTACCATTGCGGCCCAGATCAGCCTCCCGTGCCGTCTCCACCTGATTGACTCCATCGCCCACTTGTGCAGGCTCACCAGGGGAGTTCGTGCGGCGGTAAGCACTATGGAGCTCACTGCGTTCTAAGATATCTGCGGCCAATTGTTCTGGGCTCTTCGATGCATCGAGTAAATTGAGGCGATAAGTTTCTCCCAAGTCGTGAACACCCTGCATTCCTTCGACACCCATCGCACCTTGGGCGGAAAGCGCACGATAGACTCGGAGTGCCTCAGTAAGCGATTGCTGAGAACGACCATATTGCTGAGGATCTAAAGCGTTTTTAAAAAGAGCCGCGCTGTCGTCGAGTTTGAGATCGGTCAAACCCAATTCATGGCGCGTCTTCGCCAGTTTGGCCTGCAATTTTCCACCGGAGATACGGTTAGTAAGACGAAACCCCGCTACCGCGTGGAGATAACCTGCAGAGGCATCGACCAAACCACCCCATGAGGCATCAAACGCATGACCTTCTCCGATCAACAGAGGATTGGAAAGGGGGTGACCCAGCCACATTCCACCAACCCCTACCGCGGTGTTACCACTGAGATAGAGAAGTTGACCCCATTTATTGAGTTGGTAAGCCGAGGGCACACTAGTGGTGAAATGGCGCCCCAAGGGGCTGTTAAAAACAACGGGGTCCAAATTGACATTGGACCGTCCCCATACTCTGGATTGAGTAAGGACGGGCATAGTTTTTCCTAGAGCAAAGTGCCCCAGACGCATTAAAGCAAAGGTGGTGCCCATACTGGCGACTTCGTTGTAAATACTCACCTTATTCCACAAGGCAGCTCGTTCCTCGGGGCTTGTGGCGCGCACACTCGAAAGGCCGCGTCCTGTCAAACTAAAGGCCGTGGCCTCGCCCATAATTCCCACGGAGGAAGTCAAGACACTCGTCACCCACGGCGAACGCGTAGCCAAAGGCCTTAAGAGACGCAAAGCCGCTTTTTC
>DALYDW010000031.1:14156-15489 GCA_031972915.1 bacterium
CAAGCTACGCCCCATCTCGAAGTACTTTTCTTCCCAACTCCCCTGCTCTAGGGTGTTGAGATGATCCCTCGCGGATTCTTGCACCTCACTGGGAAAATCCTCTGAATCACGCAAGTGGCTCAGCAACACACGGGCCCCCTCAACATCGCCGCGAGCTGGATGATGGGCCAATTTTTTTGCTAAATTGAGCAGGGTCTTACCGCGATAGGCGGGGTCTTGAATTTCACTCGATCGGTTGACAGCCAAAAAGACCGAATCACGCCCCAAAGCTTCGACAATCTGACGTTGTGGGGGCGTTGTGGCAACTGCCCGAAGTGCGGCCAAAACATTGCCTACCCGGTGGGCTTGGCCATAAGCCTCGGCCTGCTGAAACAATTGAGCAGCGACCGCAGAATCATCACCACGATAAAGCTGTCTGGCCAGGCCCAAAGAGGCCAAAACCCGAGGCTCACTTGTTTGGAGAACTTTGCTAGCACCCCCAACTGGCGACGCGCTCAATTGTACAAGCACTTCGGGAAGCGAAGGCGCATCGTAGCTGGAGCTCGACTCCGAGGCTGAACTGGCGCTGTCGACCCCGGTAGGGGGTGGCATAACCGGACGAAGCTCAGAGAAAGCTTGGTACAAACTTTCAGCAAAGCCCTTGGCAATCTCTGGGGAAGGCAAGGGATAGCGTTCCAGCTTCTGTTGCTTCTTAGGGCTGATTTTCGAATTCTCCTGTTGCCAATCCCAGCGGCGCACCATGCCCAAATACTCGCCTTGGGCACTGTAAAAAAATTGATGCGTCACCCAGTGCTGCTGGTCGGTCTGCCCACTCACAGGACGTACGGCCACCTTAAAACTAAGGGAAACCCCATCTCCGTTTTGAAAAAACTGAATTCCGCTCGAGGGATCCGTAATCGCTATACGAGGCTCACCTCCAAGCTGACTGACGTTTTCTACGAGATAATTTCTAAAGGGAGAACTCGTTCCATCGACATTTTTCCATATCCCATCAAATTGAGCCTTAACTGCGCTCAGACTTGTAAAATCACCTTGCCCCGTCGACTCTGCAAACACCAATTCACTCTCACGCCCTGTTAATTTTCCTTGCTTAGAAAAACTGTAGGTGTCCCGCAAAAGTGCAACCGGCTCACCCGCTGAAGACTCATCAGTACCAAATACCAGAGGGATATCACGAGATACCCAACGATCCCCATTAAACAACTCAACTTCGCTCTGCTGAGCACGGGCCAACGCAAAACTCAAACCCTGCTGTTGAAAAAGAAATTCCTCGGGAGCTCGCGTAATTTTATCACCCTTAAGCTCACCCTCGACCCCAACCCCATTAAAAATC
>DALYDW010000032.1:0-9159 GCA_031972915.1 bacterium
AGCGGAAAGGGTAACCCGGGACTTCCAGTTCAACACTCATCAAGCTTGGTCCCGTTGTGACCGGGAAGAACGGGAAGGCGGCGTTGGTGATGTAGAGGGTATGACGGTCGAACAAGCGACCAAAGGCCGCTGCCGTAGGTCCGTTGAGCCCGTCGGCTTCGGTGAGAATGTTCTCCGTGCTACCATCGGGATTCACCTTGACCAGCAGGTTGTAGGGGTCGGTGGTGCAGTAGAGGGCTCCCTCTACGTCGAAGGCGAAGTCATCACAACCTGCTCCGTTCAACTGGGCATGGACCCGAGGTTCACCGGCCGTACCGTTCAGACGAATCGGAATGGCGATAATTTGTTCTGTCGAGGAGTTGGAGACATACAACTCAAACTCGTAGAACTGCACGCCATTGGGGCCGGGGGCCATAAAGGGAGCGGGTACTTGTTTGAGTAAGGGATGGTCTGCCCACACCTCGAGGGGGCCTCCGTTTTTGGGAAGACGATAGATCACTCCTTTGAACGCATCGGCCACATAGAGTTTTCCAAGACGCAACGCGATGCCGTTGAGTCCGGCATCCAACGGGGCATTGGCGAGTAACTCGTAGCTACCATCGGGGTGAACCTTGTACACGCCACGTAGTTCGGGTTCGCAAGCGCCAACCCCCACGTAGAGATTGCCTGATAAATCGATGGCCAAGGCTCCCATGATATTGGGAAGCACTCCTCCACAGAACGTCAAAGGAGCGCCAAGTGGCATCTGGGCATGGGTGGATTGGTTGCCGAATTTATCGATCTTTCGGATTTCTCCGGTAAGGGCCATGCTGATGTATTTGTTTCCTTCAAAGTCAATAGCGACGCTTTCGGGCGTCTCTAAGGCTTGAGGATTGAACATCGCCTCGAATTCGGCGTCGTAGGCCTTTGCTTGAGAAGTGGGCAGTGCAGTTGCACCGAGGCCCAAGAGTAGGGCCAAACAGGGAATAAGTCGAAAAGGTCTTTTTCTAGACATGGGGACTAGCTCCTTAGTGTCAAAATGTGAGAATTAAGTGAGTCTAGATTGTAAGGGGAGAAAGCTAACTCGGGCAATGACCGTCCAGTGAAAAACATCACTAAGCTTCAGAAAAATCATTTATTTTGCGGACGAAACAGAAAAATGGACAAACATGTCATGGTCTTCGGACTTTTTTGTCAATGTCGCGTTTTGTGTCCTTTGAAAATGAAATACTGGGGTGAAATATCAAGTTAGGCGGGAACGATTAAAATGACTCGGTGCATTTTCAAGTTGGGGTGTCGAGAGGAAATTTGAAACTCCATGTCGCTTCCCATGCGAAACAATTTGGTACTGCCATCGGTGCGAAATCCTAGAGCTAAATTGCCGTTGCGGATTTCTCCGTTGGGAGAAATATGCAAGATCGATCCCGCGCCTAACACGCCTAAGTTTTGTTCGAGCACGCAGGCGTATTGTTCAGGATCGTTTTGTAGCGAATAACGACAGATTGTTTTTCCTGGGAAAAAATTAATCGCTAAATAATTGGCCTGAGGCAAGGGGTGTGCAGAAAACAAGGGGACCGTGTCTTCTTCTACCAAAAAAGGCAGCCACATCTGGGCTGGGCTCAAATCGAGAGCTTTTCTAAGATGGTAAAAGGTTTCGTAGGTTGTGCTGCCTTGTCCCGATTCGATACGGCGAATTTGTCGTGAAGAAACCTTCCCCGCAGTTTTTAGCGCGAGTTGTTCGGCGCTCATGTGTTTTTTTTGTCGCCAGTGCCTTAAAATCATCCCCACTTTTTGGTTGATATGATTTTCTCGCACAACGCCGTTGCTTTGAACGATCGTCGACGTCATGTTTTCCTCCCCGGATTCCCGAAAAACAATCGGTGCTTTATAATCGGTCTTGATCAATTCGAGAGTATTAAGTTTTGAGTAGAATGCTGGCGACGATTCTAGGGGCGCGATTTATTTTTGTCAAAAAATCATCTTCGAAAAAATCAGATCTTGTTCCAAGGTGTGTCGTCACCGCTAACGAACTTGCGAAGGAGGGTGTTTTTATTGTTTTCGGCCTTGTTCGGACGATTTTAAGGGGAATATTTTTCAGAAATGTTGGGGATAAAACTCCTTGAAAAGCCTGGGGGCGAAAGTCTATAGGCCCTGCCCATGAAAGCACTTGTCATTGGTAGCGGTGGTCGTGAACACGCCTTGGTCAAGGCTCTAGTTCGTTCTCCTAAAATTCGGGAGGTGCTCGTGGCGCCGGGAAATCCTGGTATGGCTCGCGAGGCCCGTTGTGTTCCCCTCAAGGTGGAGGATATTTCCGGTCTTCTGCAATTGGCTAAAAGTGAGTCTGTCGATTTCACCGTTGTAGGTCCTGAATTGCCTTTGACCTTGGGAATTGTCGATGCCTTTGAGGCAGAAGGCTTGAAGATTCTCGGACCCTGTCGAGCTGCGGCTCAGCTGGAGGCTAGCAAGGCCTTTACGAAAGATTTTTTGAAAAAATACCGTATTCCCACCGCCGAATATGATGTTTTCTCCGATTGGGAAAGTGCCGAGGCCTTTTTACAGGTCAACGCCCAACGTCAGTGGGTGGTAAAGGTCGACGGCTTAGCGGCGGGCAAGGGAGTTTTTGTCAGTCGCACTTTGGAGGCCACCCGGGATGCCTTGCGCGAGGTCTTAGTCGAGCGCAGTTTTGGAGAGCAGAGAGCGGTGCTAGAAGAGTTTCTCGATGGAGAAGAATTAAGCTTCATGGTGCTTTGTGATGGTCGTGTGGGTTTGCCCTTGGCCAGCTCTCAAGATCATAAAAGGCTTTATGACGGAGACGAAGGTCCCAATACGGGTGGAATGGGCGCCTACTCACCGGCGCCTCTCCTGAACAAGTCTTTAGAAGCAAAAATCCTCGAGCGTATCCTGCATCCTACCTTGGCGGGAATGGAGGCAGAAGGGCATCCCTTCCGTGGAATTCTTTATGTGGGCTTGATGATTGTAAAAGGAGAACCTTACGTCCTCGAATTTAACGTGCGCTTTGGGGATCCTGAGGCGCAAGTAATTTTACCTAGGCTTGAATCGGATTGGGTCGATTTATTCTTGGCGGCCATTTTGGGACGTTTGTCCGAGACGATGCCTCGTTGGAGTGCCCAGTCCGCTGCTGTCGTGGTATTGGCGGCGGCGGGTTATCCGGAGGCTCCGCGCAAGGGTGATACAATTTTGGGAATTTCAGAAGCCGAGAGTCTCGGTCAGGTTTATTTTTCTGGAGTAGAGCGTCACGGAGAAACTTGGGTGACTGCGGGCGGAAGGGTTTTGGGGATTGGTGGTTTAGGACTTGATCTACAAGCCGCTTTGAATCAGGCCTACGCTGCTGTGGACAAAATTTGTTTTCCTGGAATGCAATTTCGCCGCGACATCGGTAAAAGAGGACTCAAATCATGAAACAGAAAAAAAACGATAAAACTGTTTTGGTTTCTATTTTAATGGGAAGCGCTAGCGATTGGGAGACCATGGAGCATGCCCGGGCAGGCCTGGAAGAGTTGGGGGTCAGCTGTGAGATGCGTGTGTTGTCCGCCCACCGTACTCCCGAGGCTTTGCAGCGTTATCTAAAAAATGCTTTGGCCGGAGGAACTCAGGTATTTATTGCTGCCGCTGGTATGGCTGCCCATCTCGCTGGAGCAGTCGCCGCCCACACAACCCGTCCGGTTATCGGTGTGCCTTTGGCCGGTCCCAACCTCGATGGCTTGGATGCGCTTTTATCCACGGTGCAAATGCCTGGTGGGGTTCCCGTGGCCACCGTCGCCATTGGTAAGGCAGGGGCAAAAAATGCCGCGATTCTAGCCGCACAGATCTTGGCGGTTGCCGACGAGACCTTGGCCAAACGTGTGGCCGAACAGCGTGCCCAGGCAGCTCGTGATATCTTGGCTAAAGATCGACAGCTATCCCGAGCTGCTGCCAAAGCATGAGGTTTCTCAACCTTGCCGAAGCGTTGCAACATTTGAGGGCAGGGCAGCTCGTTGTTTATCCCACGGAGACCGTCTACGGTTTGGGGGTGGATATCCGGCAGAGTCAGGCCTTAGAAAAACTCTTCGCAGTGAAGGGGCGCGATTTAGAGAAGGCCGTCTCCATTTTATTGCCCTCGGTCGAGGAGATCCCTCACTACGTCAGTGAGTTTTCTCCAACGGCTCAGCGGCTGGCGCGGCGTTTTTTGCCTGGGCCTTTGACTTTGGTTTTGCCGGCTTCCTCTGATTTGTCGGAAAGACTTCATGGTGGAAGCCAGTGGGTCGGAATTCGAGTCAGTTCCCATCCGCAGGCGCAGTCCCTGGTGCGGGCGTGGGGTGGGGCTCTAACCACCACCAGCGCCAATCCCAGCGGAAGTCCGGCAGCATCCCGCGAATCGGAGGTTTTCGGTTATTTCGCCTCTTACCCTGAAGTGGCGCTCTTTCCCGGTGGAGATTTGCCTCCCTCCCTTGGGTCGACCGTGCTTCGGGTACGGGGCGAGGATATCGAGTTGCTTCGTGCGGGGGAGATTGATTTTGACCTTTTAAAAGCCTCGTTGTAAGGGCCCCCTCCCATGTCAAAGATTTTTCCATTTTCCGCTTGGCGTTATTCTCTAGAACAATTTTCCGATCTCTCTCGTGTGATCGCCCCCCCCTACGATGTGATCAGTCCCGAGGAACAACGTCGACTGTACGAACGTTCTCCCTTTAACGTGGCCTGGGTGGATTTGCCTCCCGTGGTCGAGGGGCAAGATAAATATGGGGTGGCTGGGGAGCGTTTTGAGCAATGGCGCGAGACGGGCGTTTTGGTTCAAGAAGAACAACCCTGTTATTATCTCTATTTTCAAACCTTCACTTTGCCCGACGGACGCAAGCTGACTCGGCGAGGCTTTTTTTGTCGACGACTTCATGAAAGTTTTGGAAGTGGTTCGGTCAGGCCCCACGAACAAACCTTTCCCGGACCCAAGGCCATTTGTCTCCTATTTTTGGTCTCTACAACGATGCTGAAAACCGTATGGGGCCGCTGCTTTCCGAGTTATCGCAAGGCTCCCCCGATTTTTCTCTTGAGGAAGAAAATGGTCAGCGTCACCAGGTGTGGATTGTTCGTGAAATTGAGGCGCAAAGAAAAATTCAAGAAGCCTTGCGTAATCGCACTGTCCTGATTGCGGACGGACATCATCGTTACGAAACTGCTCTGGCTTATCGAGATGCCTGTCGTGCCGCCCAAACTCAGGAGCTCACCGGTGAAGAACCCTTTGAATTTGTCATGATGTACCTTTGTAGCTTGCAGGATCCCGGTTTGGTGATCTTGCCAACGCATCGTTTGCTCAAAGAGCGTCCTGAAGGGGATCTCAACTTATACCGAAAGTTGTTGGGGCAGTACGGTGAGATTCGCGCTTATTCGCTGGATCAGTACGATCAGGCCCTACAAGATTTGGCAGCGGAGGGTAAGGCTGATCCTGCCTTGGCTTGGGTTCATGACGATACTCTCGAGTTGATCACCTTCGATCGTGAGAAGATCCTTGAGTCCCAATCCCTCAATCCGATGCATCACGCGCTGCGTGATTTAGACGTTACCTTGTTGCATTACCTGGTATTGCAAGAGGTCATGGGAATTTCTTTGGGAGCTCAACGAGAGTACGGAACCCTAGAGTACATCAAAGATTCCCACGAATTGATCGAGAAGACACGGCGTCAAAACACTTTCGGATTTTTACTCAATCCAACTCAAATGGCCCAAGTGCAAGCCGTTACTGAAATCGGCGAAGTGATGCCGCAAAAATCCACTTATTTTTATCCGAAACTCCTCACCGGCTTACTGTTTTACGATCTTGGTGACTGATAAAGGAGATACCTGAGGGCGTCGGATTTTTGCTTTGTTGGGTGGACCGGCTTGTCGACGAAGCTCAGTGGTAAGTGCGTTTTTTTTGCAGTTCCTCCAAGCTTAGCTCGGGTACCTTAGCCAGAATCAGATTGGCCACCTCGAATTCCTGGCCCTCCAGTGGAATACCCGCTTCAATCCAAAGTCGATTGAAGTTTTCTGATCCAATGTCGCCGCTGGCGACTTCGAGACAGAGTTCGCGTAGAAGTTTGTTCATGGCTCCCTCCCTCTTTTTTTCTTCTAATGTATTTATCTAGGTCCGAGATCACTCTCGCCATTTCGGCATCGTAGGCAGGGACTGTCTTCCCTTAACGAGGCTTAGTGGCGGGAAGTCTTTTTTTTCAGAAGTATAATTATGTATAATTAGCTTTTAATTATATTGATGTGTCAAGAATTAATATTAATTTTAGTTTGATTTAAGTTTTATTAAGGTGTGTTGAATCTTGCCTTTCCCCTCGGGCTTGAGTAGCGCTTGGCCTCATTAGGGGCATTTTCATGCAGTTCGGACGTTACTTTCTCGAGGAACAATTGGCGACGGGAGGAATGGCGGAGATTTTTCGAGCCAAACTCCTTGGGGTGGAGGGCTTTGAAAAAATCGTGGCTCTCAAGAGAATTCTTCCATTTTGGTCGGGGCGCGCAGATTTTATTGCTATGTTGGTCGACGAGGCCAAGGTTTTAGTCCATCTTAATCATCCCAACATCGTGCAGGTATTTGAATTAGGGCGAGTGGAAAAAAATTATTTCATCGCTATGGAATTTGTCGAGGGGATGGACTTACGGCATTTATTGCAGGCCTTGCGTCAACGAGACCAAGTCTTAGAGCCTGAATTGGCGGTGGGAATTTTATGCGAAACACTCAAAGGTTTGCATTACGCCCACACTCGCGAATTGAAGGGAACTGGCCCGCTCAAAATAGTGCACCGAGACATTAGCCCCCAGAATATTTTGCTCAGTGAGTGGGGAGAGGTCAAGGTGAGCGATTTCGGTATTGCGAAGGCCTTGACCCAAACTCACGAAACCCAAACGGGAATGCTCAAGGGAAAATATGCCTATATGTCCCCCGAACAAGCCCTGGGAGCCGATTTAGATGCGCGCAGTGATTTGTTCGCCTGTGGCCTGGTGCTCTATGAATTGTTGATGGGGCGCAAGGCCTTTCCCGGCAAGAGCGATTTACAGATACTCGATCAAGTGCGCCGGGTTGACATTGTTTGGCCTGAGGTTTCCGATTTACGTTTTAGTTCCTCGCTTTTGAAAGTCTTACGGCGCTCTCTTGCTTTAGAGCGAGAGGGGCGTTTTGCGAGTGCTCAAGAATTTCATCAGGCTTTGGAAACTTGTCCCGAGCGTCCTCCGGTGGACTTTGCCCAACGCTTGGGCCAATACGTTCGACGGTGGCGACCCGTATTGCAGAATGTCGTCGCAGGCCCGGCAACGACGTCGATTTCTGAAGGGCCCAGGGACTCAACCCAGTTTCATTCTCAGGGAGAAGGGGATGTCACGGTTTCTTTATCGGGAACAGAGTGGCGAGCAGCTTTGTCTCATCCCCCTCACGTCTCAGCGCAGTCCCGTGCCGCAGTTTTTCAGGAGCGCAAAACGCAGAGATTTTTGCCACTGATTTTGGGGGGCTTATGGCTGGCATTAGCGGGGGGACTCACTTATTTGACTGTGCAAAATTTTTTTCAAGATTCTCAAGCTACCCTAGAGCCAGTGACGTCCCAACCTATTTCTGAAGTTCGGCAGTCTGTAGTGCCCTCGGCAGTCTCTTCTCCAGCGCCTCTTCAGGCGGAGGACTCGCCTCTTGCAAAATTGACCATTCGTGCCTTTCCTCCACAGAGTCAGTTGGTCGCTCGCTATGCGGGTCATGAAAAAAATTCTACGGGGATCTTGTCTCTCGAAGGGTTGAGTGAGGGAACCGAGGTTAAAGTTCGTGCCAGTCTTTCGGGTTATGAGAGCAGCGTGAAGACTTTTAAGATTTCGGAGCGCCATCGAGACTTGCGGGAGGAAATTCGTTTAAGTCCGGTGTTGGCGAAAAAAACCGAATACGGTTTTCTTACTATTAATGCCTTGCCTTGGGGTAAGGCGAGCATCGCGGGGGTGGTTTCGGGAAAAGGTACGCCCCTCACAGAACGGGTTCCTATCGGGAGCTATCGTGTCACGGTTGACGGAGGAACGGGTCACCGTGCCTCGGGCACGGTTCGGGTTAATCCTGACTCCACAACCAAATGTCGGGTGAATTTTAAGGGGGATGGAAAGCTCTCTTGTTAAAAGTGAGTTTGGGATTAGGGGAGGTTGGCCGAGGAGCGGTGCTCTTAGATGAGCTTAATCGCTTGAGGATCACCGAAAAATAAGTGCTTTGCCGCCTCTGTCTTTTACTCTAATCGATTTGGGTGACAGTTTTGTTTGATTCCCCAATATAAAAAATCTCGGTACCGATATTGATAAAGAAAGATATCCGCAGTGCAAAAAAATAATAAAGGCTCTATGCGATCGTGGGTTTTATTTTCCTTAAAATTAAAACTGCTCGTTTTGATGTTGTTCTCCTTCCATGTTCAGGCTGCTCCGGGACATATTCTTGATGGGGTGGAGACCTTTACCCTGCCTAATGGCATGAGCTTTCTCTTGCTGTCTCGCCCTGGTGCTCCGGTGTTTTCCGCTTATCTTCGAGTGAAGGTGGGAGGAATTGACGAGGAGGATGGCAAAACGGGTATTGCTCATTTACTCGAGCATATGGCCTTTAAAGGCAGTTCTCAGATCGGGACGCGAGACTTCTCCGCAGAGCGGCTTTTATTGGAGAAGATAGAAGTTTTGCAAAAGCGCCTGCCGAAGGCTTCCGATCAAGAACGAAAACAGCTGCAACAAGAATTGCAAACTTTAATGGGGCAGGCCTCGAGTTATGTGGTCAAAGAAGAGTTTTCTAAAATCTATCAACGCAACGGGGCCACTGGGCTCAACGCCACCACCAGTCAAGATCTCACTAGTTATTTTGTGACCTTGCCCAGCAACAAGCTCGGGCTTTGGGCTTACTTAGAATCGCAACGCTTGCGAGACCCCGTATTTCGCGAGTTTTATTCGGAACGAGATGTGGTGATGGAAGAACGCCGCATGAGGGTGCATGATTCGCCTTTTGGTACACTCTACGAGGCCTTTTTTGCGATGGCCATGCCAGGAAGCCCCTATCATCGCCCAACCATCGGTTATGAGCAGGACATCCGGTCTCTGACGGCCACCGATCTTAGGCGTTTTTACGAACGTTATTATGTTCCCGGAAACATGGTGGTGAGTTTGGTGGGAAATTTTGATCTCAAGGAAGCTAAAGAGTTAATC
>DALYDW010000032.1:9292-15368 GCA_031972915.1 bacterium
GGCGGGACCTCTACCGTCTCAACCTCAGGTTCGAGAAATGGCAGAGACAGCAGCGCCTCCTCCGGTTGTGGTTTCTTACGATGCTCAACCCGCCATGGTGTTTGGCTTTCCCAAGCCTACTTTGCCACATCCCGACGATTATGTTTTTGATGTTCTCGATGAGGTATTGTGCGACGGGCGCACCTCTAGACTGTATAAAACCTTGGTCGAAGAAAAAAAATTAGTCTTGGGAATTTCTTGTAGTGCATCTTCTCCGGGCTCTCGTTTACCCAATATGTTTTTGGTCTACGCCCCGTTGACTCCAGGGCACAGCGCCGAAGCGGTCCTTCAGGCCTTCGATCAAGAGATGGAAAAAATTCGCAAACATGGAGTGAGCGCTCAAGAACTTCAGCAAGCCAAGAAAAAACTTCTTGCCCAGTGGTATTACGATTTGCAGGGCAACGAGTCGTTGGCGGAGTCGATCAGTTATTTTCAAAGCATTGCCGGCGATTGGAAATATATTCTCACCCATCCAAAACATATCGAAGGGGTTGATAATGCCGACCTCAAACGTGTGGTGAAAGAATATTTCAGTCCCTCTCGGCGTCGTGTGGGAATTTTACAATCCAATAAAACTCCACAAAGGATCTAAACATGATTTCCTCGTTTGTCTTACTTCTAGGGATTTTGCTTGGGGTCGCTCTGAGGCGGTCGGGGCCTCGTTTTTTATGGCTCAAGCCGAGTCTGCTGCTGAAACTTTGCGCTCTTTGGAAAACCTGCCTTCGCCAAACATGGTATTGCCGCCCATTGTGCGCACTCGTCTCAACAACGGAATGCGCTTATTGTTTTTGCATCAGGCCGATTATCCCGTGGTTCAAGGGGTGTTGTATTGGCCCGGAGGACAACTCTACGATCCTTCGGATCGGAGTGGTTTGGCGCAGCTCACCGCTGCATTGTTGCGGGTGGGTGGAACCCGTTCCCATACTCCCGAGGCGTTTAACGAGGCCTTGGCTTCTTTGGGCGCGGAGATTCAAAGTAGTGCTGACCGAGATTACGGCGCCGTATCCTTCCGTTGTCTGCAAGAAGATTTTCCTCGGGTATTGGAATTACTTGAGGAGATGTTGCGTTATCCTCGTTGGGATCAGGCCCAATTCAATTTACTGAAACAACAGAGCATTGAGGCCGTTCGTAGAGAACAAGATGATCCCGGTGCTTTGGCACTTCGTGAGTTTCCTGGTTTGGTTTACGGCGCCGAAAGTCCGTGGGGGCGCCAGCCTACGGTGGCTTCCTTGCAGTCCATTCAATTAGAAGATCTTCATCGTTATTATCAGCGCTATTATCGTCCCAATCGCATGATATTGGGATTATCCGCAGATCTCTCTCCGGCTGTGGCCACTAAGATTTTAGAGGGGCGATTGGGTTCTTGGAGTTTGCCTGACGAGGCATTGCCCCCCTTGAGACCTTTGGAAAAAACATGGAATGGAGGACTTGCCCTGCTGCCGAAAAATACCGATCAGAGCACTTTGCTTTTGGGGCATTGGGGTGAAAAGCGCGAAAACCCCGATAAATACGCCTTGATGTTGCTCAACGAGATTTTGGGGGGAGAAGTCATGAGCAGCCGTCTAGGAAAACGCATTCGTTCCACCTTGGGTTTGAGCTATGGAATTTATTCTCAGTTCGGCTTTCAAAACGATTATGGCTTGTTTTTTATTTTTGGTCAGACCAAAGGGACTAGTACTTTGCGGGTTTTGAAAGAAGCCCAGCAGATTTTGCGGAATTTGGTAAGTGGCCACGACTTAAGCCAAGCAGAACTCGATCAACAAAAGCGAAGTTTGTTGAATTCACTTTTTGCTCAGTACGAGCCCCTATTTAATTACGTAAAAGAAGAGGCTCGATTTGCGCTTTATGGTTATCCGCCCGATTATTTGAAGGTCTTCGAACAAGGCATTCGCAAAGTCACCCTAGAAGACTTGCGGCGCGTGGCTCGATTGTATTTGCGTCCCGATGCCTTGCAGGTTTTAGTCGTCGGCAATCCCCAGATTATCGGTGCCTTGCCCGGCGCAAAAATAATTTCTGTAGAAGCGACGAGTTCGGCGTCGCCTTGAAGTTTTTCGTATCAGGGCAGGCAAGTGCTCTGAAGTTAAATTCGCAACAGTCGAGGGTTTATTATGAGAGAGGTTCTGTTTCCGATTTTAAAAAAGCATCTGGCTCGCTGCCAGTTTCCCGAGGCTCCTGCCATTGCCTTAGAACCTCCTAAGGTCAAGGATCATGGAGATTGGAGTACCAATGCAGCTTTGGTCCTGGCCAAAAATTTAGGTCGTGCCCCTCGCGATGTGGCGGAGGTTTTGGCTGAGTCTTTGCGGGAGGAAACAAGCTGCTTCGCCAAAGTAGAGGTTAAGGGGCCGGGCTTTTTAAATTTTTTTCTGCACAACGACCTGTACTATCAGGCCATGCGTGGTCTGGTGGATGGAGAGGGACACTTAAGATTGTCTCGGTATGGTGCGGGCAAGCGGGTTTTGGTCGAATTTGTCAGCGCTAATCCCACGGGTCCGATGCATGTGGGACACGGAAGAAATGCGGTGGTGGGGGATTGCCTTTCCCGTCTTTTTGCGGCGGTGGGTTACGAGGTCGTGCGAGAGTTTTATGTCAATGACCACGGGGTGCAAATTCAAACCCTTGGTAAAAGCGGTGCTCATTATCATTTGGCTAGGACTCAGGTGGGAGGGGTTGTGGCCGAGTTGCCCGAAGATATGTACCGCGGTGTTTATTTGCAAGAATTGGTAGAGCAATACCAAGAAGAAATAGCTCCTTTTCGCGACCAACCCCTCAAGATAGGCAAGATTCTCGGGGTGGCTCTTTTGGAGGCCATTCGTCAGGATTTGGCCCGCTTGGAAATTTGTTTCGATCATTATTTTAGTGAAAGCTCCCTCTACGAATCAGGGCAGATTGACTCTGCCTTGGAGTCTTTAAGGCAAAAGGGACATACCTTCGAGCAAGAAGGGGCGCTTTGGTTTAAGAGCACCGATTTTGGCGACGATAAGGACCGGGTTTTGATCAAGGGAGATAATACCTATACCTACTTCACGCCAGATATCGCCTACCATAAAGATAAAATGGAGCGTGGTTTTGATTTGTATGTCAATGTCATGGGAGCCGATCATGGAGGCTATGTGCCTCGTCTCAAGGCCGGTGTAGAGGCCCTGGGCTACGATCCCGACAAGTTAGAGGTCTTGTTGATGCAAATGGTAAGTTTGCGTCGGGGTGAAGATCGGGTGGCCATGAGTAAGCGCTCGGGTGATTATGTCACGCTTCGCGAGGTCGTCGACGAGGTGGGCAAGGACGCAACGCGTTTTTTCTTTATGTTGCGTTCGCATAATGCTGCGCTTGATTTTGACTTGGAATTGGCCAAACGAGAGAGTTCAGAAAATCCCGTCTATTACGTTCAGTATGCCCATGCTCGTTTATGTTCCCTGTTTCAAAAGGCCAAAGAGGCTGGACATGAGATCCCTGAAGATCTTTCCTCTATCGATTTAAGTCCTTTGGCATTGGCTGAGGAGCTGGAACTCATTAAGGCGCTTCTCACTTACTCGGATGTTTTGGAAACCGCGGTCCAACTTAGGGAACCCCATCGGGTGGCCTTTTATCTCCTAGAGTTGACGAAGATTTTTCAAAACTATTACACCCGAGCCAAAACCGATGAGCGTTACCGCATTGTGGGAGGAAACCCCGCCCATACCCTGGCAAAGCTGGCCCTGTTAAAACTTTTGCGCCAGGTGTTGAGCTCTGGTTTGGGTATTTTAGGAGTTTCGGCGCCGGAGCGTATGAATCGGGAAGATGCCCCTTGAATTTCCCCGAAGAAGGACATAGGGCAGGGTCCATGGAAGAAAAACATCCCATTCGTTTCTCTTGGGGGCAGTTCATCGTCCTGCTGTCTTTACAGGTGGTGATGTTGGGCTTGGTATTTGTCTTGGGGGCCCGATTCGGGGGCGCTGTATTTCCCGAGTTTTACAGTCGGCAGTTTTCTAAAGCCATTCCCTTTCAGGATCTCAACCCAGAGGCTGCCGAGGAGACCAAAGAACGCTCTGCGACGAATGATCGTTTGGTGGATTCTCCGGCTCAAGAGTCTGGTTCTGAGGCGCGTGTCGAAGAAAAGCATCAAGAGCGTGAAACCGAGCCTGACGAGGCTCCCGACGCTCAGGCCCCTTTGATTCAAGTGGGGGCCGATGGCAGTACCCATACCCTCGAGCCCGAGGAAGAGTCAGAAGCGGAAGCCCCCGAGGCGCAAGAAGAGCAACAGCCCTTGGCCGTCAATAAGAGTTTAAATCGTAATCCCATCGATCTTAATACCGTGGTGCGTTTTAAATCGAGTGGTCACTCCAAGTTTTCTATTGAAGTAGGCGAGTTCTTCGATGAGATGCTCGCTTCGAAGCGAATCAGCGATTTAAAAAAGAAGGGCTACGACGCCTTTTTGGTTATTGGAAACCCCGGTTCTTCCACTCCGAGTTACGGGGTGCGGGTCGGTGTCTTCTCCGATCGCCAGGTGGCCGAGCAAACCGCGGTTGAGATGAGCAACCGACAGGGAATGGAATTACGGGTCATTCAGGTGCAGTAAAAAAATCGCGGTTTGTTTCCAAAGACAAGGCTTGTTGAAATACGAAAATCATTTTAACTAAGGCGTAGTGTTTTCTAAGGGAGAGCTTTAGCCTCTCTCAGATGTCCTTTAGGTTGAGTCGCCATGGTCAGTCGCAAGAAAATTAGTACCACGGTCTACATTACCGAAGAGCAAAACGATAAACTCAAGGCCTTAAACGAAAAGACCAAGGTTCCCATTGCCGAATATATTCGTCAGGGGATTGATCTTATTTTGGAGCGGCATAAGGGCGAACTTCCGGGACAACAATTGGGTCTTTACGATGCCTCCCTCGAATCCCCCTTCGATAAAAAATGAAAAACATCCGTAATTTTTCCATCATTGCCCATATTGACCATGGCAAGTCCACGTTGGCTGATCGTTTATTAGAGGCTACAGGTGCCCTCAGTGAACGGGAACGCCAAGACCAGTTTCTCGATAAACTCGAATTAGAACGAGAGCGCGGCATCACCATCAAGGCTCAGACGGTGCGTCTTAATTATCGAGCGAAAGATGGACAAACCTACATTTTAAATCTGATCGATACCCCAGGACACGTTGACTTCAACTATGAAGTTTCCCGTTCCCTGGCTTCTTGTGAAGGCGCGGTCCTCGTAGTTGATGCCTCCCAGGGCATTCAGGCTCAAACCTTGGCCAACGTTTATTTGGCCATCGAGCACGATCTCGAGGTTTTTCCAGTGCTCAACAAAATTGATTTGCCTGCTGCCGATCCAGAAAAGGTCAAGGCAGAAATCGAAGATGTTATTGGTTTAGACTGCACTTACGCGGTGGCAGCCAGCGCCAAAACAGGAGTTGGAATTAGCGATATCTTGGAAAATATCGTCAAGGTTGTGCCTCCTCCTCGAGGCAATCCCGATCATCCCACTCAGGCCTTGGTGTTTGATTCTTGGTTTGACTCCTATCAGGGCGTGGTGGTCTTGGTACGTGTCTTCGAGGGAAAAATCAAAAAGGGAGACAGTATTTTGTTGATGGCGACGGGAAAGCGCTACGTCATCGACCAGTTGGGTGTGTTTACGCCCTTTAGTGTGCCAATTTCAACTTTGGGTGCCGGGGAAGTGGGCTTCTTTACTGCCGCCATTAAGGATATTCACGATATCAAAATCGGTGATACCGTAACCTTGGCCTCTCAGCCTGCACCCCAAGCCTTGGCTGGCTTTAAAGAAGTCAAGCCTATGGTGTTTTGCGGCATCTACCCCACCGATTCGGGGCAGTACGAGGTATTGCGCAGTTCTTTAGAAAAGTTGGCTTTGAATGACGCCAGCTTTCGTTTTGAGCCTGAGACGTCCTTGGCGCTTGGCTTTGGTTTCCGTTGTGGATTTTTGGGATTGCTCCACATGGAAATCATCCAAGAGCGTTTGGAGCGCGAGTATAACTTAGATCTCATTTCTACCGCGCCTACGGTGGTTTATCGTGTGCACAGTACGGCGGGCGAGACGCTGATGGTGG
>DALYDW010000033.1:0-3629 GCA_031972915.1 bacterium
TTGTAAAGCGTCTTGAAATGAAAAATAAATTTCATTAGTTTGCGCCATGCTGTTTTATCGTCGGTCCACCGCAGAACAAAACTGGCTGAGGATCTTAAAAAATTTCACCCAGGGAATTCGTTCCATTTCCAATCTCAAAGAGTTGTTGCGTAGTTTTCTTAAGACCAGCGTCGAAATTGCCGAGGTCCGAACAGGGGCTTTGTTGTTGCTGGACTCAGAGCTCAAGGCCTTTGTGGTTAGGGAAAGTTTAGGGGGGGATCCGCTCCAGCTGCAATTCTCCGTTCAGGATTCTTTTGTGCATTACCTAGGTCAAACGGCCACTTTTTTGATGAAGTCTCAATTGTTGAGCAACCCACGGCTCGTCGACGTGAAAGAATCCGGGCTCTGCCTCATGACCTCGGTGAATGCCGATGTGATATATCCCTTAATTGCTGAGGGGAAATTCGTAGGAATTTTAAGCCTGGGGCGTCGTAAAGACGGAGAAGATCATGCTCTTGCTCAGTTGGAATTTCTGGAGGTCCTGAGTTCCTTGGGAGCGGTGGCCATGGATAACGCCATTCTTTACGATTCTTTGACCAAGCAAAATCTAAAGCTCGCGGAGATGGCCAAGCTAAAAACCCAATTCGTCTCGACAATTTCCCATGAATTGAGTACCCCCCTCAACGGCATTTTGGGCATGACCCAGGTTCTTTTAGATCCTGAGACCGGTGGATCTTTGAATGACGATCAACGGCGGTATTTGCAGATGATTGCCTCGGCGGGTGAAGAACTATCGCTTGTGGTTCATCAAATTTTGGAGTTGGCGAGAATCCAAAGTAAACAAGGTGTCCTCGAAGTCAGAAAAATCAATTTGCCGAAATTGATTCAGGAGCTTCTAAAGGACTACCAACCCGTTCTCTCCGAGAAGGGGTTTTTGCTTCGAGTCGAATTAGATTCGGCGTCTCATGTATATGGCGATGAAGGACAGGTCCGCCAAGTTTTACAAAGCTTGTTAGAAAATGCGATCAAGTTTTCTCGTTCCGAAGGCCCCAAGATCATCGAGATTTACAGCAGTCGTCATGGGGATATGTTGCAGGTGAGTGTGCTGGATTCAGGAATCGGCATCGAAGAATCAGACCAGCATTTTATCTTTGAAGAGTTTCGCCAGGTCGAGGGAGAGCACGATCGTTCTTACGGTGGAACGGGACTGGGATTGGCCTTGGCGAAAAAAATCATCGAGCTTCACGGCGGTAGAATTTGGGTGGAGTCGAAAAAAGGGGAGGGGGCTCAGTTTTATTTTACCCTGCCTCTTAAACCGGGCTTGGTTCAAGTGACAGAGATTGATTCAATTCGTCATTAAACGAATGAAAACCGTGGGGATTGAGGATTGTTTTTATTTTGATGAGTTTAAAGAATTGAGTTTTTCGGATGAGGTGTAAAATTTTTCGAAAAAAAGGCGCCCTACTCGGGATTTTCTTGGCGTCTTGTTGTTTGCTCAGAGTACCTCGCCTTGGAGCGCAGGAGGTAGAAATTCGTCCTGGTGTCATTCGTTCGGCTCCGTCCTCAACAAAATCGGCGAAGGGTTCTTCGAGTGTAGAATCGACGCCAGCCCCCGCTTTACCCGGAGATGAAGACTACTCCTCCCACCCGCCTTCCGCAGATTTTGGATTCTCATCCCCTACGAAGGGTAAACCTCAGTTCAAGGTCAACCTCGACGATTGTATTCGAATGGCCATGCTCAATAACTACGAGGTGAGGGCTTCAGATTACGACGTTATGGCTGCCGAAAGCAAACTGAGTGAGGCTAAGATCCGGGGCATCCCTAATTTAGATTACGAATTCCTTTCTGCCCCAGCCCCACGGGATGTCGATCATGCGGTACAGAGTTTCTTTGATGGTTATTTAACCTATTTCCAAAGAGGAAAGATTGCAGTCGGGTTTCCTATTTATGCCTTCGGTAAAATTGGATTGGTGCAGGATTTGGCTCGTCAAGGAATCAGTGCGGAGAAAGAAAAGCGAACAGATAAAAAAAATGATATTCTGATCAAGGTCAAAAAGCTTTATTTTGGAATTTTGCTAGCTAACGATATGAGGGACCTGCTTCAAGATGCAATTCAGCACATGGAAGGCGAGATTTCCCGGCGCGAGTCCAACGTAGAAAAAGGTAAGGGAGAAGAAGAAACGCGCAACCCAGTCGAATTAGCCCGCTTAAAGTTGGCTCGTTTCGAAATTCTGAGTCGTCTTTCTAAATTAGAAAAAGACGACCTCTTGGCTCATCATGCCTTGCGTATTCAGATGGGTTTACCTCGGGGCACGGAGTTCGAAATTGTTGAAAAACACTTGAGGGCGGTTAACTACGATCTACGGGATTTTGAGTATTATCTAAACGAAAGTCGAAAGTTTCGTCCTGAATCAAGGCTTCTAGAAATCGGGCTTCGTGCCAAAGAATCTCAATACCGTTTGGAGAAACGAAAAATAGCCCCCGATATGGGAATTGGCGCCTTATACGAATTTGGTATTACTACCAATAGCATCGAAGGCCTGCAGTTAACGGATGACTTTAACGACCCTTTTAACTTTCAACGTTTTGGCTTTGGTCTACGCATTGACGGTGAGTTTAATTTTCGACGACATTTTGCCAAGGTGAGACAATCCGAAGCAGAATATTTTAAAACGGCCTTTTCCAAGCAGGCTGCCGACGAAGGCTTGGAGCTCGATATTCGAGATGCTTATTTAACGGTTCAACAAAATAAAAAAAACATGGAGAATGCCGACGAGGCCATGAAGACGGCCCGGCAGTATGTCTTTTTGACCAAAACCAATACCGATATTGGTCTTGGTGATAAAAAAGATTACTCCGATGCCTTGCAGGCGTATTTACTCTCTCGAGGACGTTTTTTTGAGGCTATTTATAATTACAATATCGCTGTTGCGACATTAGAGCAAAAGGCCGGAGGTCTAGCTCGTCTTGAAGTTCCTGATGCGCCGATGGGCACCGAAACCGAAGAAAAGGTAATGGAATGAAAAAAAACTTTATGTTCAAAAAAAACACACAAGGTTTCTTTCCTGAAAAGAGTCGCTTGGGATGGATGTCTCGCCACAAGGCGTTTGTATTGTTGTTTTCTGGAGCGATGGGTTTGAGTTTATGTTTGGGGCTTCCCATTGCTCAGGGCGCTGTTAAAGGAGGCGGTGCTGCCCAGCAGGATCCGTCCGCCACAACATTAAAGGCAAAGGGGCAAATAAACGCTCCTAAGGGAACTCCTACTTTTGAAATTCAAGAGATCGAAAGAAAACTAGAGTCTTACGATACTTCCAAAGAGGCTAGTGCGGCACAAAAAGAAGAAAATCGACGTATCAAGAGAGAGATTCTCAATGGAGCTTTTGATTTGCGCGAGCTAAGTCAATTGGCTCTGGATAAGCATTGGGGGGGCTTGTCCGCCTCTGAGCAGGCTCGCTTCGTGGGATTGATGACGGATCTTTTGGAAACCAAGGCTATCTTTTCCAAGGAGCATAGCAAAACCCAAGGCAATTCCTATACGGTCAACTACAAGGGCGATCGGTTTCAGAAAGATAAATCGGTGGCTTTAACCCTTACAGAAATCTACGTACCCAAAGAAAATGTCACTTTAGATATTCAGTATCGTCTAAAA
>DALYDW010000033.1:3639-15210 GCA_031972915.1 bacterium
GTGGTGGATGGAAGGTTTTCGACGTGATTGTTGATAACGCCTCTTTGGTAGAAAACTATCGTTATCAATTCGATTCGATCATTTCCAAGCATGGCTATCCCGAACTGGTCAATCGTATGCAGAAAAAATTGCAAGAATTAAGAACCCAAGCTTCGTAACCTTAATACCCTCTGACCCCTCTTTTTTCGGACACCTTTCTCAGATTGTGGCAGCTCTATGACAGTACAGAAGAAGCGTTTTGTCGTTCTGATGGCGGATGGGGCGCGTTACGACGTTTTTGCAGAATTACTCGAAGCGGGACAATTGCCTCATCTTCAGGAGGTTTTCGTTTCGGAGGGAACCTTCGCTCAAGCTACCAGTGTTTTTCCTTCGACTACGGGCCCCGCTTATATGCCTTTTTTGACCGGTTTTTATCCCGGGACCTGCAATGTCCCCGGAATTCGCTGGTTTGATAAAGATCTCTATGCGGAAAAGCGTTCGTGGTCTTTGCACAGTTATCGAAGCTATGTTGGTTTTGAGAGCTTTTTTTTAAATAGAGACATTCAACCGGGTTTTCCGACACTTTTTGAGCAATTTCCACGATCCTACAATATTTTTAATTCGGTCAATCGTGGGGTTCCCAGTCAAAACAATCTGACTGCGCACATGAGAATTTGGTACTGGTACTATGCCCATCTTACCGATCGCTGGCATTTGGTCGATGAAGCTGCTTTAGAAAAAACTTTAAAGGTATTTTCGGAGGATTTTCAGTTTTTATTTACGCTCTTTCCCGGTGTTGACGAGTATTCTCATCTTAGTCATGCACGGCATCCGCAAGCTCTAGAGGCCTACCGTTTTATCGATCGTGCGGTCGGCAAAATGGTATCGCGCTTAAAAAAAGAAGGAAAGTGGGAAGAGACGGCATTGTTCATTGTGAGTGATCATGGATTGAGTCAGATCCAGAAGCATTTTGGAGTCGCGGCTTATTTAGAGTCACGGGGGATCAAAACCTTTTATTATCCAAAAATTTTTAAAAAAGGTTTTGACGCTGCAAGCATGGTGTCTGGAAATGGAATGCTCCATTTATATTTTAAGGGGCATCATGGTTGGAAGGGGCGGATGGGCCGAGAAGAAATACAAGATCGCCAACCGGGCTTAATGGACGCTCTCTTAGAGCATTCTGCGATTGATCTAATGTTGTTTCAGGGGGATCCTGGTTGGATTCATGCGCGCAGCCGTGAGGGAGAGATCAAGATGCGAGACCTAGGGGAAAAAATTGAGTTTTTGAATCTTCGTGGAGACCCACTCCAATTAAAAACCAGCACTGCTATTTGGAGTAAGGCAGAGTCCTTGGTAAAGACTTTGGGAACCGGACATCCTGATTCTTTGATGCAAATCTTGCAAATTTTTCGTTCGGGTCGAACTGGTGATTTAGTTTTGAGTGCCGCCAAGGGTTTTGACTTACGCAAACGCTTTGAGCACCCTGAACATAAAAGTTCTCATGGGGCTCTTCATGACGAGCATATGTTGATTCCCTTGTTTTCTAGCGTGCCCATGAAACGGTCTTTTGCCCGGAGCGCTGATTTTTTTCCATCCCTGTTGAAATTGCATGGGGATGCCTTGCCCGCCTATTCTCTGGATGGGGAGAGTTTTTTTTAGAGTTTTCTCAGCTGCATCTGTGAGTTAAAAAAACCGCGATAGGCCATTTGCAATACTAGCAAGTTTGTCAGGCTAGCGGATGCCAACAACATAAACATGACCACAATTTGGTACTTTACTGCCAAAAGAGGGGATTGCCCCGCTAAGATCAACCCCGACATCATGCCGGGCATAAAGATCACACCCAGGGCCTTTAAGGTATCCATGGCTGGAATGAGTGAGGCCTGAAGGCTTTTCTGTAGAATTGCCTCGGTTGCCTGTCTTGGGGTTCCCCCCAGGCTGAGGATGAGCGTGATTTCGGGTTTGCGAAGTTGAATTTCCGATTGTAGACGGTCAAGGCAGAGGCTGGCTCCGTTCATGGAGTTTCCTAAAATCATGCCACCCAGCGGGATTAAAACTTGAGCGCGGGTGTCTAGAGTTCCTGAAATCAACATGAGTCCCAAAGTGAAAGCGAGGGAGAATCCAAGACTTAGGGTGACAATGCTGAAGGCGTGTGGAATATTCCCTCCACGTTTTTTAGCGATGGATCCAGCGAGTAGAGTCATAGTGCCAAGGGTAATCGCAATGGCCCACGGACTTTTAAGCGAGAAGACCCAAAGTAGCACAAACCCCATGGCACTGAGTTGTATAAAACCCCGCAGACTCGAAAGGATTAAATCCTTTTTGATTTTAAGTCGACTTACGAAGGTAATCAGTAAAACGACCAGAATAAGACTAAAGCTTGAGTAGAGTCCCGGGTCGCTAAAAAAAGTTAGAACTGACTTGGGTATATTCATGGTCCGATGATCGCTTGAGGTTGAAGCTAAACTGATATAGTGCCTAATAGTTTATTTGTCAGGAGGATTTCGGGTAAAGTGAGTATTTACCCTCGAATTTCCTGGGGGGGACGATGGATAAAAATCGTGTTAATTTGTTGGTGGTCGACGACGACGAGTCGCTTCGCGAGATGCTTGCCTACGTTTTGGGAACCTATGGAAAAGTCGATAGGGCAGCCAACGGTGCGGAGGCGAGACAATTTTTTCAAAACAATGAATACCAGATTGTGCTCTTGGATTACCTCATGCCCGAGGTGGACGGCATGGTCTTGCTTCAGGAATTTAAAGAACTCCAGCCCAACACTGAAATTATCATGATTACGCATGTGCGTGATGTGAAGGTTGCCGTACAGGCCATTAAGCTGGGGGCCTTCGATTACATCAACAAAGATTTCAATGTCGACGATCTCAAGCTTTTAGTCCAAAGGGCTTTGGAGAAGATCCAGAGTGGACGAGAAATTCTCTATCTGCGTTCTGAGGTCAACCGTCTTACGGATCAAGAATTTATTATTGGGCGTAGTCCCAAAATGGTTTCGATTTGCGAAATTCTCGATAGGGCGGCGCCTACTTCGGCGACGGTGTTGTTGCAGGGAGAAAGTGGTACCGGTAAAGAATTGGTGGCTCGCTACTTGCACCGGCGTTCCTCGCGAGCAACTCGACCTTTTGTTGCCGTCAATATGGCTTCGATCCCTGATAATCTCGTCGAATCCACCCTGTTTGGTCACGAGCGAGGTGCTTTTACCGACGCCAAGAAGACTGCTTATGGAAAATTCGAGTTGGCCAATGAAGGAACGCTATTCCTAGACGAAATCGCTGAATTAAAATTAGAGCTGCAAGGAAAGCTACTTCGCGTCATGCAAGAAAGTGAAGTGGAGCGAGTGGGGGGGGCAAGGCCCATTCGTATCGATGTTAGAATCGTAGCGGCTACCAATCGGGACTTAAAGACGATGGTTAAGGCCGGCACTTTCCGGGAAGATCTCTATTACAGGCTCAACGTGGTTCCTATTATGCTTCCTCCTCTTAGGGAGCGCATTGAGGATATTGCTGTCTTTGTGGATCTGTTTTTGAAGCGCTATAACCGCAAATATGGTCGTCAGTTGCGTTTAACCGATTCCTCTTTAGACACTTTATCTCATTACGATTGGCCGGGTAATGTTCGCGAATTAGAAAATCTTATTGATCGGCTCGTGGCGATTCATCCTTCAGACTTGATTCGTCCCGAGGATATTCCTTTGGACTATCAATTTCCTGATCCAGAGCAGTTTAAAGAAGGGCAATCTGCTGAAGACCCAGATGTTCTGAAAAAAGCGACAGACGCCTTTGAGCGTGGTTTTATTCTCAGGGTTTTAGAAAAAGAAGAATGGCATCAAGAACGCACGGCTCTTCGCTTGGGCATTCATCGTAAGACCCTCGAGTATAAAATAAAAAAGCTTAATTTGATGGAAATCGTCGACCAGCATCAAAAATCTAAAATCTGAATAAGAAGGTTTATTACATGATCCGACACTGTCTCTTGGTTTTTGTGATCATAGGTCTGTGTCTAGGCGGGAGTGCGTTTGCCGAGGAGGGGGAGGGTGGATATTACGAGGGCCAGGTGGTGCGGTCTCCCCGGTTGCTTCCTGAGTTAATCAGGGACACAGCACACAGTGTATCCGTGGTTCCAGGAGATACTTTGCAAAGCCGGGTCGATAGAGATGTTTCCGAAGGTGTTCAAGAACTGCCGGGCGTTTTTGTTCAGCCTTTGGGAACTCCTGGTGAAACAACGAACGTCCGATTGCGTGGGGCTACCAATGCCGATACTTTGGTTTTGCTTGATGGAGTTCGCCTGAACAATCCCGGAACCAACGAAACCAATCTTAGTCTTATCCCCGTCGAATTGATTGACCATATCGAGGTGTTAAAAGGCTCACAAGCGACTCTTTATGGAGGTAGTGCGGTTGGAGGAGTCATCGCCATCTATACCAAGAAAGGAATGGGCGATAGTGAGTTCAATATGGGAATGCAGGGGGGGAATTTGGGATACACTCGCGAATTGCTCACTTGGTCAGGTGAAAAAAACCCAGTAGCTTGGAGCCTGGGGGTGAGTCGGACAGATTTGGCAGGTCAGTTTGCCAATGATGCGTTTAAAGAGACCGCACTGACCCAACATTGGAATTTTAAGCCTCATCCTAAGATGGATTTAGAAATCACCAGTCATATCTTTTTAACCGATAAAAATTTAGCACGAGGATTTTTAATTTCGCCGGCTGTTTTTTACGATCCTGCTTTACCCCCGGATGGTGCTTTTTTACAGTTGGCTCTAACCTCACGTCGCGCAGTTTCAGATTTGCTCACCACTGAATCCTTAAAATTGGGTTACGATTGGAATTCTATTTTGAGGACGGAGTTTTTTTATGGCTTTTTTCTTTCCGACCAAGAGGAGCAGGATTCAAGGGTGGGAGATCCGGGTTACACTACTCCTTCTGGCCTGGTCTTGGCTCCTAACAGCGCGCTCAACCGATTGCGAACTTCGCGAAGCAATGCAGATTTAAGAAACTTCTTTTTTATACCCAGGCAGGGATCGATAGAACAGGTTGTGACCGCTGGGTTTGAATATTATTTAGAAACTGTAAGGGCTTCGGGAGAAACATTTCCCGGAGACCCATTGCCACCTCCTGGATCGTTTGGTCCAGTGATCCCACCCTTGGAACCCGTTCCTGCACCGGGTGTTCCCGGCTCAAGACAGAACTATGCTCCCTATTTGCAATATCATCTAAGCTTAAAGGAGCTTTTCTTCTTGGATGCAGGTTTTCGATGGGACATCAATTCGGACTACGGACAGGATATCAGTCCGCGTGCGGCGATAGCTGTACATATTCCTAAAGTGAAAGGTAAGTTTCATGCCTCTTATGGCGAAGGCTTTTTGCCGCCTACCGTCTTTCAGCTTTTTAATCCCATTACGGGAAATCCTGATTTAAGACCCCAAACTTCTCAAAGTTATGACGTAGGTTATGAGCAACCCATTGGTAGCAAGGCCATGGCTTATGCCACGTTCTTTTATTTAGATTTTGACAATCTAATCAGCCGTCTTGGTACGAATACGAACGATGCGCTCTCTACAGGCGTCGAGGCAGGTGTTTATTGGAATCCTATTCCCCAATTAAGAATTGGTGCAAACTATACCTTTACTCATACTCGAGACGAAAGCGGAGCAGGGCAACCCATTTCCAATGTTCCAGAAAATATGTTTAACGCCACCGTTTCGGCGAGTCCCTGGAGAACTCTTACGGTGGACTCGGTGCTTTCAGTGGTTGGTCAGCAGTTTGAGAGTTTTCCTATCATTTCTGCAGAGGGGGCATTTCTAGGGGGGAGTCCGTCGGCTACATTGGCAGGGGGATTCAATCCGGGGTGGGTATTGTGGGATCTGAGTTTGTCCTACAGCTTTTCTCTTATGACTGCCATGCAAGACCATCCCCAATTGATCAAGGTCTTTGGTAGCGCCAAAAATATTTTGAATCAGGAATATAGTGGCATATTTGGTTTTCCGTCGCCTCGATTTAATTTTGTCGCTGGCGCTGAAATGACTTTTTAAATTGGATTCAGTTTGCCTGGATAATTTTTTTTAGGGGGAAGGGATAAAATCTTCTCCATTCGTGTTTCGACTTTTCGTATTTCTTTTCAGATAAAAATTAAAAAAAACCAGTAAACAAGAGGCTTTTTTGAAAAAGCGCTCTTGTCTGCAGAGGTGTGTCTAAAGTGGCATGCCCCTTGCTCTCTTGAAAGCTCATCTTGTCAATGAACGAAGCGCGAGGTTGAGCTTATGCAGATTTCAAGATTTAATTTTGTCGTTTCTTCTTCGAAAAATCCTCGGCTGCACTATCTTTATAATTCTCTGCATGACAGCCGATTGGCCATTGAAGACGATGAATTTTCTCTTCCTGAGTTATTCAGCAAAGTGAAGAGTCGTTCGGCATTGAATCATCAGGAAGAAGATGCCGCTGAGAGTCTGAAGGATCTTGGATTTTTTCTCGAAGACAATCAGAGCGAAGAGCAGGTTTTTAAAAATTGGATAAATAACCGAGTTACAGAGCAAACCGATGTTTTAACGGTGACGCTCTTAACCACGTTGGCGTGCAATTTACGCTGCACTTACTGTTATGAGAAAGACAAGCTAGGTAAGACAAAAATGTCCGATGAAACACTCGATAAAACCATCGAGTGGATGGTCGAGAGAATTCGCAATACCCAACCGAGAAAAGTTAATGTCATATTTTTTGGCGGAGAGCCATTGCTCAATCTCGATGCCATCCGAAAGTTTAGCTCTGTCGTGGTGCCATTCTGTCGTGAGCAGGGCGTTCATTATAGTGCTGGAGCTGCGACTAACGGAATCTTTCTAACTCCAAAATTAGTTTTAGAGCTTAAGCAATATGGATTTGAATGGGTTAAGATCACTTTCGATGGAGATCGTTGTGAGCACGACCAGAAAAGAGTTTACGCTGGTGGCCAAGGAACCTTTGATAAAATTTTTTCCAATTTAGAAAGTATTTCGGGAATGCTCAAGATTCTCCTGGGTGGGAATTTTGACCGAAGTAACGCTGATAGTTTCAAGGGGCTTCTGCAAAAAATAGATGGCTCAAAGTTTAAGAAGGATATTGTAGCCACTAACTTCAAGCCCATCATGCCAGAAATGAAGAAGAGCGATACGTTGTCCGGAATAGCCTCTTCTTGCGAGCGATGCACCTTCACTGATTTTGAAATCATGAAAATGGTGGAGCTAAGGGAAGAAACTCGAAGTCGTGGTTTGCCCGCTACAGATCCCATTAATACTGGTCCCTGTGAGTTTTATCGCCGACATGCTGTCACGATTGGAATTGATGGGAAGATTTACAAATGCATCGCGTTTCTTGGAATTGAAGGCACCGAAATAGGTGAGGTCGAATCGCAAGACTTTAATTCACGCGGTGAAGCTATGTTGCGAGCTTCTCGTCCCTTTGAAAATCCAAAATGTAAAACCTGTGCTTTCCCTCCGATCTGTGGAGGGGGGTGTCGAGCTGATTCTTACAACACGACGGGCTCTTTCGAGAACATAAGCTGCCAACAAGATTACTTTAAAAAAACTATCGCTGCGGAGTTGCCTAAGGAGCTGGAGATGGAGGTGGCTTGGGCCCCTGCGATGGGAGACGTGTAAGAGTTTAGGTAAATTTTAACCCTCACTTACTTGATGAATAAGGAGTACATTATGAAAATCAAGGCCGTAAAAAAAGGAAACAAAACCACTGAAACCAAAATGACCGGCTGCTTGGCTTATTTTTTCTAAAACAAACTAATCCGTAACCTGCCAAAAAAGGGATTGATCTTAAGGTCAATCCCTTTTTATTTTGAAGCGATGTTTCAATTTTTCTTATTGATTGTAATGCTTCTGGGTTTTTTTTCCTGTTCTCCGGAAAAAAAAAACAAAAGCCCCTTCGCGAGACTTTGTGATTGCGACGGGCTACCCTCTGGGAGACCTGGATCCTTTTTCCACCACAGGTTTGGGCGCTTCTCTTATTGAGTTGATTCACCCCTCTCTTTTTCAGTTTTCGAAAAAACGAGAACTCATCCCTCAGCTTGTTGAGCAATATCAGTGGAATCCTGAGAAGACTCTCCTTAGGGTCAAGCTCAAAGGTCCTTGGGCACAAGAAGTGAAAAATAGCTTTGAGAGAGCTAAAGGGCCTCAGAGGGGACCTTTAGCAAATCTCTTAGAAAACCTTCATGAGGTTCGATTAGATTCTTCTAGTGAGGTTACGTTTTTCCTCAAAAGATTTGATCGTGCATTTACCTTGGCCTTGAGTCAGTTGCCCATTGTGATGGAAGGAAAAGAGCAATCTCCCTTGGGCGCTTTTCGTCTCCAATCCCATGTGTCTGATCAGGTCGTTTTGGAGAGAGTGGAAAAATCCGATAAAGAAGTGAATCGCATTGTGTTAAAAAGTATTCCGAATCCACGGCGAGCTTTGCGGGATTTGGTGGCAGGGGAGGTCGATCTTATTTTTTTTATGCCAACGGCGGATTTCGAAGTTTTAGAGGATATTCAAGAGGTTTCCCAGGGGCAGTTTGAGACGAGAATTCTTTATTTTCTTTTGGAAAATAGAAAGAACAATTCGGTTTTATTTCCATGGAAATCGTTGAACGCCAATTACGATAGAGGACGTTTTTTGCGCGAACAGAAAATAAGAGAGTGGACCCCTGCTCTTCTTCCTTTACCCGAGGCTGAAAAAAATGCTGTTCTCTCCTCAATGCCTGTTTTGCAGAAAGACGAAGTGCCTTTCCATTCTCCATCGAGTCGTACCTTAAGTTTTTTAAACCTAAATCCCCGCGATCCTCAGCTTGCCAGGCAATTAAAAAGAGACTTTCAGGAATGGGGAGTGGATCTCAAATTAAATCCCTTGTCTCCTGCTGATTTTCAGCAGGCTATTTTTCAGAGGAGGGATTTTGATTGGGTGTTGATGCCAGTCAATATCAAGGATGTCCTGCTTACCTTATATCTAATTTTTCATTCTTCGGGGAAGGTAGATGGGCTTAATGTATCTGGCTACCACCATCCAGGTTTTGATCAAGCCATGGAGGAAGCTCGATTTTCTCCTGACGACGCCCAGTCTAAACAGGCTTTTTCTAGAGCTTTGCAAGTCTTGATGGAAGACCCTCCAGGATTGTTTCTTTATTGGATGAATAGTCCTGTTGTTTATCAGAACCGTTGCGTAGGATTTCATTCTAATTCCAATGAATTTTTTTCTTCCCTCAAGGAAGTGCGGTGTGAGCCCTGATGAGAACTTTAAGGAGAAAGCTTATTTTTCTTCTAATTTTGTCCGCAGTTACACCTTTGGCTGTATTTGGTGTGATTAGTCTGTTTTCGGTTCAGCGGACTCTTCGTGAGTCTATTCGTGAAAGTTACCGAGAAATTACTTCACGAGCCGCAGAAGAAATTGCCCTCTATCTAAATCATGCCCGGGAAATTCTTCAGACCCTGGCCCAAGATATTGCGGAAACCGGGTTGAACCAAGAGCAGCAACAGCGAATTCTGGATAACTACGTGTTGCGTTTTACCCAGTTCATGAAGATTCGCTTATATTCTCCTGAGCTTCTTTTGGGATATTCCACTTCCCTTGAAATGGAAGGGCAAGAAAGTCCTGAGGAGGACTTTTTACAAAAAGCTCGCAACGTCGATTTTTTGTTTTCGTCTCCCTTTTTGGGGGAGGATTTGACGCCGGCTTTGTGGTTGTCCATCGCGTTGAAGGGACAGCATCGTTTTTCAGGTTTGGTAGTGGCTAAGCTAGACCTGATGAAAATGTGGAAATGGGTTGGTGACACCCGAATCGGAAAGTGGGGCTTTGCAAGTGTGGTGGATAACGCTGGCAGAGTCATCGCGTCGGGAGATCCTCGATACAAAAAGGCGATTCTTTCTTCCAATAAAGCGATTCTTTTTTCAGGTTTCTCGCCTCGTTTGGAACCCCAGGGCCCTCAAGTGCTTTCCACCGAGCAGGGAAATTATCTCATGGCGGTCAAGTCAATTGCGCAGGATCCCAACTGGTATTTAATCTTGGCACAACCCACGAAGGAAGCTTTTGCTCCATTGCAACAACTCTTATGGATTTTATTGGGGCTGATTTTGGGAACGCTCACCATGATGGTGTTGTTAGGCATATGGGGAAGTCGGCGTACCCTATTGAGACCGGTGGCTTCTTTGAGGGAGGCTACCCGCGCCTTGGGGCGAGGAGACCTTGCCTATCGAGTGTCTAATCTCGGAAATGATGAGTTTGGAGAGTTAGGCCAGAGTTTTAATTTAATGGCAGAGCGATTGATCGAATTTCAAGAGCAGATTCGACGTCAGGAGCGCTTGGCGATGTTTGGTCGCATTGCCTCTGGATTAGCTCACGACCTCAAGCATCCTGTTAAAAATATCGAAAGTGCGGCTAAATTGATGGAGCAGATGTACGAGGACGAAGCCTATCGAGAGACCTTTACCCGTATCGTGCAGAGAGAGTTTTCTAGAATTAATCATTTTCTGGAAGATCTTCGAAACCTCACCCATGAAATGCCATTTCTTCCTCAAATGTTCAATTTGTCCGCTTTGATTATGGAGGTTCGTGAGAGCTTTTCTAGCGTGGCCCAAGATCAGGGAGTGAGTTTAGAGCTTGCCTTGCCTGCTGAGCAGGTAAAGGTGTGGGGAGATCCCAACTTATTGCGCCGGGTAGTTGAAAACCTTTTGTCCAATGCCTTTCAGGCCATGGGTAATAAAAGGGGTAGGATTGGAATTCAATTTTCTTTGGCTCCGGCCCAGGGGGTTATTTTAAAAGTTTGGGACGAGGGGCCCGGAATTCCTCCTGAAAGGCTTCAGGGGCTTTTTGAGGAATTTGCCACAACCAAGCGTAAAGGTTTGGGGCTTGGCTTGGCTATTACCAAAAAGATTCTCGATCTCCACAAGGGTAGTATCAAGGTAGAGAGTGAAGTGGGAAAAGGAACCTGTTTTATACTGAGTTGGCAGGCTCCTTCTGATGGATAAGTATTTTCCACAAAAACAGCCTGGTATTGGATAATTTTTTATCCTGTAAATTTTGTCCATTTTTGGAACTCTTGATTAACTACTTAAAAAATAATGATATTTTTTTTTGATATATTTTTTCGAATTGGCCTGCCTTTTGCTCATAGTATTAGTCGTTGGCAGGGACGTTTCTTACGCATGGATAAAACTATTAAGAGGCACCTTCTGTCACAGACACCAGCGGACGTAATCGAGACGCTCTTGCCGGATGGTCGGAGAACTTTTTCGGCGGAGATTTGCTGGGATGGTTCAGATAAGGTTCTGGTGAGCCACTGGAATCGAAGTATTTTGGAGAAGCAAATCACCGAGTGGATGCCAGTGATGAAGATGGCTCGTGAATTGCTAGCCCAATGATGTTTTTTGAAAGTTTCCTTACCCGGAATGCTTGGACGATTCAGGGGGTCCGCTCCCGGCGGACTCCCGTCCAAGTTTTTTTAGGGTATGTTTGGTGCTGATCAATAGTTAGAAGATGATTTAAAGATTTTAATAACGCAGTTGATTTTTAGGCTAAAAAGTTAGAAATTGTTAATGCTTCCTTACCCGGAACCTTGGACACTAAAGGGA
>DALYDW010000034.1:0-5630 GCA_031972915.1 bacterium
GCCGAGCTAAGAACCGTCGCGTCGAATTCAAAGTTACCGGCAAATAATTAGCTGGGTTTAACTGAGATTCTTTGAAGGCCCTTCGCTTCACGGCGAAGGGCCTTTTTTCTTGAAAAAAAGAAGAGAGTGAATTTTTGCGATTGATTTGCTGAAGATTTTTTTAGTTTTGTCTGACTTAAAAACTTTTTGAGTTTTTCTAAGAGAAAGAAACGAAAAAGTGGGGGGGAACTGCGATGGAGACTTGTTCCATAGAAAAGGGTTTGAATTGGCTCGATACCCCCATTCAATATGCCAAGGGAATTGGGCCTCGCTTGGCGGTGCTATTCAATAAATTAAATATCCATACCTTTGAGGACCTGCTTTATCATTTACCCTTTCGTTATTTGGATCGTCGTAGTTTGAATTCTATGGATCGGGTGGAGATAGGTAAGAACCAATGTCTCTTGGGGGAGGTGCAGGCTGCAGGGGAGTTGCGTTTGGGACGTGGTCCGCGTCATGTTTTTGAAGTGGTTATCTCCGATGGAAAAGGGCATTTGTTAGCGAAATGGTTTCATTACAATCGTAAATTTTTTGAACGGCGTTTTAAAAAGGGCGAGCGGTTTTTGTTTTTTGGTGAGGTGAGTTTTTTTCGTGGTGAAAAACAGATGGTTCATCCTGAAGTGAAGCCGCTTCATGAGTTTGTCGACGAGGAGGCCCTGCAAGACTACTTGGGATTGGTTCCGGTTTATTCTTCCACAGAAGGTTTGATTCAGGGGCAGATTCGGAAAGCTGTAAAGGGGGTGTTACAAGATTTGCCTGAGAGGTGGGGGGAAATTTTTCCGGAAGATGTTTTGGCCAGGCTCAATTTGCCCTCGTGGGAGGCGGCACTGCGACATTTACACCAAGCGCCCGAACTTGCTGATGCCACCGCCTTGCTTCAGGGAAAAACCCCTTTTCACCGTCGGTTGATTTTTGAAGAATTGTTTTTTTTGCAATTGGGCTTACAGCTGCGGCGGCGTAACGCAGGGAGGCTGGAGGGCTTTTTTCACGAGGCTCGTGTTGAGTTGCGCAATCGTTTGCTTGCAAGTCTACCTTTTGAACTTACGAGGAGCCAGGTTCAGGCGAGCGAACAGATTGCCTTGCGTATGTGCCGCCCCGACCCAATGAACTTGTTGTTGCAAGGGGATGTGGGGAGCGGAAAAACTTTAGTGAGCCTGTTGGCCTGTTTGCTCGCCGTAGAAAATAAATTTCAAGCCGTATTGATGGTGCCGACTGAAATTCTGGCCGAGCAGCATTTTAAAAATTTTAAGCATTGGTTAGAGCCATTGGGAATACCCGTCTTCCTGTTGACGGCTTCGACCAAGTCTAGCGAGAGAAAAAACGTTTTGGCTGGGTTACAACAAGGCCTCCCCGGCTTAACTTTGGGAACCCATGCCTTACTGGAAGAAGAAGTCCGATTTCAAAATTTGAGTTTAGTGGTGGTGGATGAACAACATCGTTTCGGTGTTCGGCAGCGTTTGCAACTGATGGGAAAGGGGCGATGTCCCGATATTTTGGTGATGACCGCAACCCCGATTCCCCGCAGCTTATCGATGACTCTTTATGGAGATTTAGACCTGTGCGTCATGACCGATTTGCCTCGGGGAAGAAAACCTATTGCGACACGAGTGATGCGTGAAAAAGATCGCTCGAAGCTCTATGATTTTGTGAGAAAAAAATTAGCAGAAGGTCGTCAAGCCTACTTTGTTTTTCCCTTGATTGAAGAGAGTGAAAAATTAGATTTGCAAGATGCCACTCGGGCTTATGGAAAACTGCAGCAGGAGTTTGAGGATTTTAGGGTGGGAATGATTCATGGCCGGATGAAGGCTTTGGAAAAAGAAGCGATTATGGGCGCTTTTAAGGCGGGTGAGATACAAGTTTTAGTGGCGACTACGGTGATCGAAGTGGGAATCGATGTGCCGAATGCCTCTCTGATGATTGTAGAGCATGCGGAGCGTTTTGGCCTTTCTCAGTTGCATCAGTTGCGTGGTCGGGTGGGGCGTGGCTCTGAAAAATCTTATTGCATCCTGGCCACAGGATGCGCCAATTCAGAGTTAGCGCGGGCCAGACTACAAGTGATGGAGCGTTACTCAGATGGCTTTTCCATTGCCGAGGAAGATTTAAAAATTCGGGGGCCGGGTGATTTTTTGGGAACGCGCCAGTCTGGTCTACCCGAGTTGCGAGTGGCGAACTTGGTGAAAGACATGGCGCTATTGGAGGCTGCCCAGAACGAAGCAAAGAGCCTCCTCGATCGAGATCCTCTCTTGCAAGAGGAGTCTCATTGGAAGATACGTCAGGTTTTGCAACGCCGTTGGGCGAGTCGTCTTCAATTGGCTCAGGTGGGTTAACTTTAAATCGAGCGTGGTATTTATGGAATTCGAACGTATTCGCAGACTTCCTCCCTATACCTTGGGCGTGGTCACCCAGTTGATGACCGAAGCGCGTCAGCGGGGCGAGGATATCATCAATTTGGGGATGGGAAATCCCGATTTGGTGACGCCTCCACCGGTGGTGGATAAGCTCATCGAAGCTGCGCAAAAGCCCAAGAATCACCGCTATTCGGTATCGCGAGGTATTCCGAAATTACGCATGGCGATTTGCCATTGGTATAAAGATCAATACGGCGTGGATTTAGATTTCGACGAAGAGGCCATTGCGACTATCGGTGCAAAAGAAGGGCTTTCTCATTTGATCCTTGCTTCTACTTCGCCGGGAGACGTGGTGTTTGTTCAGAGTCCCACTTATCCCATTCATCTTTATGCTCCTGTGATTTCCGGAGCCGATGTGCGGCAAATTCGCACCGACGACGAGACGGATTTTTTTGAAAATCTGGAGAGGGCGACTCGAAGCATTTGGCCCAAACCCAAGCTTTTGATTTTAAGTTTTCCCACCAATCCTACGGGACAAACCGTAGAATTGAGCTTTTTTGAGCGTGTTATTGCTTTCGCCAAGGAGCATTCCATTGGGGTAATTCATGATTTCGCCTATGCGGATCTTTATTTCGAAGGAGAGCCTCCTCCCAGCATTTTACAGGTCAAGGGAGCCAAGGATGTTGCTGTGGAAATTTATTCCTTGTCGAAGAGTTTTAGTATGCCGGGTTGGCGCATTGGTTTTTGTTTAGGTAATCGTGAAATGGTGGCCGCGTTAAAAAAATTGAAGAGCTATATGGATTACGGGATGTTTCAACCGATTCAAATAGCGGGGACCGTCGCCCTCGAATCTTGTCGCGATTATATGGGGGACATCGTTCAAACCTATCGAGAGCGCCGCGATGCTTTGTGTGAGGGGTTGGCACGAGTGGGGTGGGAGGTTCCCAAGCCCCGTGCCACGATGTTTGTTTGGGCTAAGATCCCCGAGGCCTTTCAAAAAATGGGCAGTTTGGAATTTAGTAAGCTCTTGCTTAAAGAAGGAAAAGTGGCTGTTTCGCCAGGAATCGGTTTTGGAGAGTGGGGGGATTCGTACGTTCGTTTCGCCTTGGTCGAAAATGTCACTCGTATCAAACAGGCGGTGAGAGGAATTAAAGGAGCATTGCAGGGTCATGACTGAGCGCAATATCAAAGTCGGATTGGTGGGATTGGGTACTGTGGGGTCGGGCGTATGGACCATGCTGGAGCAACACCGCGATTTGTTAAAAAATCGCGTGGGAGCTTCTTTAGAGATTTCTCGTGTTTTGGTGAGAGATTTAAAGAAAAAACGGGAAGTGAAAATTCCCCAGCGAGTTTTGACGACGCGCATTGAGGATGTGCTGGAGGATTCCTCTGTCTCCATGATCGTCGAGGTGACGGGCGACGTCGAGGCTTCGCGTCATTTAGCTCTAAAGGCCTTTCAAGCGGGGAAGCATTTTATCACTGCCAATAAGGCGCTGTTGGCCATCCACGGTAAGGAGATCTTTGCCGCCGCGAGAAAGGCTCAAGTCGATGTTTGTTTTGAAGCGGCTGTTGGCGGGGGCATCCCTGTGTTGCGTGCGCTTCGCGAAGGTTATGTTGGGAATCAGATCCAGGCCATGTACGGTATTCTCAATGGCACTTGTAATTTTATTTTAAGCGAGATGTCCAGCCGGGGCGCTGAGTTTGGCGCGGTTTTGCAGGAGGCCCAACGTTTGGGATACGCCGAGGCCGATCCCAGTTTTGATATCGATGGCATTGATGCTTCTCATAAGTTGGCCATTCTGATGGCCATTGCCCATGGAGCCATGGTTGATTTGAGCGATATCTTTGTGGAAGGCCTGCGTTCCATTACGGCCTTGGATTTACAGATGGCTCGTCAATTTGGTTATGAAATTAAACTGCTAGCTATTTCCAAACAGACGGATGGGAAGGTGCAGGCTAGAGTTCATCCGACCATGGTTCCTAAGAGCAGTATGTTGGCGGCGGTTCAGGGGGTGCATAACGCCCTGCTCGTCGAGGGTGATTTTGTCGGGGATGGACTGCTGTATGGGCGGGGAGCGGGAAGTTATCCTACGGCTTCGGCCGTAGTAGGAGACATTGTGGAAGTGGCTCGAAATATTTTAGCCGGGGTTGGCTACACGGTTCCCCCCTTGGGGACTTATGCGACTCCAGTGCGCAATGCCAAGGTGGCGGCGATGGGGGATTTGGTAACCTCTTATTATTTGCGCTTTCAGGCCATTGATCGGCCCGGAATTCTAGCCAAGATCACAAATATTTTAAGCCAACACCGCATCAGTATTTCTTCGGTCTATCAGCATGTTCGCGAAGAAGGTAAAGAAATCCCCGTGGTTGTTTTGACTCACGGCGCTCGAGAGCGCGATATTCAGGCTGCCGTTAAAAAGATCGATCGACTTGCAGGTATCGCTGGGGCTACGACCCTGATACGAGTCGAAGGCTCATGTCGTTAAGCAATGGTTGGATGACTCCGTTAAATAGACGAAACACGAACTTAAAAAATTGAAGGACTTTATGCTGTATCCCGGGATTATCCGTCGTTATCGCTCCTATTTGAGCGTTGCCGAAGAAAGCATCGTGACGCTACACGAAGGAGCTACTCCGCTGTTTGAAAGCGTTCGGCTCAAGGAAAAGTTCCAACTTAATTTTCGTTTGCTTTTCAAATTGGAGGGGCTCAATCCCACGGGTTCTTTCAAGGATCGAGGCATGACCTATGCGGTGAGTAAGGCGAAGGAGGCCGGGTCTAGGGCAGTGATTTGTGCCTCCACAGGAAACACTTCGGCAGCGGCAGCGGCCTATGCGGCTCGGGGAGGCATGGAGGCCGTGGTGGTGGTGCCCGAAGGCAAGATTGCTAAAGGAAAGCTCGCCCAATCTCTGATTCATGGGGCCAAGGTTTTTCAAGTTCAGGGTAATTTTGACGAGGCTCTCGAGGTGGTGCGTGAGATTGCCAAAAATCCAAAAGTGACTTTGGTGAATAGCGTTAATCCCTATCGTCTATTGGGTCAGCAGTCGGCGGCTTTTGAAATTATTGAGGCCCTGGATGAGGCGCCCGACTACCATTTTATTCCTGTGGGTAATGCGGGCAATATTACGGCTTATTGGAGGGGGTTTCAGCGATTTTTTCAAGAAGGGCGTGCTAAAAAACTTCCCAAGATGTGTGGCTTTCAGGCAGCGGGTTCGGCTCCCATTGTGCGCGGAGCTCCGGTAAAA
>DALYDW010000034.1:5640-8319 GCA_031972915.1 bacterium
CATACCATTGCCACGGCGATTCGCATCGGAAATCCAGCTAATTGGCAAGCTGCTGTTGAAGCGGTGAAGGAGTCGTCTGGTTTTATTTCTGAAGTAACCGATGAGGAAATTCTCAAGGCCTATACTTGGTTGGCACAAGTCGAAGGGGTATTTTGTGAGCCGGCTTCTGCAGCCAGTGTGGCTGGAGTTTTAAAAATGGCGGAACGCGGATTTTTTCAGAAGGAAGATGTGGTGACCTGCACTTTAACCGGTAATGGATTGAAAGATCCTGATACCGCCATGGGGCAGTCTGCAGCACCTTATCTCGTACCTCCACGAGCGGAGGCTATTTTAGAAAAACTGGACTTAGCATGACTCGAACGATGTTGAGAGCGGGTTAATGATTGATTTTTTATGGAGCATGGTTCATAGCTGCTCCGCCCTCCGGAAGATTAATGTTAAAAAAATAGAGAGAAGATTATGGATCGAAATCTGGCCCTAGAAATGGTTCGGGTGACCGAAGCCGCAGCTTTAAGTTGTGCTCGTTGGATGGGACGAGGAGATTCCCATGGCGCCGATCAGGCAGCTGTGGACGCTATGCGTAACGCCCTCAATACCATGGACATTCAAGGAACCGTGGTGATTGGCGAGGGAGAACGGGATGAGGCCCCCATGCTCTATATCGGTGAAATTGTGGGTAAGGGCACTGGGCCCAAAGTGGATATCGCCTTAGATCCCTTGGAAGGGACGAGCTTATGTGCAAATGGGGGGCCCAATGCCTTAGCCGTCATTGCCTTGGCCGAATCGGGTCATTTTCTTCATGCCCCCGATACCTACATGGATAAAATTGCGGTGGGGCCCGCGGGTAAAGGGATCATCGATATCCAAAAAAGTCCCACCGAAAATTTACAAGCCCTGGCTAAGGCGAAGGGGGCGGCGGTGCGAGATTTGACCGCTATTGTTTTGGATCGTCCGCGTCACGAGGCCTTGATCCAAGAAATTCGGGAGACCGGTGCGCGGATTCGTTTGATCGGGGATGGCGATGTATCGGCCGCCATTGCTACTTGTGAGGAACATACCGGGGTCGATATTTTATTTGGAATCGGTGGGGCTCCGGAGGGTGTTTTGGCGGCAGCAGCCTTGAAGTGCTTGGGGGGAGATATGCAAGTTCGACTCAAGCCAAGAAACGAAGAAGAAATCGTTCGCGCTAAAAAAATGGGAATCGACGACATTCATAAAATTTTTTCCCTGGAAGATTTGGCCACGGGACACGTGATGTTTGCTGCCACTGGAGTGACTTCGGGTGATTACCTTCGTGGGGTGCGCTTCACCGGCGGAGGGGCCTTTACTCATTCTGTGGTGATGCGCTCTCTCTCTGGTACGGTACGGTATATCGAGGCCCGGCATAATTTTCATACCAAACCCATGCTTTCACAAAAGGACTAATACACTATGTCTTCGGCAAAAGCAGAGATTGATATCCAAGCCCCTCTCAAGACCGTTTACCAGGTAATCAGCGATTTCGAGGCCTATCCCGAATTTCTATCGGAGACTAAAAGTGTAGAGATTCTCAGTGCCACCAGTAAGGTTTTACAGGTCCGCTTTACCATAAGTATCATCAAGAAAATTAGCTATTCCCTCAACATCAAGCTCAATCCCTCCAAGGGATTATCTTGGGATTTGATCGAGGGGGAATTAATGAAAAAAAATTCTGGTCAGTGGAAATTAAGCGAGAAGTCCAAGGGTGTCACTCACGCCGAATACGAAATTGATATGGATTTTGGCGCCATGGTGCCGAAGACAATTTCAACAAAACTCATCGGCTCTAATCTTCCGGCCATGATGCGGGCCTTTCGAGATCGAGCGGAGAGTCTTTAGCTGTAGGTAAAATTCAATATAAAAACCTAAGGAGGGTTCCCTCATGGCCGATGATAATGAAGAAACTAAAGAGAAGAAATCTTCCTCGGGTATGAGTGACCTTGCTCGTAAGATTTTTCTTACCAGTGTGGGTGCTATTTTTATGACTGAGGACGCCATTCGGCGCAGTTTGTCAGATCTAAAAGTGCCCACCGAAGCCATGGGTGGCTTGATTGATTCGGTCCGTAAACAAAAAGATGATCTTCTTGAGATGATCGCCGGGGAGGTGGGACGTTTTCTTTCGAAGATCAAGGTGTCGGATGAGCTGCAGAAAGCCCTCAAAGGGATGCAGGTTCATGTAGACGCTCGTATCTCTTTTCATGAGCCCAAAAAGGAAAGCAAGGGAAGCGCCGCCACGACCACTTCTAAGATTAGGGTAGTACGACACGCTTCCGAAGAACCTCACGACGGCTGAGGACGGAGCGCAGCAAATCTTCCAACTCTTCTTGGATGCATTAAAAACAGAAAAAATAGAAAAAAGGATTCTCGTTAGAACGAGAGGAGAGAGCTATTCTTCTTCGTCTTCGAAATCGTCTTCGGAATCAAAATCTTCCGAGGGATCTTCGTCGTTGATTTGAAACCACTCGGCTTGGGCTTCGTCATCGGGGAGGGTTTGTAAGTATTCTTCGTAGGCTTTGGGAGTGACGTCGCCTCGATTGATAAAATAATTGAGAGTGCGGAGATCGTAGAGGGTTTCGGCATTTTGATTTTTTTTCACGGGAAATTCTCCTCAAAACGTGGGGTCCTGCTAATAGGCGGGGCCATGGGGGCTGTCAAGTTGTA
>DALYDW010000034.1:8329-15208 GCA_031972915.1 bacterium
GCCTTTTTCAATTTCGATGATGGTCTTTCCGCCCTTAAAAATTCGTACATCTCCGGTGGATTCGCTGATGACGATGGCGACAGCCTGGGTCAAGGCGGTGATGCCGGCAGCGGCGAGATGGCGACTTCCTAAGCCACGGGGAACCTCGGTTTGATCGGCTGTGGCTCCTAAAAAACGACCAGCGGTTAATACGGTTCCGGTGCCGCCAATGACGAAAGCTCCGTCTAAGGCGGAAAATTCTCGGATGGTTTCTTTGAGTTCGGGATTGAGAATATTACGCTCGGCTTCTTCGTAGCCTTTGAAGGGATTGATGATCATCTGTTTGCTGAGCTGCATAACGCGTTCTTCGTCTCCCAGTACAAAGAGGGTGCCCAAGGGTTTGCCTTCTCGACCTTTGGCGGCCAATTCGATGGCAAGGTTAAGGGTAGCCTCAAAGACCTGGGGTTGAACCGCATTGGAAATGCCCATGATGTGCTTTGTGGTGATGATCTCGCTTTCTTTGCCAATCTCAAAAACCGTTAGGGTGTCGAGGGTCATGAGTTTGGAGGTGCCGCAAAGGAAGACGATCGAGTCTTTTTCTCGCACTAAACCGGTGGAAATCGCATAGGTCATGCTGACCTTGATGAGGCCGATTCGTCCTAATTTAATGGGCGGAACGAGAATGCGGTCAGGAAAGCGTTGCTCTAGGCCGTCATGGGAGGAGTTTTCTTTTTTAGTAACAGCGATAACGCGACAATCTTTGGGAAGATCGAGAGAAAACTCTTCGTCGTTGAGGCAATCGATATAAAGAAAAAATGCCTTGGCTTTGACGCTTTTTGCCACCTGGCTGGCTGTTTTGAGCATGCTTTTATTAATAATTTTCATGGAAGACCGTGGGACGAAGGGTTGCGGAAAAGTTTTAACCCCCAGGAATGGAAGAGGCAATGAAATAAGCTTTTTTCTTAGCCTCCGGGATAAAACCCACGCGTTAACATGGCTTGAGCTACCTTATCGATGCCAAGCATCAGGGCCGCGGTGCGCATGGGCACTTTATGACTTTGGGAAAAGGAGTATACCGATTGGAAGGCTTGGGAGAGAATTTCCCAAAGTCGTTCGTTGATTTCTCGCTCTTTCCAAAAAAAGTTTTGCAGGTCCTGTACCCATTCAAAATAAGAAACGATAACGCCTCCGCTATTGGCCAATACGTCGGGAATAATAAAAATGTCTCCGCGTTCTTGGAGAACAGCGTCGGCCTCCCAGGTAATGGGGCCGTTGGCACCTTCGGCGATCATTTTGCATCGCAATTGTCTTGCGACTTCGGCGGTGATGGTATCTTCGGTCGCTGCTGGAATCAGAATGTCCAATTCTAAGGTGAGAAGATCATCGTTGGAGATGGGATCGGCCTCCGGAAAACCTTCTAAACCACGATGTTTTTCTTCCCAGGCTTTGAGTTTGGAAAAGGAGATGCCCTTGGCGTTGTAGAGGCCGCCGCGGACATCGCTAATGGCGACGATGCGGGCGCCGCTTTTTTCTAGTTTGCGGGCTGCAGCGCTTCCCACATTACCAAAACCTTGGATGGCCACGCGGGTTCGTCGGTCTAGGGTTCGGTTGAGCACCTTGTAAGCTTCTAAAATGCAGTAGGCTACGCCTCGTCCTGTGGCTTCTTTACGTCCTAGGGAGCCGCCAATGGGCACGGGTTTTCCGGTGACCACCTCGGGAATGGCATAGCCTTTTTGCTGGCTGTAGGTGTCCATAATCCAGGCCATGGTTTGTTCATTAGTTCCCATGTCAGGGGCTGGAATATCTTGGTTGGGGCCGATGAAGTTAAAAATTTCAGCCGTATAACGACGGGTCATGCGTTCTAGTTCGCTGGGGGTCAATGAGGTTGGGTCTACTTGAAGGCCTCCCTTGGCCCCTCCCAGGGGAAGGCCCACTAAGGCGCATTTCCAAGTCATTAACATGGCCAAGGCCGCGACTTCTCCTAGGTTGACCCAGGGATGGTAACGAATGCCCCCCTTGTAGGGCCCGAGGACATCGTTGTGGTGAACCCGATAACCGGGGACCACCCGGATGCTCCCGTCGTCGTTGCGAAAGGGTACGCTGACGATCAGGGCCTGATTGGGGACTCTCAGTCGATAAAAAACATTGTCGTCGAGTCCTAGACGTTGGGCGGCGTCCTCAAATTGTTGTTGGACTTGTAAGAAGAGCGGATTATCCCATTCGGCTTGGAGTTTCTTCATAAGTTTGGATATCCCTTATCTTGGGGAGATGGTAGCACAGGGGCTTGGTCCCCCACATGAAAATTCTATTTCCGATCCGGAGAAGAGCGCGTTTAAAAAATGAGGCGCCGGATTCCGGGTTTCAGTATGGGGAGTTATGCGATGATGCGTCGAGTATTCTGGATTTTCGGGATGCTTTTGGTGCTTGTCCTACCGAGGCAGGCCCATTTGCAAGAAGGAAGAGAAGACCCTTTTGCGGTGAGATATTCCGATGCGGTGCGCAGAGTGCATCCGGGAGATATTCTTGAGCTGCAATTTGATTTTAAAATTCCGAAAAATTATTACCTCTACGATGAAAAAACGACTCTACTTTTTGGCCAAACGCAGGATTTACGCCTTTTAAAATCCTCACGACCCGATGCGGAGGACCATTACGATCCGTTTTTTAAAAAAAACGTCAAGGTTCATTTTCACGACTTTAAGCAAAGTCTTTATTTTCAAATTCCAGAATCCGCTCAGGCGGGACGTCGCACCCTGGAGGCTCAATTAAAGTATCAGGGATGTTCGGATGATTTTTGTTATCGTCCGGTGAACAAAATTATCCTGATTCCTGTTGAGGTAGTGCCGCAGGGCGCCGCTTTGCTTCCCCCCAAGACTTCGGAGCGAATTCCCGAGCTTTCCGCAGAATCGCCGCGCCGTGAGGGAGCGGAGCCTTCTCTATTCGAGTTATTGCGAGAAAATAATCCAGATCGTCTGTTGAATCAGGGAAGGGTGCGCCTCTTGGCTTTGGCCTTATTAGGGGGAGTGTTTACTTCCTTCACGCCTTGCGTATTGCCTATTATTCCGCTGACTCTGGCCTTTATTGGTGTGAGAAAACGAAAACGGGGAAATCTGCTGAGAGCCTTTATGTTGGTCTTGGGTATGGTGATCACCTATTCGGTTTTGGGTTTTCTAGCCGCCACCCTGGGTTTGAAGTTGGGTTTTTTGTTTCAGAGTCGCCTCTTCATTTTCATCATGGCGATTTTCTTTCTGATTTTTTCTTTAGGTTTATTTGATGTAATCCCCTTTCATTTACCTTCAAGTTTGCAACAGCGTTTCGTTCGTTGGGGAGGTGAAGGCCCCTTGGGCGCCTTTATCGCAGGCTGTAGTGTAGGCCTCATCGCCTCTCCTTGCGTAGGTCCCTTGATTGGCCCTCTGTTGTTATTTGCCGCGAAAACGCAGGATCAATTTTACGGTTTTTTGCTTTTACTCAATTATGGCGTTGGGATGGGGTTGGTGTTTTTGTTGCTGGGGTCGGGTTTTGCGGAACTCAGCTCTAAGCTAAAAAGCGGGCCTTGGACCCAGTTCTTGAAAAAGGCTCTGGGGGTTTTGATGTTGGCCCCGGCTTTTTACTACGGTTACATCTTTGTCCAACCCTACCTCAGGCCTTCTTCACAAGACTCTCTGTGGATTCGGCAATTCGATCGAGGTTTGGAAACGGCCTTAAACACCGGAAAGCCCATTCTTCTCGATTATTACGCCGATTGGTGTCCTCCCTGTTTGGAGTTAGATAAGAGAACTTTCTCCGATCCCGAGGTTCGGCAGTTAGGTCAATCCTTTGTGATGTTGAAGATTGATTGCTCCACAGATGACGCCAATTGCCAACGCGCCACCGAGCGTTTCGAGGTGGTGGGATGGCCCACGATCCTGTTTTTAGATCACCGTGGTCGTCCGATCGAAGGAGTCAAATGGATTGGAGGCTTCGCCGACAAGGATCAAATGCTATCCTTGATGCGTCAAGCCTTGGAAAGGGTGGGTAAGAAGCCTTGAAGCTCAGCGCCAAGTTTATTTTAGAGGATATTAAGTTGCCCGATTACAAGGGGCGCCATGTCTTTACCGCGAAACTTCGCTTAGTTATTTTTTTGGTTTTTTGGAGCATCGGGATTTTTTATTTCGAGCCGCTTTGGCAAGAGGTGCCGTGGGTTCCCTTGGCCATTTCTTTGGCCTTTCTGCTCACGGGGGTTTGCTATCACAACATTCTAAAAAACCGTGGGCTGGTGTTTTTCTTTCTTGTGGAGTTGGCCGCCGATCTTATGAGTGTCACCTTGGTGGTTTATCTTACCGGGGGAGAAGGCAGCGACTACTTTACGCTTTATCTCATGTATTGTTTGGCCGCGGGCGTCTTTTACAATTATCAGGTGGCAACTGTGGCCGCCATTCTCTCGCTGATTTTCTATTTGATTCTCGTAGTGGCCTTGCAAAGCGGTCTTCTCTTGCCTTTTCATGGGCAAATTCAACTTCCCGAATGGTTGAGTGGTGGGTCTTTGACCGGTTTGGGACGAGTTTTGCTTTTGGCCATGTTTTTACCGGTTGTGGTGTACGGAGTTAAGATCATCAACGTCTTTTCTCGCTTTAAAGAGCGAGCCTTAGAAGAACGCAATAAACAATTGGTGGCTCTCAATCGAATCTCCTCGACGATCCGAAAAGTGATGTCCCCCGAAAAGGTAGTGCAACAGGTGTTGGCAGGAGTGGTCGAGGGTTTGGGATACGATGTTTGTCTTTTGGTTTTGTTAGATAAACAACAAGACCTCATTCATTTTCATATTCCTAAAAGACATCCGGTGATTTCTCAGATCGAGGCCATCGTGGATATGCCGCTGAGCGACATGACCATCCCTCGAGGGGTTCGTAACAGTATCTTTACGGCTATCCGTCGTAATCGTGTGGTGTTCCGCCAAGAGTTAGGAGAGTTGGTCAAGGGGGTGCAACCACCATGGCCTCCGGGATTGGCGGAGAAAGTACAGTCGACCCTCCACTTCAAAAAATTTGTCATTATGCCTTTGGTGGCGGAGCGGCGGGTTATAGGGGCCTTGATCGGCATATCCCGAACCGAATTTGTCGATGAAAATCGAGTCGGGGTCTTAGAAAACTTTTCCAACCAAGCGGCGCTGGCCATCGAGAGTGCTCAGCTCTTTGAGGAATTACGAGCAAAAAACGTCGAGTTGGAAAGGGCTAATAAAATAAAAAGCGAGTTCCTCGCGATTATGAGTCACGAACTCAGAACTCCTTTAACGGCCATAATAGGTTTTTCCGAATTGTTGTTGGAAGGAGTTATGGGCGATTTAAATTTGGAACAGCAAGACAGTCTTCGCGAGGTGATGAAAAACGGAGAGCATCTACTCCATTTGATCAATAGCATTTTAGACTTGGCGAAGGTTGAAGCCGGAAAAATGGAATTGGTTTCAGAGCCTTTTTCTCTGGCGGACTTGATTCAGGAAGTGAAGGCTTCCTTGGCGCCCTTGATTCAAAAAAAGCATCAGCAATTGCTGTTAGAATTGAACGAGCCGCTTCCGCTTTTGCATGCCGATCCCACTAAGTTGCGGCAAATTTTGTTAAATTTACTTTCTAACGCCAATAAGTTCACTCCAGAAGAAGGGACCTTAACCTTGAAAGTGCGCCATTGGCCTGAATTGCCTGAAACCTTCGACGCCGCACGACTGCGTGGTTTAACGGCTTGCCAAGAGGGGTATTTCGAAATTGCCGTTGAGGATACGGGGATAGGCATCTCCCCCAAAGACCAAAGGGACATTTTTGATCTTTTTCAGCAGGTCGACAGTTCTTTTACTCGTCGATATCAGGGAACCGGTTTGGGTTTGGCGTTAACCCGAAAGTTTGTGTTGATGCACGGCGGGGTGATTTGGGTGACGAGTGAATCAGACAAGGGATCAACCTTCACCGTAATTTTGCCAGCAGTGCCAATGCATGAAGGCAATTCTTCGGGCTTTCCAAAGCGGGTGGAAAGTTTGGTGTTGGGAGCCCGACATTTGATGGAGATGTGAAAAATATTTAAGAAGGCGGAATCGGTTTTTTTAAGATCTTTTTGATGGCGGCCTTTTTGCGGTTTTTAGGGTCGTAGCGAACCTCCACGTGGGCTCCGGGTTGAAATTGCGGAAGATATACGGGAGAAATAATTTGCTTAGCCTCGGAGCGAAATGGAGCGCCTTGTCGTGGAGTGATTTCTAAAATCAATTTAACTTCGGGTTGGTCGTTGTAACGGTTTCCTGTGTCCTGAATGTCTAGGATGACGGCCTCTCCCGGTAAGCCCTTTCTCAAGAGTTGGTCATTGCTGTAGTAAGACCAAAAAAACATCAAAAGTAAGAGTAGCACCACGGAGAAAATAAATCCGGGGATGACGAGCAGGCTGCAGCCCGATTTAGGATTTGCCTCGTCTCCTTCGGAAAGAGGTTTGGTGTCTGGGGTCATAGGGAGGATCCCACTTCTAAAACAGCGCCTTTGAGATAGCGGGTTTCTGGAATTCCTAGGGTCCAGGGGTGGTCGGGGGGCTGATGGAGCAGTTCTAAAACTCGCACGGTTCGTTTGGCGTCGAGTGCCGATTGATGCAGTACTTGTAGCCAAGTTTCGGACGATAAGTTTTGCGAGCAAGAAAAGGTGGCCAGAATTCCTCCTGGGCGCAAGAGGCGCATGGCGCGTAGATTGATTTCTTTATAACCTCGATAGGCTGCACCCAGAGAGGCTTTGTTTTTGACGAAGGCAGGAGGGTCCAGCACGACACCGTCATAAGCTTTTTTTGCCTGGTCGGCGTCTTTTAGAAAGTCAAAACCATTGGCTCGGTGGAGTGTCAATGAGTTGATTCCGTTGAGTTGGGCGTTAGATTCTAATTGCTCAATCACCTCTTGAGAGA
>DALYDW010000035.1:0-8909 GCA_031972915.1 bacterium
AGAGGGTTTCGCGTCTACTCTGATTTTGAGCCAAAGGTAAAGTAATTTGGCCTTTCACATCAGGAGATTTTATTTTTTGTGTTTGTTGCTTGAGCTGTTTTCTAGCTCCGTCGATCGTAAACTTTTGCTCGTAAAGTAGATCCCGGATCTTGAGGATCTGCTCAACCTCTTTACGCTTGTAAAGTCGTTGTTTGGATTTGCTCTTGGAAGGAGCTGTATCAGGAAACTCGGTCTCCCAGTAACGAAGTACGTAAGGCTTCACTCCGACAATTTCGGCGACTTCCCCTATTTTAAAATAGAGTTTATCTGGAATCTCCGAGGGCCCTTTGGCTTTTTCCGCCGAATTCCCCATAAACGATTTTCGACCTCATTCCCAAAATAATGACACCCCCACTAGTCCCAAGGGACTCGAGTTCGTCAAGAAATCTTTAAACTAAATACCGTGGATTTAGTCTTGGTTGAGTGCTTGCTTCAGCACTTGAGAAGGCCGAAAGGTCAAAACCCTTCGAGCAGAAATCATAATCTCCTGACCCGTCTGGGGATTACGCCCCATCCGCGGACGCTTATCGCGAACCACGAAATTACCAAAGCCGCTGATTTTTATTTTTTCCCCCTTTTCGAGGGTGACTTTCATAGTGTCGAAAATCAACTCTACGATGTCAGCCGATTCTTTTTTAGAAAAGCCAATCTTCTCGTAAATCGATTCGACGAGATCCGCTTTGGTCATAGGTTCCTCCTGGGAAAAACGGCTTATCTCAACTAGCGAAGGGTAGCGCCGATCTCCTGATTTAATTTCTGCAAAAGCCTTTCCCGAGCTTGGTTTACCTCTTCGTCTGTCAAAGTACGATCCAGCGCCCCGTACTGCAATCGGTAGGTCAAAGCCTTCTTTCCCGGAGGAAGGGGCTCACCCCGATACAAATCAAGCAAGCTTACTTCGCGCACCCAATCCCCCCCCTCTCGCCGCAGCAGCTCCATGACCTTAACCTGCTGGATCGATTCCTCGACAATTAAGTTGAGGTCCCGGTCGATCCGAGGAAATGGGGATATCTCTTCGAATTGTATACTATTTTTTGATTCTGTCAAAAAAAGATCTAAATTAATTTCAGCCAGGACCACAGTTCCCTTGAGATCCCAGGCCATGCGGGTGCGAGGATGCAATTCTCCACCCCAAGCCACCTCCCCCGAATCCCTTTGTTCATACCGAAATTGTCGACGGGGGTGTAAAAAGTTTATGTAGCTCATGACTTCTCGCATGGGCCTAGAAGACAAATCGTAAAAGCAGGCCTCCATCACCCCCTTGAGATCTAGACAGTCTACATCACGGGTTTTTTGTGAAAAATGGGGTTCTGGGCTTGATCCACTCATTCCCAAACACAAATGCCAAGACTCTTTTAGACCCAGATGGGCCTCGACGTGAGGAGAGTATACGGGACGCAATTCAAAGAACCTCAAATTTTCCCGACCACGAAAAATATTTTTTTGCAGAGTCTGGACCATTTGAGGAAAAAGCGCCGGGCGTAATACGGAGAGATCTTCACTCAGGGGATTGAGCAAAAAACTACCTGCATCGGCACTTAGGCCAAACTGAGCTAAAAGTTCAGGTGATGTAAAACTATAATGCAGGGTTTCCGCAAAACCCAAGGCAGTCAGACGTTCTCTTAAACGTTCCAACAATACCTCGTGGGGAGCTGAACGCACCGGCAAGTTTTGAATGGACACGGACGGATAGCTCACCGGAATATTTTCATAACCAAACAACCGGGCCACTTCTTCGATTAAATCGATTTCTCTCAACAAATCGCCTCGGAAAGTGGGAACTTCTACTTCCCAGACTTGGTCTTTAATCTCGACGTCTACTTTTTTGAGTTGAAGACCAAGCCCTTCCAACTGAGGAATCCAAAGGGTAGGATCAGGATCCACACCCAGAACTTTGTAAATGCGACTTCTTCTCAAAATAATTTTGGAAGCCATGAGTGGCTTTGGATAATGGTCTGAAATGGGCCCCACTGCTTCAGCGCCGGCAAGTGAGACAATGAGGGAGGTTAAACGTTCGAGCACGTCCACACAAGCATTGGGATCAACTCCTCGCTCAAAACGATAGGAGGACTCTGTCTTCAGGGCGAGACGTTGAGCGCTCTTTCGAACAGTGGCAGGACGAAAACAGGCACTTTCTAAAAGCAAATCGCAGGTGGAGTTTTCTACACCCGAATCTTTTCCCCCCATCACACCAGCTAGAGCCAAAACCCGCTGGGTGTCAGCGATGACCAAATCTTCGATCACTAACTTGCGCTCCTCACCATCGAGGGTCTGCATGGTCTCTTGAGGATAAGCGTGGCGAATGACGAGACGCTCTCCCTTGACTTGATGCAGATCAAAGGCATGGATCGGTTGTCCCGTCTCCAGCATGAGATAATTTGTAGCGTCCACTACATTGTTAATAGATCGAATGCCGCAAGACTCTAAGCGACGACGCAAGGCTTGGGGTGAGGGCCCAACCTTTACCCCACGAATCACCCGGCAGCTATAACGCCAACAAGACTCAGAAGCCTCCACAAACACTTGAGGCGCTGCAAGGGAAGCTGAAACAGAACCCACGCTGCTGAGCCGTTTCGTCTCTAGAGGGAGACGAAAATGGGCAGCTATCTCCCTTGCCAAGCCTAACATGGAAAGACAGTCTCCGCGATTGGGCGTGACATTGACTTCCAAAAGGGTGTCTTCCAACCCGAGCGCCTGGGCAATAGGTAAGGCCTCGGGAATAGCTGGGTCCAAAATCAAAATACCCTGGCTAGAAGCAGCTAACCCCAACTCACTTTCCGAGCAAAGCATTCCATGGGACTCCACTTGGCGAATCTTCGCTTTTTTGATCACCATGCCATTGGGCAAATGGGCACCAGGAACAGCCAAGGCCACTCGGTCCCCTGGTTTCATGTTGGTAGCTCCACAAACCACAGAAACCACCCCATCGGGTCCACGGACTTGGCAAAGCGTCAGTCGATCGGCATGGGGATGGGGTTCGGTTTGGAGTAAAGTAGCGGTAAAAACGTGGGAGAGCCCCTTTCCTAAGGGGCGCAAAGCCTCGATTTCTAAACCTGACATAGAAAGACGATCGGCGATTTCTTGGTCAGAAGCGGAAACCTTAACCCATTCTCGAATCCATTGAAGCGATGCCAGCATAAGCCACGACGCGATGAGATCTTTGTCCCACCCGCTCCTCCCTTAAAACTGTTCTAAAAAGCGAATATCGTTTTCAAAGAAAAGCCTGAGGTCGTTGATTCCAAACTTCAGCATAGTTTGACGTTCCAAGCCCATGCCAAAGGCAAAGCCCGTGTACTTTTCAGAATCGTAGCCAACCTGAGCCAAAACCGCAGGATCCACCATACCGCAACCCAAAATCTCCAACCAGCCAGTCCCCTTACATACCGGACATAAGGCCCCATCGTCCCGACAAAAGACACAAGACATATCCAACTCGGCACTAGGTTCGGTGAAGGGAAAAAAACTGGGACGGAAGCGCACCCGAGCACTGGGGCCATACATTTGAGTGACAAAAGCCGTCAGCACCCCTTTAAGGTCAGAAAAACGAATGGACTCATCTACCCAAAGCCCCTCGATTTGATGAAACATTGGAGTATGGGTCACATCGGAATCACAACGATACACCGCACCTGGGGCAATCATACGAATCGGCGGCTGCATCTTCTCCATGACATGAATTTGCACGGTCGAGGTATGAGTTCGTAGAAGCCTCTTGCCATCACTTAAATAAAAAGTGTCTTGTAAATCCCGAGCGGGGTGGTCGGCGGGAATATTAAGAGCAGCAAAATTATGGTAATCGTCCTCTACCTCGGGTCCGGCAAAGGTGGTGAATCCCATCCCCTCGAAAATAGTCTTAATCTGATTGTAGACCTGGGTAACAGGATGTAAATGCCCACGAATCGTCGAACGGGCCGGCAGACTGGGATCAAAAAGATCAGCCCCTAAAGTGGACTCAATCGCTTGGTCTTTTATGTGTTGTAAACAGGACTGAAAGCGGGCCTCAAGATCAGCCTTAATTTCATTGACCCGAGCCCCCACTTCGGGGCGTTCGTCGGGTGACAAACGCCCCAACCCCTTGAGCACATCAGTAAGCTTCCCTTTTTTTCCCAGAAAAGCAGCCTTGGCTTCGGCCCAATCGGGCTCTGAACGCACTTGCCGCAACACATTTTCCAACTCCTCGGGAATACGGGAGAGTTCTTTAAGAAGAGATTCCTTCATGGTTCAAGCAATGAAATAAATGAGAAGAAAGAAGAGCCTCTCCCCAAAGCTAGGACTCTTACTCAAAGCCAGGGGAGCAACTAGGCTTGTTTAGCAGCTTCCACAACTCGGGCAAAACCCTCAGGATCATTGGCCGCCATCTCGGCAAGAACCTTACGATCCAAAGCGATATTCGCCTTTTTTAGGGAATCCATGAGACGACTATAAGACATCCCCAAAACACGAGCGGCGGCATTAATTCTTTGAATCCACAGCGCACGGAAATCTCGTTTTTTCAAACGACGATGAGCGTAGGCATACTGTAGGGCACGATCGACGGCTTCTTGAGCGGAACGAAATAACTTTGAACGTCCCCCTCGAAAGCCTTTGGCTCTTTTAAAAACTTTATTACGACGTTGCCGGGCTTTAAAGCCCCGTTTAGCGCGTGGCATGGCAGTTCCTCTCTTTGAAAATTACTTCAGCAACATCAAGCGGATGGCTTTGGCATCGGCTCCGGTCAAATAGGAATTTTCCCGAAGCTGCCGTTTCTGCTTGGTGGTCTTACCCGTCAAAATATGGCGACGGTTAGCCTTGGTGTATTTAACTTTTCCCGTGGCGGTAACCTTAAATCTTTTTTTCACGCCCCTCTTGGACTTTAATTTAGCTTTCATACGGTGAATTTTCCTTTCTTCTTTTCTCTTACTTCTTCTGAGGTGCCAGAATCATGATCATCTGCCGGCCTTCCATTTTGGGATCAGCCTCTTTAGCTGCTTTGGCAGCTACTCCCTCGGCAATTCGGGTCAAGATGTCACGTCCTTTATCTCGATAGACCATTTCACGACCACGAAACTGGATCGTGACCTTAACCTTGTTTCCCTCTTCAAGGAACCGGCTGATATTACGTACCTTAAAATCAAAATCGTGATCGTCCGTATTAGGGCGAAATTTCACCTCTTTAAGGAGGATCACGGTTTGGTGCTTTTTGGCCTCTTTGATTTTTTTCGTCTGCTGATACTTATATTTCCCGTAATCCATAATCTTGCATACGGGAGGTTTGGCAGTAGGAGCAATCTCCACCAAATCCAAACCTTGAGCCTCAGCCAACTCTAAAGCCTTTGAAGTAATGTAAAGCCCCAATTGTTTTCCGTCAGCATCGATCAACCGAATCTCAGGAACCCTGATTTGCCGGTTGGCTCGTGCATGCTTGGTTTTCGTAAGCATCAGCCTCCTCAATAAACATCTTGGTTCTGGAGAAAGTGCTCTTTAATCTCCCTACACCAAGACAACTAGATTAAATTCGATTTTCCAACTCGGAACGAATCGAAACCATAAACTCTTCGACACTCTGCACACCAAGGTCACCACGCACTCGACTACGAACAGCGACCTTCTGAGCTTCCTGTTCTTTTTTACCCAAGACCAACATATAAGGCACTTTTTGTAATTGAGCTTCTCTAATTTTATGTCCTAATTTTTCAGAGCGCAGATCGGTCTCCACACGCAAACCCGACTTTTTAAGTTGGGCGGCAACCTGTAAGGCCATTTCTTCTTGCTCATCGGAAATCGGCAAAATAGCCACTTGCACAGGCGCCAACCACAGAGGAAAGGCACCCGCAAAGTGCTCGACCAAAATACCAAAAAAACGCTCCAAAGATCCCATCAAAGCACGATGGATCATGATAGGCTGCAGACGTTTTCCCTCTGAGGAAATGTACTGGGTATTGAAACGCTCAGGATTATTAAAATCTACCTGAACCGTCGAGCATTGCCATAAGCGACCGATCGCGTCTTTGATCTTAAGGTCAATCTTAGGCCCGTAAAACACCCCTTCTCCAGGGTCAAGTTCAAAGGATAAACCTTGGGACTCCAAAGCCCCCCTCAAGGCCTGAGTTGCTAAATCCCAATGCTCGTCACTTCCCACAGATTTTTCGGGACGAGTTGAAAGATAAAGTTTGAACTCAGTAAAACCAAAACTATTCAAAAAACGACGCGTGAGCTGCAGCACAGACTCAACTTCTGCTTGAATCTGGTCGGGGCGACAGAAAATGTGAGCATCATCTTGCGTAAACCCACGGACACGCATCAAGCCATGCAAAACCCCCGAACGCTCAAAGCGATATACCGTGCCCAATTCGGCTAAACGCAAAGGTAACTCACGATAACTACGAGTGCGCGTGTTGTAAATTTTGACATGGAAGGGGCAGTTCATCGGCTTAATTTCGTAGTCTTGCCCCTCAACCTCCATGGGAGAATACATATTCTCTTTATAGAAATCGACGTGCCCACTGGTTTTCCAGAGATCTAACTTGGCCATATGGGGCGTATAGACAGGCTCATACCCCTCTTCACGATGCACTTGACGCCAATAGTCTTCGATCACCTGACGAACCCTAGCTCCCCTGGGGTGCCACAAAATCAAACCAGGCCCTAGGCCTTCCATACTGGAAAACAAGTCCAGCTCTTTACCCAAACGCCGATGGTCCCGAGCCTCGGCCTCTTGCAACAGATGAAGGTAAGCCTCTAACTCTTGGGATGTGGCAAAAGCGGTACCATAGATACGCTGCAACATCTTGTTCTTTTCGTCACCGCGCCAATAAGCCCCCGCCACCGAAAGTAACTTGAAAGCACCCAACTCCCCAGTAGTTCGCAAATGGGGACCTCGACACAAATCAATAAAATCCCCATGACGATAGTAAGTAACCAACTCGTTCTCGGGAATCGCTTCTAAAATTTGCAATTTATAATCTTCGCGACGCTCAGAAAAATGCTGCTGAGCCTGAGCCCGACTCACCTCAACCCTTTCAAAGGGAAGATTTTGAGCCACAATTTCGGCCATCCTACCCTCTATTTTAAGGAGGTCTTCTTGGGTGAAGGGACGCTCGACATCGAAGTCATAATAAAAACCGGTTTCAATAGCCGGACCCGTAGCAACCTTAGCCTCAGGAAACAAAGACTTTACGGCGGACGCCATCACATGGGCGGCGGAATGCCGCAACCTTTCGAGAGGCCCATAATGTTCCGTTTGTTCTTCTTCAAACATGGCTACCGACTACCTACACATCCACCCGTCTTAGATTTTTTAAGGGTGGGTCCGACTGGACTCGAACCAGTGACCCCTTCCATGTCAAGGAAGTACTCTAACCAACTGAGCTACGGACCCTTAATTGATACCAAGCCCTTGAAAAGGCTTAGACTTAACCTGTCTCGCGACGACCTAACCCCATAAAAAGATTGACCAATGCTCTCTAGCGAGACCCCGTCTCTAACCCTAAAAAAGTTAGCAAAAACCGGGGGTTGCAGTGCATAGCCCCAGGTGAGTTTGGAGTCAATCTCTTTTTCCACCCCCTGAGACAAAAATAAACCATTTCCTATCAAGAGCTTACCCGTGGGAAACCTGAAAAAATTATCTTGAGGCTTTTTCCTGAAGTCTTGGAAAAATCGTCATGGCCCCTTCATAGGCGCTGACCCGCCCGGACAACACTTCTTCTTGCAGCCGAATCAATTCCTGGCCTCGATTCAACTCTGTACTTACCCATTTACCAAAAAACTCCTGCAAGATTTCTCTAAGCTCCGCCTGGCGCAACAACCTTGCCTTAGCAGAATATTCTGAAGAGGCCACCAAGAAGCTTCTGTGGTCTTCCAAAGTTTGCATCAACTCAGAGATCCCCACGTTTTGAGCCGCCTGAGCCTTGAGCACAGGGACCCGCCAGGCCTTGGCGGGAGCCAACTCCAACATGGCGCGAAGTTCGTGGACAATTTTATCGGCACCCTCACGGTCTGACTTATTCACTACAAAAACATCGGCCACTTCGAGCAGACCCGCCTTCATGGTTTGAATGGTATCCCCCGACTCGGGAGTCAGCACCACCACGGTGGTGTGGGCCAACTCCATGATGTCCAACTCGGTTTGCCCCACGCCTACGGTTTCGACCAAAATCCAATCCATGCCAAAGGCATCCATTAAACGGACCACATCGCGAGTGGCCCGGGAGATGCCCCCATGGGCTCCACGGCTACCAAGGCTACGAATGAACACGTTGGGATCGGAGGCATGATCTTGCATTCGAATGCGATCCCCCAACAAGGCGCCTCCCGAAAAGGTGAACTAGGATCGATAGCCACCACGCCTACCTTTTTATTTTGGGCACGGGCCGCGCTAATCAAACGATTGACCAAGGTGGACTTGCCCGCACCGGGAGGACCCGTAATCCCCACGTAATAGGCCTTACCCAAGGCACCATGGATACGACTCATGTACTCGGCGAGTTTGTCGCTTTGATTTTCTACTAAAGTGATCAAACGACTTAGGGCCAGCCGATCGCCACTCAATAACTTTTCGAGGATATCCGACATAACTGAAGGAGGGGGGCTAGCAAAGTGCTGGGCGAGTCGCAAGTAGATTGGCGTTTCGAGATTACCAACGCCACAAATAAAAAGCCCACCATGAGGTGGGCTTAAAACATTTTCGACGACGGTGGGATATCAACCGTTACGCTGGTTTTGCAAACCCGCCAGGGTCCCCGCATCGGCAGTGGCAGCGGCAGCGCCCGAGGGCTGGGCACCACCGGCATTGGGTTTTACCTGCTGGGACTGCTGAGCTCCTTGAGAGTTCATGGCATCGGTGGACTTACCCATCTCAGCAACCCGCTGGTTAGCCAAATCCTGGGTTTTTCCCG
>DALYDW010000035.1:8919-11762 GCA_031972915.1 bacterium
TGAGCGTTCATTTGGTCAGTCGCCTTACTCATGCCAGAAACTCTTTCATCCGTCGACTTTTGGAGATTTTCGACAGAGTTTCCACTACCCTTGGTAATGGCATCCACAGTAGATCTCTGTTCATCAATACCCAACTTTTTGGAACCACCACCAATACCCCCCACACCCATTCGAATAACGTTCATAAAACCCTCCTTGCAAGGCACAAAAGTTGTCTACTTTATCGACATAACAAACCCAAGAAGTTGTTCTTTTGCACAAATGGGGTCGAAATGAATACAAAAAATCAATAATAGCGAGCAATCCGCATCTCAGGATTCACCTCAAGCAATACGTTCGAATCCTGCATTTTTTTTACCATTTTCTTAAATAAAACCTTAAACTCCGCCATAACCTCCTCAAAACGTTCACGAGGAATACGCTGGTTGAGATAGGGATGGTTGTCGGTGCAATAATTTAAGAAATAGGCGCATTCCCTAAGGTCTGTAAAATCCATTTGGGGGGAGACCATGCCCCGCTGTTGGGCAAAATTCCACAAATCAGTTCCCGGCCAAGGAATGGCCACATTGAACTCCACTTCGAAAAGGCGATCCATATTGGATTCTAAAAAACGGTAAGTTTGCCACAGATCGTCTTCGGTTTCTTCGGGATGACCTAAAATAACCGAGCAAGAAACGCGCACCCCGTGATCGTAAAGCAATTCGATCACCCTTTGATTTTCTTCTACGCTAGCTCCCGGTTTAATTTTGGAGAGCACCCGGGAACTGCCCGACTCGGCGCCAAAGGCTACATAGAGCATGTTCATTTTCTTAAAAACCTGGATCATTTTTTTGTCGATGAGACTTGCCCGCCCCCAACAACCAAAAGATAGCTCCTGATTTAAGCCTTCGGCATCCACTAAATCGGCGATTTTCTCCACGCGCTTGCGGTCCACGATATAAAGATCATCGAAGAGGCGGATGCTTCGCACCTGGGGATAATGTTTTTTGATAGATTGAATCTCTCGCAACACATACTCGGGACTGTGTTTTCGGTAGCCATCGGAGATATTGGGAATAACGCAAAAATTGCAGGTATAGGGACAGCCTCGAGAGGTCATCATGTAGGTGGTGCCGATGCTCTCGATATATTTTTCCCGGGCAGGCATGGGGATTTCATCCAATTGGGCCAATCCCTTGCGGTACGGAGTTTGAAAGGGCCCCTGCCCCGTATGAAAAACAATGCCAGGAATTTTTTTAAGTGTGGCCTCCGTCGGAAATTTACCGATCGACTGGATAGCCTCCATGACCTGCACCAAGGTTTCTTCGCCCTCACCCACAACCCCCAAATCAAATTCGGCGGCAGGCAAGGTCAGGGGTAACGAAGTAATGTGCACGCCTCCCAAAAGAATGATGCTGTTCCAACGGCGCTTGGCCTCTCGTGCCAGGGTCCGCGCCATTTCGAAATTTTCGGTGATGGAAGAGATGCCCACCACATCGGGCCTAAAATCTTCGAAATCTTCCAAACGATCTTTGATCTGCACCTCCACAGGCACAGCGCATTTTTCTAAATAACTGGCAAGATACAGCGGAGCTAAATTGGCCATATAGCGTTTAAGAAAGACCTCTTTGGGATCTTCTATATCTTCTCGCAACGCTGTGATGAGAGCTAATTTCATGGCCATGTATCCGCTAACAGACTAAATTTCTTATCGTTTTTTTACTATGCCAAAGTTGTGCCTCGCCCATTTCTACTGCAAGCTTCCCCTCGCAATACAGAGAGTTAATTTAAACTTTTCTTTGTCCTTGATCGAGCTTACAGATTCCACCAGAATGGCCGTCAGCGGCTGAATCCGGAGGAAAATCATGGGCGACAAGAATCCCCTCATTGAAATTAATCGACGGGCCATGGATTACATTTGGTCCCAAGTTCCCAAAGAAACCAAAGATGGCGAAGAGTACGTCACCTACGTTAAAACGGACCTACCCTTCCTCTATCATTCAGGCTTGGTGGATACAGAACATTTCACCCTAGAGCAATGGGAGCGGGCCTTTGCCGACTGTTTGGGAGAAGACGGGCGCTATTGGGTCAATCACAAGAAAATGCTTTTTTTAGGCATATTTCGTTATCATCGCACTGTTAACGAACCCTTCGATCCCCTGCAAATGCGTACCGGAAAATATTCTGTAGAGCGGCTTTGGAAGATTTATGAACGTTCGGTTATTCCTTCGTGCTCTCTTCCTAAGGAGTTTATTAAAACTAAGTTTGACCAGCTCTTCCGCAAAAAAAAGAGCTACCAAGAAGCCTTTAGTGCCGAGTGGGAAAAGGCCAAAAAAGAACGGGGTGAAGAAATCGAAAAGCTCCCGACACAAGCTCTTAATTTTGCGAAACAGGGTGCAGACGATTGCGTAGAGATTACCCAAGAACACCTAGAAAACTTGAGAATTTTTCTCGATACCTACCCGTCTCCGCGCCGCAAACTAGAACTTGCTGTGCAAGAATTACGCATGAATGAGCTACAAAAAATCTCTTCGCAAGCAGCCACACCTCAAAAAAGCAGTTTCACCGCGGGTAAGGATTTTCGGGAAACCACTAAAAAAGATCTAAGAAATATGCTCGTCAAGGCTTCGGAACAGGTCCATGCAGGTCGCAAACCCATGGATGAGGTTATTAATATTAGCGACCTACAAAAAGGTAGGGGAAAAACTCCCACTAAATTTTAGGTCTCAACCCCACGTAAAAAGGGTTCGATAGAGTTATTTCTTTTAAAAAAAACTGATACCCACAACTTTTTAGGATTGAGTCGCCGATTAAGTCCTTGAGGTTGTTTGAGGGTCATTACAATAATTGAGGATTTTTTATGG
>DALYDW010000035.1:11772-15207 GCA_031972915.1 bacterium
TTGTTTCTTCGGAGGCACAAAAGAACGTCGCCGAAACTAATGCCAAGGCCACCGTTGAAGCCGCTAAAGAAGCCGCTAAGGCCCAAGTAGCTGCCGCCCAAGAAGATTCCAAGGCCCGCATGCATCAAGCTAATATCGATTTCAAACAAGAAGAAATGTATTTGGAGTTTGAAAACAAGGCAATGCGTCACCAAGACGAAATGGATGCCTACTACAAACAAATGTTCAACGAGATCGATACCATCGATACCCTCTATTCCAATGAGAGCCCTTGGGGTTCAACTCCCGAAGCTGGCTACGATTACGGAACCGAAGGCGGCGGCTACTACGCCTAAGGCGTAAAATCCTTGAGCAGATGGGCCGTCAGGGTTTTTCTCATGCCCCCTGTTTCGCCTAAAATTCTGGATGTCACTGTCCGCGATGGCAGCTATCTCATCAACCACCAATACTCTCCTCAAAAAGTGGCAGAGGTGGCCCGATGGCTCGCTGCTGCAGGCATGGAATACGCAGAAATCAGCCATGGTTGCGGCATTGGGGGACGTTCTTTGGGATATCCCGGTGTTGTCGATGATGAAGAGCTCCTCGAGGCTGCCAAAGCGGCGGCTCCCGCGTTAAAACTCACGATCTTTATTCCTCCCCTCGATTTTTCCCTCCCCCTGCTGAGCGGACTAGCCCCCTTCTTTGAAATGGGCCGTATCGGACTTGCCGTAGACCAAATGGGCAAAGGTGAGAAGATCTGCAAAAAGCTTAAAAAATTAAACAAGCGGGTCTCGGTGCAATTGGTACGAACCCATGGCTACACGCCAGAAACTATAGCCCAGGCTGCAAAACAAGCTAGTCGCATGGGAGCCGACGTGGTGTATGTGGTAGATACCTTCGGCAGCATGACTCCACCCGAAGTGCAAAAATATGTAGAGGCAGTCCGCTCGACCGCGCCCATCGAAGTGGGATTTCATGGCCACAATAACTTGGGCATGGCTATTGCCAACACGCTAAGCGCATGGCGGGCCGGAGCCACTTGGTTAGACGCCAGTTTATTAGGAGTGGGCCGAGGGGCGGGCAACGCTAACTTAGAAGTTTTGATCACAGTCTTACAAACCCAAGACCAAGCCACCGCCCTAAAAACTGAAAGACTCTGCCAAGCCACTCGAGAAGTTATTCTTCCACTTTTTGAAGCTCCACCCCGAAGCAGAACCTTGGATTTACTTTTCGCCCTAGAAAAAATAGATTTTAGCAATCCCGATCTACTAGAACTATTCTCCCAAGCTCTACACATTCCCTTAGAAACCTTGATTATGGAAATTCACGGCAAGATGGGCGCAGCCACTTTGGGAACCGAAACTCATTTAGAGGCTGTGTTGAAAGATCGAGGGATCAACTACAAGGCCCTGGCCTCCCATTTAAGGCCCCACTCGTAGCCATGGATAAACCCCACTTAACCCCGCCTCATTTTTTGGATCTCACCCTTCCCGAGGGAGGCTATCGAGTGCACCATCAAGTGCTTCCCGAACAAGCCGCCGCTCTCGCCCAAAATCTCGCACGAGCCGGTTTAACGTGGATGGAAGTTTGTCATGGTCGAGGTATTGGCGCCTATCGAGCCGGTTATCCAGGGCTCTGTCACGATCGAGAACTTCTCGAAGCTGTCAAACAAGCCGCACCCCAATTGCAACGCTCCGTTTCTTTAAGAGCCTTGCCCTACTGCCTCGAAGCCCTAGAGGATCTGCAAGAACTTTTTCAACTGGGACGAATTACCGTGGTGCCTTCGGAGTTTTCTAAAATTCAAGACTACGTCGCCTCCTTAAAAAAATTTGGCAAGACGATGGTATGTGCAGCACGCATGAGGGTTTTAATATTTTCAGCATCAGAGCCCAGAGCAAATTTTAGAAATAGGAAAATATTGCCAAGCAAACGGAGTCGATCAGCTCTGGCTAGCCGATGCCTCGGGAAGCTCCCATCCTGGTGAAGTGCAACGCTATGTTTCTACCTTAAAGACACAACTGAATATTCCCCTCGGATTTCATGGAAGAAATAATTTGGCCCAAGCCGTACCCAATACCCTCGCCGCCCGCGAAGCGGGTGCAGAATATTTTACGGCCGCCTTGGGAGGTTTAGGGACAGGAGCAGGTATTACTCCACTCGAAGTTCTAGTAGCAGTTTTGCAGTCCAAAGGAGTGGCCAACGAAATCTCCTTATCGAGACTCAACCAAACTACAAAAAGCCAAGCAGCAAAAATTTTTCGCAGCTTTCCCTACCCCGGATACATTGACCTAGTATTGGCAAAACACCGCCTTTACTTTTATCCCCAAGAATTGCTCGAAGTCTTAGCCGATATTTTAGAAATGTCTCTCGATGAACTGGTGCAAGGATTACAAAAAAATCTTAGCCACCCCGAGCGAATTCGGTCCGGCGATCTCAGAGAATATTTAAAGCAGCATCGACTTGATCTGGATGTGGTGCTGGACTACCTCAAAACAGTCTCTATTGAGACTCCACCGTAAGCTGATCGAACAGCACCTCATAAACATCGGAGCAACACACCGACAAAGCCAAGCTGCTCATCCCCTACGAAACTCGATTCAATAGTAAGTGACCGGCTCTGTTCCCTCGACATCTGCCACCAATAAAGCGGCCCCCTCAGCGAACGCAAGAGCACCACCCGCCCGACTCACCGTAAAAACCGCTATAACTCCAAGCGCACAAAGTCCCACACCTGCTGCGGTTTGTGGGCTGACACTCAAGGCCTCGGAAGCTCGAGTCGACCATGATGGGGAAGACACCCCTTGAAAGCGAAACTGCCGCACAGGAATCCGAACTTGTTCTCTCAGTCCGAGAAGCTGTTTGATACCTTGCGCGATCCTATCGCCCAAAGTTCGGGGGCCCTGCTTGACAGGCAGATTACGACCTTGCCCATTTTGCCCGAGAAGATCTTCGAGCGCCTCGGCCACACCGCTTCTTGGGCCCCTCGGACCCTGTGCTGGCCCTTGAGGAGAAGTCGCCTGAGAACCCTGAACCAAAGACGTTTGACCTGCCCCATTGGAGCCGTTCACCGGTTTTGACATATTATTTTCCTTACCCTAAAAGATTTTGAGGAAACTTCGGAGTTTTTAAGCGAAACACAGCGGGAATTCTTTACCCACTTAGGATCATTTATCGCACTAAAGACATAAGAGTTTCCTAAAAAAAGGGGCCTCAAAGAAGCCCCTCGAAACGCTCATTATTTTGATTTGATACGAGCCCATGAAAACCATGCGGCTCATGACAAAAGAACTTAGAAGAATCGCTCAGGATTGACCGGCACTCCTTCAACTCGTACTTCGTAGTGTAAGTGAGGGCCTGTTGAATGCCCCGTACTGCCGACAGCAGAAATCTCTTGGCCCTTAGTGACGTAATCGCCCTCTTTGACAAATATCTGTGAGTTATGCGCGTAAAGCGTAG
>DALYDW010000036.1:0-12306 GCA_031972915.1 bacterium
AGAGTTGAATTTTTTGCCCGCCATATTTTTTTAAAATTGCTTTGGGCCATTTTGTTTTTTTCTCGTTTCATTATGACAATCAGTTGTTTTTTTGACGTTAGACAATCGGTTGACAAGATCTCCATCCCACTGTCGTTGCGAAGCCCCGCCAGGGGCTGAAGCAATCTCTTCGAGACAAGCACGGGCGGCACTGCTTTGCGGTGTGGTTTTTTGCACCGAACGTGATGGGCAAGTACGGGGTGTGCTTAAAGAGTGGCTTGGTTGCTCAGCGCGAAGAGACTGCCGCGTCGCTCCTCGCAGCGACAAGGGCGTAGTAACGGCATTGCAGCAATGCTGTCAGAACTCCCTCACAATGTCGTTGCAACGAGAATATTGAAATCCCGAACAGGTTAATTACGACAATGGTTTGGAAATTCTTAAAAATCGTGTCATCGAATTATCTAACATCTACAGAGGGGATAACGGAGAGCGTGTTATGGCGTGGTTTTATCTAATCTTGGCAGGACTTTTTGAAATCGTGTGGGCGGTGGGTTTTAAATATTCTCAAGGGTTTAGTCGCCTTATTCCTAGCTTATGGACGCTGGCCGCTATGGGAGTGAGTTTTTTCAGCCTTTCTCTGGCGGTGAAACAAATTCCCATCGGAACTGCTTATGCGGTGTGGACCGGAATTGGTGCCGCTGGAGTAGCCCTTTATGGAATTGTGTTTTTTTCCGAACCCGTGAGCGCGTGGCGTTTGTTTTGCATCGCTCTTGTTTTGGTAGGAGTGCTGGGGCTTAAATATTTTTCTCCCTATTGAGAGAGAGGGGCGTTACAAAGACAACAAGGCTTTTAATCAATGTGTTTTTTTTCCCAGGAAACTCCAAGAGAAAGACTGGGTAAAAAATACACTTGGTACATTTCACCTTTTTTTAAGCCAGCTTTTTTTTTCGCGAATTGAATTAAGTAGCTTAAAGTCTTGGCCTCTCCAGGAAGTACGACTGCGGCTTTATTTCCGCTTTGAAGCAAAATTCCATCTCGGGCTGGGTTGAGCTGCTGTAGACGGAGAATGGGTTGGGGTTTTCCGGTTGCGGTGAGATAAATTTCCATTTCGGGTAATTCTTGTTTTTGTACCGGGCGGTGCCAAGGATCACGAAATAAAGCCAGCTTGAGGTGGTTTTCGAGGGTTTGAAAAAAATTTTTTTTCTGAGGATGCAGCGATCCCATGCAACCTCGAGTCTCACCGTTTTTTTTCAAAGTGACGAAGAAAGCGACAGGGCGCTTAAAAAGTGGGGAAAAATTTTGGGGCCATGGGGTTGGCGTACCCCAGGCACGGTCTAAGGCGATGCGAAGGAGTTGTTCTAATTCTCGAGTGAGTTGGGGATCTTTTTGAATTATTTCGAAGATGTGTAAATTGTCGACTTGAGATTGAGCGAAAACCGTTGTGTTTGAATAAATCAGCGCCACGATAAAACAAAAATAGAAGAGAAAAAAAGATTTAAAACGAGTCACCGCACCGCTCCTAAAGAAGTTTTTTCAGTCAGAGTTTGCAAGTGGGTTCCTGGAAAATAAGCCCTGAGAATTGCCTCGAAGGAGGCGCCTTGCTGGGCCCTTCCCCGGGCTCCCCATTGACAGAGGCCAACGCCGTGCCCCAAACCATGTCCCAAAAAAGTCAGACCGTCTTTTTGGGAAGACAAAGTCCACCAGTTGCTTTTTAAGGTCTCCCATCCATAAAGACGGCCCAATTGCAAAATTAATTCTTGAGCCGAGATTATCGCTCGAGAGCTGTTTTCCAAGTGAAGTTCAAAAACGCGTCCGTAAGCGTCTTGCTTGGTGATATTTATCGCTCTTAAGCGATTTTCTCCCAGGGCGTTTTGCACCTGTGCCCAATTCAAATTGCTTTTCCAATTGGAGTGGGGAGAGTTTGCGCAAAAGTCTTCATCCGAAACCCCCTGCAGATAGGAAAGCGCTTTCCCGCCGAAGACTTGATGATTTGCAGCGGTGTGTCCTCCACAGGTGGAGTGGTAAAGAGCCTCAATGGCTTGATTGCCATGACTGAGAATGAGGCCTTGGGTTTGCTGTGTCGCCGCCTGGATTTTAGCGTCGAAGGTTCCTACGCCTTTCCAGACTTGGCAATGAGTGGAATCGCAAAGGTCATAAGCCTCGCGTCGATGTTCAAAATGTTTTTGTAGTGTGCGAGTACGAATTAGTACGGCTTGGGCTTTTAGGGCCTCTAAAGGAAAATCACGGGGCATTTCTTCGGGAAGCACTTGGCTGACGTAATCTTCAAGGGGGATACGAGTCGTTAAAAACAGTCGATGGGATTTTACAGCGATTTTAAGTTCTGTTTGGAGCCGGCGCACTCGGCCTTGATCCGAAGTGAGGGTTAAAGGCTCTGTTCCTAGACCTCTAAGACGCCAGATTTCTTGAGATGTTGCTAAAGGAGGAACACTCAGCAGTCTTCCTGAAGAGGCGTCTAGCTCTAAGGTCTCGATATGAAGAGGACGTGATTCACCCATTTCCTCTTGGAGGAAAATGCCCGAAGGGGCGCTGATTCGGATACGCTGGGGTGATTCTTGAGAAAAAAAACGGAGTGTCACAAAGTCAGGATTCTGCGGTGCTGCGGAAATTTTTGGAACAATTCCAAAGGCCAAGACGAGAATGAAACTTAATTTAAAAAGGGAGTGCCGAGGCCTTGGGAGCAAGAGCCGTTTGGCTCGAAAAAGTAACATCAAAAACATCCTCAGTGATTTTTAACAGCTCGAACCCTAATTGGGTTGGTTCCAAATAACCATGGGCATTTTTTAGAAAAATGACCCAAGCAAAACGAGGTTGTGAGGTAGGCTGAGCTGTGACTAACCAGGCATCGGTTTGTTCTTTAATACGGGACGAGTCGATGGTTCCTGTTTTTGCCAATGCGGGATGTTTCAATCGCCCCAAGGTTCGTGCGGTGCCCTGGGTCGCCGCTAAACTTAGGCCTCGCTTGATGGCAGAGTTTGGATCATGATCAAGTTTTCTCAAAAAACTTTCCCAAAAATTCGCCATCTGTTGCGGAGTGACGCGGAGTGCAGGGGATTCGCCCAGCGCCAATTCGACTGGATCTAAGGATTGTCGATTCGTTTTGGACAAGGATTTCCATTGTGGATCCCAATGATAAGCGTGCAAGATTTCCAAGAGTTTTTCAGACCCGATTTTCAAGCCTAAGCGACCAAAGAATAAATTGCAGGACTGGCTCAAGGCTTGAGCCAAGTCCAAGCGACCGTGACCTTGAGAGTTCCAGCAAAAGCGTTGTTTCCCAAACAGGGTTTCGTGACCTTCGCAATCTTTTTGCTGTGGTATTTGACTGCGCAAGGCGGCTTCGGCTGTGATGATTTTCATCACGGATCCAGGGGAAAAACCTTGTTGTAGCAAAGCGCGATTTCCCAACAGCCAAGTTTCTCCGGTAACTCGATCCCAACCTAAGACGATACCATCCCGTCCCATCAGTGCTTGATCTACGACATAATGGATTCTCTCTTGAAAGCTTCTTTTTTTCCAAGGGGGCAGCGGCTGGGCCAGTGCTTCTAGAATTCCAAAGAGCAAAAGGGCCAGGGTGATCCAAATCAAAGGTAGCCAAAGTCTCCAGCGTTCTTTCATGCGGGGTAGTCGCTTTTTTTAACCGAGGAGCGTTTAAGCGCTAAGACAAGTCCTAGTGCTAGGATGAAAAGTCCGGTCAGGATTTGAATGCGTGACACGCGACTTAAATTGTTAAGTTTTTGAAAGAGGGAGAGTCCCCATACAACGCTGGCCAGGTTACAATAGCTGGTCGATAAGATGCCCCAAGGATTGGCAAAAATCATTCCTAGAAGAAAACTGGTTGTAACTAGGCCCAGTAAATATGCGCCCATGGGACGAACGTGGAAAAAAATTCCAAGGCTTAGGGGTAAGAGGATCCCCAAAAATAAAATCCTGAGGGGTGATTTTAAAATCTTTTCTTGATCTACAGCCCAGGCGAGAAAAGGGAGAAAACAACCGGCGAAGAGCGCGGCGTAGGTATAGGGATGGGTGATCACAACCCCTAAGGTCGCATAGTTGCTTTGGAGTAAATAATATTGAATTGCCGCTCGTCCTACGCAAAGTAGTGCGAAGAAGGATGTGGCTTGGCACCATAATGAGCGCGCTTCCGGTTTTTCTCGAAGTATCATCCAGCCCAACCAAAATCCGTTTAAAACCGCTAGACCTGCGATCAAACCTCCCCAAACTCCGGCAAGACGCAAACCTAAGGTCAAGGTTAGAGCTAATAATGCGGCAACCCCCAATCCTCGCATTTGAGGTGAAGAGCCTATTTCCAAAGCGATGAGGCTTAAGGAAGCTCCTAAGGCTCCCACCGGAAAGGCGGAAGCCACCCCGATGGGGAGAGAAAAAAATTTCCATGCGATAAAAAAACCCAAGCCTCCTTGTAAAACTGAGAACAGCAAGTAAAGAAACCACGGAGTGGTTCCGCTAATCGAACTTCGCCGTGAGGCAATTAATAGAAGAGTTGCTAAGATTAGGCCGCTGCCGGATAAAATTAAAACTAAGAAAGTAGAAGACGGGACGCTGTGAAGACCTTTTGAAAAATAAAGGCTACAACCCAGCAGTAATAAATAAGAAAAAACGTGGAGCGCATAGACGGTTCGATAGTTAAGGTCTTGCATGGTTTTTTTCCTTCCCCCAAATTTCCAGTAGCAATTGATCGTTGATTACACGGGATACGATCTTGATTGGAAAGGGATAGGGGTTTTTAAGTTTAAGATCAGAAACACCAAAGGCCAAAGTGGCATCATGACCCTGGGGTACGGAGATAACTTCCTGACTATGGGGAACCCGTTCGACGACCGTGAGGCCCGCTAATCGAGCGGCGTTATACAGAGTGGAGGCTAATTGACAGACTCCGCCACCATAACTTTCGACGCTTCGATGGCCAATAAAACTACGCTCTGGCAAAAAACCTCGGTCTCGCGTGTAAGGGCCGGCTGCTTGGTTGAGTGAAAAGGTCTGTTGCGAATGGATCACTGCTCCAGAAAAACTTTCCGAAGCACGTACGATATTGTGTCGTTGAGCAAGGGAGCGTCCTTTCAGGTCGGTGACGAAACCTCCCAATGGGGTGCGAAAGGGGCGCTGTTGATAGAATAGCCCTGCTGCCCCCAAGGTGAGGAGTAGGGCGGATCCCATCCAAAGATGAATGCTCTGGAGTCTCAAGGGGCGACTACCTCTAATACTTTATTGGAAGAGCTGCCACGCCACTCCGGCTGGTACATCAATTCTGCTTGAGCTGGCATGATTTGAAATTTCCCTTCGAGTTCGGGCATGAGGGCGTAGTTAAAGATGTGTGTTCCCGCAGGTAGGTAGTTGCGGAATAAAGTCACCTTTTCATCGCGTATTGAAATTTCCGAAGTGTATTCGGTACCGGTATCGAAACGAATTTCTGGTAAGACTTCAAAGCCCGAAGGTAGAAAATCTTCTATCATCACATATTCAAGCGGGTGTGAACTATGAAGCGTCAACCGTACTCCCAAAGTTTCTCCACGCTGGACGCTGCCTTGGAGCGGGGAGCTTTCGTACTGTACTCCGTCTTGCCCCGGAACGCGTTTAGCCTTGATTCGAAAATACTCCCGTTGAACCTTCAGTCCTTGGTCGACGGAATTTAAATTTTCGTCCGTGGAAAAAACAGTGAAGTCACTTTGGTAAAAAAGGGAACTTTCCCCAATATTGGCCAGATTCAAGTTTTGAGGCCCTGTTTTAAGTGGAAGCTTTTTGGTGCCTTGGCATTCGGGCTTTGACGGAGAGCAGGTCTCAAGAATTCGGGTGAAGTGGGGCGATGCGACTTGGATATTTTCCAATACTTGGTTTGATGCTGAAAGACGAGCCTTGATAGATTGGGCGTGGACGGTGGAGGTTTTTGCGTACTCAGCCAGGGCATAAAGCACACTAGCGGTTTCAAAGGTATGACGCCAATGCCCGCCTTGTCGTTGTGCGAACAAATAACGGACCATGCTTTCTTGTAGATCGGTGTCCGTATCTTGAAATCCCACCAAGGCCTGCAGTGCCCATGCCGTGGCCATGACGTCCATGGAAGAACGAGAATCGTTGGGGAGTGCTTGTACGGCATGACACTTGTCGCCTTCGCACTGAATTTGCTTTTTGAGCGTGGTGATGGCATCGGCCACCATGTCTCGATGATTTTGTCTTAACAAGCTCAAGATCCAGAATGACTGACTCAGGGGCTGCCGCGGAGGTGGTGGCAAGGCATACATATTGAGTGGAATTCCCATCAGTACGGCGGTGTAGCGAACAAAGCTCAAGGTGCCATCGGCCCCCAACAAAAAGCTATTGTAAGAATTCCAGGGTGCTTGAAGAATGCCCTCTAGGGCTTGCCGACCTTGATTGAGAGCTTCTTCGTCGACGCTTTGGCCCATGGATTTGATTTTTGACAGTCCATAAAGGGCATAGGCGGTCATGAATGGATCGGAACTATCGTTTTTCCACCAGCCCCATCCACCGGAGTTATTTTGTAGAGTGAGGATTCGCTTTAGGCCCCGTTTGACGAGCAGCGGAAGTTTGCTCTGTAAGGCTTTATCTTCATAGCCCAAGGTTTCGTAGAGTTTTGCGATGGTCAGAGCGGGCAAAAGACGGCTCATGGTCTGCTCTAAGCAACCATAAGGATATTGAATGAGATAATCGAGGGATCCTAGAAGTTGTCCCACCAAAGTGGTGTCGAGGGTGAGTTTAAGCTGGCTTAAACTTAAATCGATGCTTGGGGGTACTTGCAAAGAAATTTGAGTTTGCGTTGGTGACTCCTCTGATCCAGGAGCAATGCGTCCCTGGGCATAATGGTGATCGGGAATTCCATAAGGCAAAACGGGAATCGATAATTCGACACCGTCATTGACTTGGGTTCCTTTCGCTAAGAGGGCGACCTTGGCTTTTCCGGCTTGTGGAGCATCTACTGTGAAGGCAAAGGACAGAACACCCTTAGCCGGGATGACCAGCTCGCGATTTTTACCTTCTTCGCTTTTGCTAAACTGAAGTTTAGTTAGATCGAGAGAGACCCTCACTTTTTGTTCTTGTTCGGTGTAATTGTGTACGATGGCCTGGAGTGTTACGCGGTCTTTTTGTCGGAAGAAACGTGGGGCCGCGATTCGTGCGATGAGTGGTTTAGTTGCGATGACTTGTTGTTTTTGTTGTCCAACGGAGGTGTTCGCCGTTGCGGCGATGACTGTGGCTCTCCAGGTAGTCAGATTATCGGGTAGGGTGACCTGGGCCATGGCATCGCCTTGTTCATTAGTGGACAGAACAGGAGACCAAAAAGCCGTGTCTTTAAAGTTTTTTCGAAGTAAGTTTCGATCTTCTTTTTGAATACCTCCAGAATAGTTTCCGGGAAAGGAGTAGCTTTCTCCAACTCGATTGGGACGCAGGCCCCAAAAAACTTGCTGGATGTCGGTGCTATCTGCCTTGAGGGCATAGAGGCTTTCATCCACTACGCCTAAAGAAAATTCGGCGGGGGCGGGTTGGCCCTGGGCATCGAGGGTTTTGATTCGATAGGCTACGGTTTCTCCGGGCTGATATTGGGCTTTATCGCTGCTGATTTCTACCTCTAAGAAATGCTGTTTTGGGGAGATTTGTAACTGCACTTCTCCTGAGTAAAGAGTCTTCTTGCCGACGGTGGCGACGCGCACGAAGACATTGGGCAGCCATTCCGGCTTTAAGGGCAAGTCGATCTGTTTAGAAAAACCGTCGAGGGTCAGTAACTCCTGATGGTAGAGTTCGCTACCTTCTACCGTGAGTAACACTGCTTGATGGGCTTCGGGTCCCACAACAAACAAATGGGCGGTGTCCCCTTTTTGGTACTGGCGTTGGTTGGCCATGATTTTTAGCGAGGGTTCCAAGCCGAAGCCCGCCTCTTCATCGCCGGGACCGGCTACCCATAGAAAATCTTCGAAACGCACTTTACGCCCTTGAGAATCCTTTCCTGTTAACACCAGTCGATAATAACCGGCGGATTTGAGGGTAAGCTCTGCATTGCCACGGCCTGAGGCGTCGGTTTTTCCTGAAAGACTTTCGGATTTTTTGTACTCGTAGTCTTTGGCAATCGGATCCCACTTTTGTTTTTCGGCCTGAAGTTCGTAATCGACGGAACGAGCTTGGTCTTCGTAATCTCTCGAGTAAATTCCCAATTGGTAGGGCTTGCCGATCGAGGCCAAGAATTGAGTTTTTTCGGTTCGAAAGAAAAAGTCGCCCGCTGTGACGACGAGGTTGTTTTCGGTTTCTACCTGGCGATTTGAAAGATCCTTGGCCACGACCCGCAAGGTGTAAGAGCTATCCGTTTCACTCGTGGGAGCTTTGTAAGAGATCACCGCTCGACCTTGCGCGTCGGTGGCTAGGGTTCCGTCTTGTAGGTATTCTCCGTATCCTCCGAGATAGGATTCATCGACCCACAGATCGGGAAGGATGCTCTCTTCGGGGGAAGTGTAATAATAGGCGCTACGATACAAGGTGTACTGCAGCTCGGTTTCGGCGGGTGCTCCGAAGTAGTATTGAGTGTCCACTAAAAACTCAATTTCGTCTCCGGCATAATAGCGGTCTCGAGCCCCCTTGATGGAAACCTTAAATTCGGGCTTTCGATATTCTTGAACTTCGAAGCTTTCTCCGAATTCTCTGTCCTCGAAGACGGCAAGTAGTCGGTAGTAACCAAGGTCGGCTTCATTTTCTAAGTCAAGTTCTCCGAAGAAAGAACCCTGTGCGTTGAGTGAAAGCTCCGAATCTTGCAAGATTCTGCCTCGAGGATCTTCAATACGCACCGCTACGGACCCTGCTGGGGGCAATTGATAATTTCCTTGAGCGTCTCTTTTTCTTAGAATTCCTTTAAAATAAACCTTTTGTCCTGGGCGATATAGGGGGCGTTCCGTGTAAAGCATGGCGAGTAGTTTTTCCGAGGGGTCCGAAACTTCTCCGAGAGCGGTGCCTTCTCCGGTTTCACCGCCGTAAGCTTCTTCGGGAATGTAGCCATAGGCTATGGAGTTTCCCTGGGTGACGAGTACCGTCCCACCGTCTCCAATTCCTTCTGGAAATTGATGGACCCTTACCAGGCTAATGCCTTGGGAATTGCTTAGAGAATGAACTGGATTTTGTCCCGGAAGAAAAAAACTAATTTCCGCGTTGGCGATAGTTTTTCCCTCTTTTAGAGTGGTGACGAAGGTGAGTAGTTTCTCTCGGTCCCGCTTCAACAAGAAGCCCAGATCGGTTTTGTTTAAGAGAATATTTTGCACAAAGCTTTTTTGTCGATCTTCGCTGGAGGCGGTGGCGTGAATTAAATAGAGTCCAGCGGCTTCTGGAACCTCCAGTTTGGTTTTGAGTTCAAACTCCGGAACCGATTCGATGGGAATTTCGTATTGCCAATTTTTTAAGGCACGGATGCCCTTTGCACCTTCGGGGTTAAAATCCGAAGCATCGAGTTGGGACAGCTCTCCACCGGATTCCAAAAATTGTTTCAGGTCGACTTGATAGGATTCGAAGTAAATTTTGGGTACTCGAGCCCCGCTTACGCTGAGCAGAGCCTTTTCTTGGGGGAGTTTGGTGCTATCCCACAGGCTTATATAAAGGTTGGGATCCAGTTTCTCTAGTGTAAGGCTTTCTAGGGAAGTGGTTTTGCCCTCTTCAATGGAGATATTTCCTGGATAGGCCCACTGATAACCCTTTTTGCGAATTTGAGTGCTGTAGCTTCCCACAGGAATTTGGGCGAGCTTGAAGCGTCCTTGGTCGTCCGAGCGAATTTCATAACGCATGGGCCAGTTATCTACGGAAAAGACAGCTCCTGGTAGGGGAAGGCCTGCCTTGTCATAGACAATGCCTTGGATGGCTCCGGTGGGTTTTTCCAAAAAAATGCCCAGGGATGCCAGAGCAAAAAATGCCAGAGTGATGAAAGTTTCTCGAAGGGGTAAACGACGATTTTGGTTCATGAAAAGGGGCATTGTCCGGTAGGCGAGATTCGCTTGTAAACTTTTTATTTTTTATCCGAGGCCCCTAAGCTTCGTTGTGAAGCTCCAAAAGGAGTTGAGACAAAGAGATGGTGCCCCCATCCCTCGAAAATTAAAATTTTCATTTCGGAAAACTTCATTTTGGACTGGGATGGCTCGAATATGATCTATAAAAATATAATAATTTCAATGGTTTAACAGGTTTTTTATTTGGCACAGAGTTTGCTTTCAGTTTTGACGGGGGTGTGTGCCCGGGTATGATCAAGGTTTTACAACATTTACAGGCTATCCTGCCTTCGGGCGCGGAGACCGATGCGCCGGTTTTGGGCGAGTCCGCCGTTGCCACGGCGGCGGCGCTTGATGCCCCCTTGCCGGTTTCGGTCCCTGGTCAGGCTGTGGACCACAGTCCCTCTGTCAATAAGGCTTCCCAAGTTTTTTTTGCGAAGAATCTGGTAGAGGCGATGAAGTCGGTTACTCCGATGCGCCGTTTTGAAGAACTGTCTCCCGCGATTGAAGCGTTGGAGCAGCAACTCCAGACGGCTCGGGGAGCCGAGTTGTTCGTAGCGGTCCATAGTTTAGAAAAGGCTCAAATCGCTCATGAGCTTTTGTCGATCTTTCGTGATTTAGAAATCCCTGAGCCCATCAGGATCCAGATAGAGCACAAGCTCGTGACCGCCGCTTTGACGAATTCCGATCTTTTGTTTGCCACGGCCCTAGAAGAGGCTCAAGTCTTGGGCGAATATCTCCAACTCCAAGAGCAGCGCATCGGAGTACAAGCGTTTTTTCGAGAAGTTTTACCTCCCGAATATTGGCAACACGATCCCCGTCCCGAAGAGTTGTTAGCCCAAGATGCCTTTGTGCTGGCGTTTCGCGAGAGCGTTCCCGAGGTTCAAGAAGTCATTCAGAAAATTTTGAGCGATGCCGAACGGGCCGAGCCTGCTTCTGGAGCAGAATTGCAAAGCGTACGCGACGAACTCGTTGCTTGGTATGCTTCCGAAGAGTTGAAGCTTTTTTTAGCGAAATTTGCCGAGGTAGAAGCTCGTTTAGCGGCGGCCAATCCGACTTTGCAGGGGTATCGGGCCCGGGAAGCGGCCATGGATCAGGTGCCCAACTACGACGCTGAGATCGCGGTGTTTGAAAGTGCCCTGGGCTATGTTGACGGTAGCTTGGAGCCCGATCCCCAGTGGGAAGCTTCGGAAGGATCTTCCGAGTCCGTGCTCGCCCAAGGTGTGGGGCAGTACCGAGATTTTCTGTTGGGACGTGTCGAGAGTCTCACGGCGATAAGAGAAGGTTTGAAGTTTCAAGTGCAAGTGGCCCTAGGCGATGCGGAACTCAAGTTGAGCGAGTCGAGGGAAGCCGTCGGTGAAGGGGTGGAGGTAGATGGCGAGGTCGAAATGGACAAAGCCGCGGCGCTTGCGTGGGATGCCGAGGTCGAAGCCGACCCCGCGGTGCTTCGTGCCCGACAAAACCTGGCGACCTTCACAGCGGCGGTATCGGATCTTGAGGCCATGGAGCCTGGCGATGTGAATTTGCTGGGAGAAAATCTCGAGGTTTTGATTGGGGCGGCGCGGGTTGTTTCGAATTATGAATCTTGGGGTCTCCAGCAAGAGTTAGCAAAAGAACTGAATCAGGCCTTGGATTTGTTGGGAGCCGAGGATCCCCACTATGCCCAGGTCCAAGGGGCCATGGCCGAGTTCGAGGGGATTGCCGCGCCCACGGCCCAAGACTACCGGTGGATCACGGCGCAGCTGAGCGTTTATCAATCCTTTGCCGGTGCCCAAAGATTGAACGGCAATAACGTTCAGGTTCGCAGGTTGGGCATGGAATTGGCGAAGTGGGAATCTCAGGGTCGTCCGCAGGGAGCGGATTTCGGGAAGATTCAACAACTGGCGCAAGCGGCGGCCTTGGTGACGACGGTGCAGGCGAAGGTGGCAGGTTTAGAAGAGCTGTCGCGCAAATCCCTGCAAACCGATTGGGCCCGGTTCCAGAAGGGCAAACCCCAAGGTCAGAGAATTTTAGAATTGTCGCAGCAATACACCCGGGTGGAGGTGTTAGTTTCGCAAGGCAGGTTAGAAGAAGCCCAGCGCTACTACCATCTTTTAGAATCCATTCCCGGCAACCGCGGTTTAGTGGCTAAGGCTCGATCGGAAGAAACGACCAAGGCCTTAGTGGTGACAGCGGCGACGATCTTAGTTCCAGGCGGGATTGCGGCTCGTACGGCCTTGTGGGTGGGAAAAGGGATACGAGCTGTTCAGGGTTTACGAATGTTAAGAGGCCTGTCGGCGGCGCGTGGGAATTTTGAGTTGGTGGGAAGCGCGTTGTTGAGCAACGCCGC
>DALYDW010000036.1:12316-15194 GCA_031972915.1 bacterium
TCACCGGTGTGCACCATGGCTTGGTGAATGGGATCGAAGCTAAACCCTTTTTGGATCCGAGCTCGAGTCTGGGAGAAAATGGCCAAGCCTTGACCCAAGAGATGGGGATGAACTTAGCCATGTTCGCCATGCTAGGGGGATCGTTGAAGTTGTATCAGGGTTTGCAGGTGAGATCCTTAACAGCGGAAGCGGTAGGGCAGTTTGAGGCCAAGGTGGGAGCACGGGCCCTTAGGGATCTAACGGCGGAACAGTACCAACGAGGAGTGCTAAAAGAGTTAGAGGTTTTGAGCCGCCAGGGCATCAGCGGGGTGGGGATCAAGGCGGGTGGTTTTGGGGTCGAGTTGGCGAGTTTGGGAGTTTACGAAGGGATCGTGGGGACGATCCAAGAAAATTACGAGAATTTATCAAGGGGCCAAGGCTTGTCTTTTCAGGCAGCGAAGGTGGCCCTGTTGGATCCCGCGAGTTGGGGACATCGCGTTGCTTTGTTGATTCCCTTAAAGGCGGGCCACGCGATGGGGGCCAATATTCATAAACCCGTGGGCTGGGCGGCAAAGCAGTGGCAGCAGGCGGCCTATCAGCGAGCGGAGCGCCATCTTCAGAGTAAGATGGTGGAGGCCCGCGAGGCGTGGGAGCAGTTGGCGAAGAGTGACCAGGCCTCGCCGAGTGAGGGGATGGCGGTTTTGGCAAAATGCTACCGAGTCTTGCAGGCGCAGCAAAGGCTTTTGGAGGCTTATCCCGAGTTGAAGCTCAGTAATCCAGAACTCTACGAGCAAATTCAGGGAGAGTTAAAAAGCTTAGAGAGCTTGCGTTCCCAACACGAGACGACGCGGCAGTATTTTGGGGAAGGCAATGCCTATGGGATCCGTTTTAACGAGAGTTTAGGGCTCTACGAGTACAGTCCGAGTCGTGAAGCTGCATTGAAGCGGGCTTTAGGAAAAAGCGCCGAGCGCGGGGATGTTTTAAAGATTAGGGTTCCTGACTACGGCGAGGTTTTGGTGTTTCCACGAGGCAAGGTGCAGGCGCCGAAATCAGCGATCCAGGCCGAGCCCGCGCCGATGGTTCCACAACAAGCGCCCGCGGTTTCTCCGCAGGTTGCGGGAGCGCGGGCTCTGTTTGATGCGGGACAACGCTTTTTTGCAGAAGCGTGGAATCAAGCCGGACAGCGTTTGGCAGAGGTCTTGGGACAGGGGGCACCGCCTTGGGCTTTGGCCGCCGAGGGTGTGGGACCGACCGGTGGCTTTGCCTTGCCCGACAAGCTCCTAAGCGAGGCCCATGGGCCTCAGGACAGAGGTCCTAGTGGAGGCCCGATTTCTGGGCGTCATCCCGTTGAGTTATTGCACACAATAACACCCGGCGAACTTGCGGCCTTGAATGCCCTGCCCGCCCGTGGCCCAGCCCGTCAAATTCTACAAAGCCGCTCCCTTCGACCCGTGGTAAAGGTTCGGGTGGAAGGCCGAGATTTTTATTTAAGCCCCTTGATTAGGACTATTGATTCTCAGGGAAGACCCTCTAAAGACTATGTGGTTGCGGTTACCCGCGATATTGTCGATGGGCAGCCCTTGTTGGTGCGCCGACTTTATTATCACTCTGCCTCCGGGGGAGGTTGGCGGGTTACTCCGGTTTCGGTGGGGGGAATTCTGGCTAAAGGATCGAGAGCTGCCCGGCATTATACGGCGGAAACCCAACTGGCGCCGGAGCTGGTCCAGGCCTTGGCTCAGCACCAACAAAACTCAGCCCGCCAAGGTCGAGGGGCCAGCGTTTCCTTACCAGAAGATGCTCTTTCCCGCTGGATGGCCATAGACCCCGAGATTTATTTTAAAAGACCGTACGACGCAGGAGAGGGGACCGGAAAGAGCATGGTGCTTGGTTTTGGCGATAGGGCCTCTTACGTGGAAACCCCCGGATTAAGGGAGGTGCAGCGCCATAGGCCGGGTTCTATGTTTAAATTACCTCCGCCACCTGAGGGACAGGAGGCGCCTCCGCCCAATCCTACGCCGCTGATCCGGGAATTGGCGGCCTTAAAATATCCCCAGGGGTTCATTCCTGATTTCACCCAACGGCCTGTGTTAAGTTATCAGGCCCCCCATGAGATTTTGGGCCGAGTGACCTACGAAGAATACGCCGGGGGCACCTTGTTGACGGCTTCGGGGCAAATGCGGCCCGTGATCTGGACCATGGCTCGTGCCGAAGGAAACCAAACTTGGGTGCAGGCCATCCGCTTTGTCGACAGCAAGGTGAACTCTTACGGGGTTTACGGGGAAATCATCGACTCGGGGGTCATTACTTCCAAACCCATTGAGCACAGTAAGCAAACCGATCTTCTCACGGGAAGTCCCTTTGTTCGTGAGCTACCCCCGGGTCATCCCTATGCTGGCAGATACGTCGATATCACCCCAACGCTAGAGCTACTCAAGCCCATCCGCGACTATCGCCGTGCCAAAGGTTTGCCTACCGGGATGCATCCTTGGGTGCGCCAATTGAGTGATCGAATTTTTCCGTCCCATGTCATGGTTCGGGCGGACAGTAATCGACTAAGTGGTCTGGCCCCGGTTGTGGTATCCCCCGCCCGCTATCGTCCCCTGTCTCCTGGGGTGCGCCAATTGAGTGATCGGATTTTTCCAGCCCATGTCATGGCTCGAGTGGATGGCAACAGGCCAAGCGGGCCAGCTCAGGCCGAGGCATCTGCTGCGCGCCCCACCTCCCGACCTAGGTGGTGGATGGTAATCCGAGATGAGATCGTAAATCGACCCAGGTAATGGGTACCAGTCCGGCTGGACTCAGCTTTTTATTCCCCCGACCAAACAATCGTAGACACCTTTTTAAGCCCTATGATACCTTCCGCGGAGTGTGCGTTAGATCTAGTAAGTGCGATGACCCC
>DALYDW010000037.1:0-966 GCA_031972915.1 bacterium
TCCACCCCATCCCCAACTCCACTCGAGGATTTAAACTCGCCACACAACCCCCTTGGGTGGAAACCACAACGACAGGAGTTGCAGTAGGAATAGGACTCGCCGTCGGCGTAGGCGTCGGGGTTGGAGGGGGCAATTCTCCCACCGTTACCGTTTTTGTGTCGCTCACCAACACATTGCACCGAGTGCGACACTCTAAGGTCAATGTATAGGTACCCAATTCGCTGGCTGTTAGCGTTGGGTTGATTTGATCGGCATTCTCCAAAGTGACTCCGGAGTTTGGGCTGACCGTCCATTGAATGTCAAAAACCGCGGGATCATCGGGGTTATCAGGATTCGCCGTACAACTGGCTCCCGAGATTTGTACCGGAACATTAATCTGTGCCAATTGATCGGCACCCGCGTCAGCAATAAAGTCTTCCGGGGTATTCATAAAAATATAGGCCGACCGAGACAAGACAACACCCTCGGCATAAGTAGCGAGAGCCATGATATCGTCACCGCCTCCGTTGTCGAAATCTGCTGCATCGATACCATCGGCCGTAAACGGCCCAGTAGCAAGATCACCAAAACTAAGGACAACCGGATTATTAAGGGAACCTGAGCCATCAGAGGTAATAACTCGAATATCCGTCGCATCCTGAACATTATCTTGACTGCTCACTAAGGTTGCTACGTCCACAACGTTATCATTATTGAAACAACCTGTGGTCAAGGCCCGAGGCGTTCCATTTTGGTCGATGGCGCCTCCGGTAAAAGCGATATCGGTTCCGGGTGTTTGAAAACTTCCGTCGCCGTTTCCGAAGAAGTATTGGACCCCAAAAAACTGAGATCCCATTACCAATTCGGTTTGAGTACTGACCACGATGTCATCGTTACCATCGTCGTCAAAATCTCCTGCACCGATGGAAAATGGGAAAGAGTTTCCAGAGCCGGGGGAATTATCCAAGAGATTGACGGCCGGAGTAC
>DALYDW010000037.1:976-14685 GCA_031972915.1 bacterium
ACCGTGCTGTTTACGGCCACGGCGATATCCTGTCCATTGGCTCCATCGAAATCACCAATGGCAACCGATTGCAAAATATCGCCCGAGGGAATGGGCACAGGAGCAAAAGCTACCGTTACAAAATCTTGTCCAGGTAAAAGCAGATTGTCAAAACTAGCTAATCCTCCACCATCATTGCGATTGACGTTGGCAAAACCGATATGGATCTCCTCCATGGCCACCGTGACCACAGATTCACTGACAATGACATTATCTAAATCTCCATCGTCATCGCAGTCAAAAAGGGCCATATTTTTTTCGGCCTCATCGGATTGATAAGCAATCTGACCAGGAGCCAAAGGATCGGACCAATCCACCGAACTACTATCACTATTGGGAATCGCAGTACCATCGGGACCAAAACCACCACCCGGTAAACTAAAGGCGCTTACTAAGGGGCCGGGGAGAACGGAGGAATTAATATCTGCCAAGGCAAAATCATCAAAGTTGGTATCGTTCAAATTACCCGCAACCACCGAACTCAACCCTGTGTCCGTGTTAAGAAAATCAATACTGTAATTGGAAGCGGTCTGAAACTGATTACCTGACCCACCTGAACAAGAAGTAGCGGCCAAGCCTTGATTGAGCAATACCGATGCAATCAGTTCTCCTCCTGCCCCGCTCACCGTGGTACCTGCCACGCAATCGACAAACCCATCTCCGTTAAAATCTACAGAGTTTTCGATGTTTTTACAGGCAAGGCTACGCGCTCCATCGGGGCAAGTTCCGCCCGCACCGCAAAGCACTTCCTTGGATTCGCAAGCGGCATTATCGTTCTGGAAGAGGGTCTGGGCCCGGGCCAACGGTGAAGACAATAACCCGGAGGCACACAACACCATCGCGGCCCCCAAAGAAAATTTGGATTTGAACGTCTCCCGATGAAACCATTTCTTAACTGGATGAGTCTTCATAATTTCTCCAAAACAATAAACAAAACACGACCACCAATTCTTTGATGAAAAGGCGCCCTAACATAGGGGAAGGCCTTTGAGAATCAAAGAAAAATATTGAGAAAAAATCCTTCGATCGCGTACAGACTTCGCTGTCTTAGCGGGGCTGTCGCCAATTTTTTAATATGGCGAAGGGACTTTCGTCGGAGACCTCTTGAGAACAAGAGCAAGGCTTCGTATTGAGATCGGTACCACAACGCAAACAAAGCCCTAAACACTCTTCACGACAATAAGAGCCCATCGGCAGGGCCAGAAAAAACTCCTCCGAGAGAATTTCGAGGAGATCCATCTCGTCTCCATGGTAAGTACTAAATTCGAGATCTTCTTCCGACAATTCACGCTCCTCAGAAGAACGGTCCCGGGGATCATCAAAAAATGGAGTTAAATGGCGATTCAGCGGAATAGACAAAACCGTCGAGTAAGTCGCAGCGCAACGATCGCAAGTAAAAACAAGGCTCAGCTCCCAGTGTCCGTGCAAAGTAACATTAGCGTGAGTACGCCATAGCCGTAATTCTCCTGACACCGGAGAACCAGGGCGCCAATAATCGCCCATGCGCTCTTCGAGCAGCTGTCGCACCCATGGCACACTGTCTGCCAAGGGAAAGGATTTACCCTCTTCGGGAATGCTGGGAACATGAACTTTCATTTCCCCCAGATAATAGAGGAAAAGACGAGACGCAAGGGGCAAGAAAAGTTCATGAAAAAATAGGGCTATAAAACGGACCCAAGCTAAAGAACTACAAAAAACACTTGGCTTTCCACTTGTTCCTCGAAGGCATCCTCCATTAGTCTCCCGACCATGAGTGCCCCTGCCCCATCTCCTCCACCCAAACTAAGATTTCTTCGCGCCTACGCGGTTACTGGAAAAATTTTGTTTCGTTACTGGGTCGCCTATTTGGCACAAAAACTTTTGGGCGCCTCCCGCCTTGAAGGCCGGTGGGAAAAAATTCATACCAAAACAGCCCGAGAGATTAAGAAAAATATTCTATTACTCAAGGGACTTTTCATCAAAGTTGGGCAGATGATGAGCATCATGACCCAGTTTCTCCCCGAGGCTATCACGCGAGAACTGGAAGGACTCCAAGACGCCGTACCTCCAGCCCCCTATTCGGCTATCGAAGCCCGTTTTCAAGAAGAGTTCGGCAAAAAACCCCAAGAGTTTTTTTTAGAATTCGAACGCACTCCCATCGCAAGCGCCTCACTAGGACAAGTACACGCCGCAAAGAGCTTTCAGGGAGAAAAGCTCGCAGTTAAGGTTCAATACCCCCATATCGAAGCCATCGTCCAAAGCGATTTAAAAACTCTGAAGCGCATTTTTAGTCTCCTCAACTGGATCTTTCCTCAATACGGCTTAAAAAAAACTTATACAGAAATCCGAGAGGTCATCCTGGAGGAATTGGATTTTCAGAACGAAGCTAAAAATCTAGAAACCCTACGTCATCATCTTAAAGAACAACATTGGGTAAAATTTCCCAAAATCTTCAAAGACTACTCCACCTCCAAGGTCCTCACCCTGCAATTCATGGAGGGGGTCAAAATCAGTCATTTAAAGGCCTTGGAGAAAATGCAAATTTCGCCGGAAGATGTGGCTAAACGAATTCTCCACGCCTATTGCCAACAGATTTTCGTCGATGGGATCTACCACGCAGACCCCCACCCGGGAAACTTCCTGATTCAGGGAGCCGAAGAGGACGTGGAAATGATCGAGGAGCTTCTCTCAGAGACGGGGCCCCTTGAAAAAAAACGGCACGTCAAAAAAATCATGCCCCAGATTGTGATGATGGACTTCGGAGCCGTGGCACGAATTTCCGAACCAATGCGCCAAGGCATGGGACGCTTCATGGAAGGCATCATTAAACGAGACACCTCAATCATCTCCCGAGCCATGAAAGACATGGGATTCATCGCCAAGGGACAAGAAGAAGAAACCTTCGATCGAATCGTGGAATTCTTCTACGAGCGCCTAAAAGACGTCAAAATCGAGGAGATTAAAAACTTTCGCCTAGATAGCATGCAGCGACTGGAAGAAATTCTCGAATTTCGACGCTTGGATCTTTCTTTTCAGGATCTTTTTCAGTCGTTTAACGTGCCCAAAGAATGGGCCCTATTGGAAAGAACTCTTATCTTGCTGATGGGACTCACCACCCATCTCGCCCCCCAACTTAATCCCATGACCATTATCATTCCCTACGCCGAGGAGTTTGTTTTAGGGAAAGATCGCACCTTTGCCGACCTGGTCATGGACACGCTCAAGGAAGTCGCCCTAAGTTATTTAAAATTGCCCACCGAACTACAACGCACCCTGAGAAGGCTTAATCAAGGAGAACTCCAAATAGGAAACAATCAGGCCAAAGAGAACTCCCTTCGAGTCAGCCTCGCTTTGAATCGCCTAGTCTACACTCTGCTGGTTTTTGGCAGCCTAGGAGGAGGACATCTCCTGCAACAACAAGGCTCTCCCTACGCCTCTTTTGCCTATACACTCGGCGCTTGTTTTTCCGGGCTTTTAGGTTACCAGCTGATTCGAAAAAAATAGCCAAGGGACCCAAGCAAAGATAAACAGCTCTCTAAAGAGATCTTAAACCCGAAAAATTACTGATTTTGAGGATTCCACCATGGACGCCAAGCCTGTTTCTGCCTCAGCAGCAGAATTTAATCACCTTGTATTACCCTCGGACACCAATGCCCTAGGCACCATCTTCGGTGGACGCATTATGGAGTGGATCGACATTGCCGCGGCCATTGTGGCCAGCCGTCACTGTCGCAAGGTCGCGGTTACCGCTAGCATCGACGGTTTGCATTTTCTCTCCCCGGTTCGACTGGGCGACATTGTTATTCTCAAAGCGAGCATCAATTACACCCATAAAACCTCGATGGAAATCGGGGTCCATGTGGAGGCCGAAGACCCGCTGAGCGGAGCTCGCCGTAAAACTTCCACAGCTTACCTCACTTTTGTCGCCCTAGACGAGCAGGGTAGACCCACGGCCGTGCCCCCTATAATTCCTGAAAGCGCTGCAGAAAAACGTCGATTTGAGGAAGGCCAAAATCGATACGCCGAACGTATGCAGCGAAAACGCTCGTTAAAAAAGCCTCAAGAATAACAACAAGAAGCTCTTTTCCAATTCCCGGTGAACGAGGTAGGATGGGACCATGGCATCGAAACGGGACTCAACCAGTAGAAGATTTTTGATCTTTTTAGTTCTTTCCCTCGCACTACACCTTACTTTCGTCTTGCTGATGTACCATACCCCTTTGTTTTATACTCTATGGCCGGCAACGCCACCTCCTCCGACCCCCGACGACGCTCAAGAAGTAGTTTTCGTCAATCCTCAAGATATTCTTCCCAGCAAACCCAAGCAGGCCTTGGAACTAGCGGATATCGCCAAACCCAAAGTAGAAAAAGCGCCTAAAAAAGCCCGTTTTGCCGCCCGATACAACTCCAGCGTTGAAGAAGAAACCGTCGCCAAAAGCATCCCTAAACGGGCCAAGGCCGACGTCGAGGTCTCCGAAGAACCCGAGGCCCCACGCAAGCCTCCCCAACAAAAAAAGACCCCACCCCCCACTCCTCAAAAAGTCCCATCTCAAGTGGCAAAGCCATCAAAGGCGCCCGAAGTCGATCCTAAGGGCAAAGAAGGTACCCCCGCACAAGAGAAGGTCTCTCTCTCCGACCTAGAACTCAAACCCTCTGATGTTTTGGATATTCCAGGAGACAACGGCAAAGGCAAAAAGCCCAAAGCCGAGCCCTCCGACGATGGCGCCATCGATTTGGCCGCCCTACCCAAAAGCTCCGACTTCGGCGGACCAGGAGACCAATTCGTCCACGACTTCATGCCTTCCGTCAAAATAGGGGACAAAACCTACCTCAACGCCTTTGCTTTCCCGGACGTCCAGTATTTCACTCGACTCAAGCGGGTATTCCGCATGCGTTTTAATCCGAGAGAACCCCTTGTCTCTCATTTTCGCTACAATCGGGTGGTGGTAGGCAAAGTGAATGTCACCATGGGAATGGAAGTCACCTCTTCGGGAGAACTTGCCAAAGTTTTTGTCATCCAATCGTCGGGTATTCCCGGTTACGATCGAGAGGCCTTGCGAACGATCCGACAATCGGCTCCCTTCACCGCTCCTCCCGAAAAAATTCGCGGTAAAGATGGTATGCTACGCATGACCTGGCATTTCACCACTTATCTCTAAACTTACATCCTCACGACGAAAGGAAATCCAATGAGCACCACGATTCCAGCTTACGCCGCCCTCAACGCCCACTCTGCTTTGGAACCCTACGCAATTACTCGACGCACCCCCGGCACCCACGACGTCGCAATTGAAATCCAATACTGTGGCGTTTGCCACTCGGACATTCATCAAGCCCGTGACGAATGGGGAGGCTCCTTGTTTCCCATGGTTCCTGGACACGAAATCGTTGGCATCGTCACCCAAGTGGGAAACCAAGTCTCCCGCTTTCAAGTAGGAGATCGAGTGGGCATCGGTTGTTTTGTGGATTCTTGTCGACAATGCAACTCGTGCCACGAGGGATTGGAACAATACTGTGAAGCGGGCATGAACTTAACTTATAACGGCCTGGAGAAAGACGGCAGAACCCCAACCTACGGAGGTTATTCCAGCGCAATCGTCGTCGATGAAAATTACCTCCTGCGCATTCCCAAATCTTTAAACCTAGACCAAGCGGCTCCCCTGCTCTGTGCTGGCATCACCACCTACTCTCCATTGCGTCACTGGCATGCCGGCCCTGGAAAACGCGTGGCCGTTGTGGGGCTGGGGGGTTTAGGACACATGGCCGTCAAATTAGCCCGCGCCATGGGCGCGGAGGTCACGGTGCTCAGTCATTCGCTCAAGAAAAAAAGCGACGGACTTCGCATGGGAGCCAAAGACTTTTATGCAACTTCTGAAGCAGATACCTTTTCTCAATTAGCAAGCAGCTTCGATCTTATTCTCAACACAGTCTCCGTGGAATTGGACTGGAACCAATATTTAAGCCTGTTAAAGCGCGATGGAACCTTGGTTCTCTTGGGAGTCCCGCCCAAAGCGCCCGCCGTTCAAGCCTTCAGCCTTATCGGAAAACGGCGCAATTTAGCCGGCTCACTCATCGGAGGGATCGCCGAAACCCAAGAAATGTTGAACTTTTGCGCAGAACATAAAATTGCGCCCGATATCGAATTGATTTCCATCCAACAAATCAATGAAGCCTACGAAAGGATGATTCGAGGAGACGTGCGCTATCGCTTTGTCATCGATTTAAAATCACTCAAAGCGTAAACGAAAAACACGCAGCGCAAACTTAACCTCACTCCACGAGACCACCCTGTGCAACCGAACACACGTGAGAGTCGAAGCAAAATTATTCTTGGGGGTTGCCTTTAGGCCGATAGACAAAACGTGGTTCGCGGGCGGCTTTCACCTCGTCAAGCCGCTTCACCTTGGGAACATGGGGAGCCTGTTGCACCACCTCGGGCATTTCGGCGCACTCCCTCGCAATCTCCTGCATCGACCACACAAAGCGATCCAGGGTTTGCAAACTTTCTGTTTCTGTGGGCTCCATCATTAAGGCCCCCGGCACAATTAGAGGGAAATAAGTCGTGGGAGGATGATAGCCATAATCCATCAAACGTTTGGCGATATGAACCGTTTTGACACCCTGGGAGTTTTGCCATTTATCGGTGAACACACATTCGTGCATACAAGTTTGTGGAAAGGCCAAATGATAAGAATTCTCTAATTTTTTTCTCAAATAATTTGCATTGAGAACGGCTCGCTCGGCAACCTGCTTAAGCCCCTCCGCGCCCATTTCGCGAATATATGTATAGGCCCGCACCAACATACCAAAATTACCGTAAAAGGCCTTTACCTTGCCGATGCTGTTGGAACGATCCTCCGCCCACACAAAGCCCTCTCCTCGTTTGACCACAAGCGGAACCGGCAAATAGGGTTCCAAGATTTTTTTAACCGCTACAGGACCGGCTCCGGGGCCTCCGCCTCCGTGGGGAGTCGTAAAGGTTTTATGCAAATTAAAATGCAAAACATCGACTCCCATATCTCCTACTCGAGCCTTGCCCACCAAGGCGTTTTGATTGGCTCCGTCGCAATAGACAAAACCACCCTTGCGATGAACGATTTCAGCGATTTCAGCCATATGGGTTTCGAAAAGCCCCAAGGTATTGGGATTGGTCACCATTAAGGCTGCGGTATTTTCGTCCATGGCCCGCTCCACCACGTCGGGAGTCAAAATACCCTGCGGGCCGCTCTCCAAAGTAACCACTTGATAACCACACAAGGCAGAACTGGCAGGGTTGGTACCGTGGGCGCTGTCTGGAATGAGCACCTTTTGACGGGGATTTCCTCGTTCCGTCAAATGGGCGCGAATCATTAACAACCCCGCAAACTCTCCCTGAGCGCCGGCAGCGGGCTGTAAACTAGCGGCGTCCATTCCAGAGATTTCAGCCAAATAAGCCTGAAGATGAAACATCAAGGCCAGAGCCCCCTGGAGAGTTTCAATCGGCTGGGCGGGATGCAACTTGGCCCAGCCGCTCATTCTTGCCACCTCTTCGTTAACCCGAGGATTGTACTTCATGGTGCAAGAGCCTAGGGGATAAAAACCCGTATCGATGGAGTAGTTCCATTGAGAAAGGCGGGTAAAATGCCGAATGACATCGAGTTCAGAAAGCTCGGGGAGCAAGGGAGCATCTTCGCGCAAGAGATCGGACTCTATTTCTTCCGAAGGATCCATTGTCTCCAAACCGCAGTTGGGCAGCGAATAACCAACTCGGCCCGGGGCTCCCCGTTCAAAAACGGTAGGCTCGGCGAAGACCATGCCTCGTTTTCCCGGACCTTGCTTCTTGGATTCGGAACGATCCATAAAACGTCCATTTCCTGACTAAAGAATTCTTTCTAATTGTTTTTTGTAACGATCGATCTGTTCACGAGTATTCATTTCGGTGGCGCAAACCAAGATGCAATTTTCTAGATCGTCTCCCCAAGTGCTGACATCGATGCCACCCCAAATACCTTCGTGCCGAAGCTCGCCTAACACCTCGGTCGCGGACCGGGGCAAGCGGAGCACAAATTCGTTAAAATGAGGTCCTAAAAAACGGCCCTGTACCCCGGGTAAGGAACATAAAGACTGACGCAAATAACGCGCCACACTGTAATTGGTTTGAGCCAATCGCTTTAAACCCTGGGGCCCCAGCAAAGAAAGATAAACGGCCGTCGCCAAGGCACACAGCGCTTGATTGGTGCAAATGTTGCTCGTGGCCTTCTCACGACGGATATGTTGCTCGCGAGTCGACAAGACCAACACGAAGCCGCGCTTTCCTTCGGAATCTACCGTTTCTCCCACCAAACGTCCCGGCATCTGTCGAACGAATTTTTCACGAGTGGCGAATAACCCCAGATAAGGCCCGCCTAAATTTAAAAAATTGCCGAAGGACTGTCCTTCGCCTGCCACAATATCAGCCCCTTGAGCACCGGGCGATTGAAACATGGCCAAACTCAACGCTTCTGTGAAACTGGCGATAAAAAGTGCGCCCGAGTCATGGGTTTGTCGAGACAAGAGACGCATATCCTCGACCACTCCGAAGGCGTTGGGACTCTGCACCGCCAAAGCCGCCGTATGTTCATCGAGCATGGAATGCAGTGCGGCTCTATCGAGACGCCCCGTGGATTCCATAGGCACAAATTGAATTTCGCAATCCATATTGGCCAAATAGGTACGTACCACCTGAACGTATTGGGGATTTAAGGAAGCCGCCAACAGAATCTTACGACGGCGCGTCAATCGAAGCGCCATCAACAAAGCCTCGGCCAAGGCGCTAGCTCCGTCGTAATTGCTGGCGTTGGCTAAGTCCATTCCGGTCAAAGAGGCTACCATGGTCTGAAATTCGAAGATGGCCTGCAAGGTTCCTTGGGAAATCTCCGGTTGATAAGGCGTATAGGAGGTAAAAAATTCTCCCCGACCCGTAATGGAGGAAACCCCCACAGGAATGTAATGATGGTAGGCCCCACCACCTAAAAAGGAACATTGGGAGTCGACGTTATCATTGCGCCGCCCCAAAGACTTAAGGTGGGCCAAGAGATCGGGCTCGCCCAAAGGGGCAGGCAAATCCAGATCACGACTTAACTGCAAATGCTTGGGAATGACGTGAAAGAGATCGTGAGGTCGCTCGACACCAATGGCCTCACACATCTTTTGAATCTCGGCATCCGTCTGGGGAAGGTATCGCAAAGGTGTTCTTATGCTCCCTCTTCTTCTAAAAGCTTACGATAGGCCTCAGCGCTGAGCAATTCCTCGATCTCTCCGGGGTGGCTCAACTTGATTTTTATCATCCAGCCCTCACCATAGGGATCCTCGTTTAAAATCTCGGGGCTATCCAACAAAGGATCGTTAGTCTCAACCACCTCCCCTGCCAGGGGAACAAACAAGTCGCTGACCGACTTGGTCGATTCTACTACTCCAAAGGAATCTCCCTTTTCGACCCGAGTGCCTTCTTCGGGCAATTCGACGAAGACAATATCACCAAGCTGATCCTGTGCGTAATCGGTGATGCCCACCACAGCGAGTTGTCCCTCAAGACGAACCCATTCGTGTTCAGAGGTGTATTTGAGATCTGCCGGAAACTCCATAAAACGCTCGAAAGAAATAGATGCCGCCGACGGGCGACGAGGTTAAAATTTTCTGAAAAACGGAAGCGAAGCGATTTTTGCTTTCTTCATTTTACCCCTGATGTCAATGGAAATGTTGGCATCTGGGGGCAGGCGTTCGCCCTCGATCAAGGCGGTTCCCAAACCTTGTTCTAAACTCGGACTCAGGGTTCCACTGAGTACGCGGCCTATTTTTTTCGAAGCACACCACACATCCATTCCTTCACGAGGAATGCCCGACTCCTCCAAAACGAAGCCTGAGACATGCCTTTGGATTCCGAGAGTCTTCTGATGCTCCAAAGACTCCCGCCCCAGGAAATTTCCTTTTTTCAAGGAAATGACCCAATCCAATCCAGCTTCCCAAGGAGAAAGAGTCGTACTGAGCTCGTGACCATACAAAACATAACCCATCTCAAGCCTTAGGGTGTCTCGGGCACCCAAGCCCACAGGAATGCACGATTCCTCACGACCGGTCGACAAAACGCTTTCCCAAAATTCCACTGCGGCTTCAACCGGAAGAAAAAATTCACATCCCTCTTCTCCCGTATAGCCCGTACGAGATATCCAAAGAGGATGTCCCTTCCAACTTGTTTCCCGAAGCGTAAAACGGGGAATTTCGAGCAAATTCCATCCCATTTTTTCCAAGACACGAGGTGAACGCGGCCCCTGTAAGGCCAACATCGCAAACTCATCACTTCGATCAAGGGCCGCCACATCGTCAGCGGCATGAGCGGTAATCCAATCATAGTCACGGTGGCGATTAGCGGCATTGACACAAAAAAAGAAATGATCCGAGCTTAGGCGATAAACTAGAATATCATCGATGGCGAAGCCATGCTCATTCATCAATAAGGAGTATTGGGCCCCGCCATCTCGTAGTCGAGCTGCATCGTTGCTCGTCAAACTTTGCACAGTGGCTAAGGCATGGGGCCCGCGAAAAAAAATCTCGCCCATGTGACTCACATCAAAAAGTCCACAGTTATGACGCACAGCCTGATGTTCGGCAGGAATCCCTTGATAACGCACGGGCATTTGATAACCCGCAAACTCTACCATCTTGCCACCATGGGCCACGTGCCATTCATAAAGGGGAGTTCGTTTCATAGCCCCGCCCGATCGAGAATTTCAGCGACTAAATCTTCGCGTCCTACGGTCATAATATGCACCCCGTGGGAAAATTTTTTGAAAGATTCTATTTCTTGAGCGGCATAGTCTATGCCCACCTGAACAGGATCAGAATGTCCCTCAAAACGATCAATGAGAGCTTCGGGGATTCGAATACCGGGAATGGTGTTTAAAAAACGTGCCTGCTTGGCGCTTTTGATTAGGATGACCCCAAAGAGAATCTTGACACCAAGAGTCTCACAATAACGAAACAAGCCCTCGGCCTTCTGCAAATCGTAAACCGGTTGCGATTGAAAATAACGGGCCCCTTTTTCAACCTTAGATTCAAACTTTTTGCGAAAGGCGTCGCTGCCAAAATGATTAGGATCAACGGCCCCTCCCACGTAAAAACGAGTGGCGCCATTGAGCGGACGATCGTTAAAAGCCAAGCCTCGATTGAGCTTTTCGATAAGCTCCATCAACTGCACAGAGTTCAAATCAAAAACCGGCTTAGATTCTTTTTGGTCACCGTTTTTGACCGGATCTCCGGTCAGAGGAAGTAGGTTTTCGATACCTACAGCGGCGGCGCCTAACAAGTCGGACTGCAAGGCCAAACGATTACGATCGCGACACGCTAATTGATAAATGGGCTCAATGCCTTCTCGCAACAACAACTCGCTGGCAATCAAAGACGAAAGACGCATGATAGAACGCTGATTATCCGTAACATTGACAGCCACGACACGATCCCGAATGCTACGGGCCTTTTCGTAAAATTCGGTCAAATCGGGCCCCTTAGGCGGAGCAATCTCACTCGTCACAACGAAACGCCCTGCTTCTAACTGGGATTTCAACGCGGACATCAAAGCATCCCCTCAAGCCCTAAATGCCGCCGAGCAGATTGCAGGGTATTCCAGAGCAACATCGTAATCGTCATAGGACCCACTCCACCGGGAACCGGAGTGATCCAAGCGGCTCGCTCGGCAGCTGCTTCGAATTCTACGTCTCCTCGCAGTTTTCCATCGGCTCCACGGTTGATCCCGACATCCAAAACCACGGCCCCAGGCTTAATCCACTCCCCTCGAATAAATTCAGATCTTCCCACCGCGGCCACCACGACATCGGCCTGAGATACCCACTGAGAAAGATCTTGGGTCTTGGAATGACAATAAGTCACGGTGGCATTTTTTTCTAAAAGCATCAGCCCCATGGGCTTTCCCACGATATTGCTGCGTCCAACCACAACCGCGTGCTTTCCCTCTAAATCGTAATGGATGGCTTCTAACATCTTCATCATCCCATAGGGAGTACAGGAGCGAAATCCTGGGCGCCCCGTCAATAAGTTGCCCAAATTTTCTGGATGAAAACCATCGACGTCTTTTGCGGGAAGGATGGCCCGGGTCACATCAAAGTCTTGTAAGGTTGCGGGCAAGGGCAATTGCACGAGAATACCGTGCACCTTGGGATCCAAGTTAAGCTGACTAATGAGGTGTTCTAGAATTTCTCTCGGAGTATCGGCAGGAAGACGATGGGCAAAACTCTCCATTCCTACGCTAACACAGGCCGTTTCTTTGTTTCGAACGTAAATCTTGCTGGCCTCGTCCGATCCCACTAAAACGACGGCCAGTCCGGGGGTAAGGCCAAAATCCCTCTGCAAATGCTGAACTCCCGCACGGATTTGTTCTCGCAAACCTTCACTGATTTTTTTTCCATCGATTCTTTGTGCCATAGGCCCGTGGGGGATAATGGCGAAGTTCGCAGCTGTCAACGTCTTTGAAGGGCGATTCCTTGGCTCGGAGCCCCCTCCTCCCCTGCTCCCGTCATAGTTACGGATTGACAAAAGTTGTCGTCGAAGCTCTTTTGTGACAAGGCCTGAGACCACAAAACGAAGGAGCCCCCATGGAAGAATTTAAGATGTATCTCAACGGAGAATTCGTCGAATCCCAATCGGGTGAACGAAGCCAGTCCCTATGCCCAGCTGATCAAAGCCTCTTGGCCACCTTTCCCAAGGCCAGTGGTCAAGATGTAGACCTGGCGGTCTCCGGTGCAAAAAATACTTTCGAAAATACCGACTGGGGCCATGTCCGCAATTCTGTAGAACGAGGTCGACTGCTTCGCAATATCGCAGAGAAGATCCGTGAAAATCTCGACGACCTAGCCGAATCCGAATCCCTAGACACGGGAAAAACCATCACAGAAACTCACCTGATCGACGTGCACATGGCCGCCGACACCTTCGAATACTTTGCCAACCTTTCCACCCAAATCGGAGGCGAGGTGCTCCCCGTACCCGCCGATGTTTTGGACTTCACCTGGAGAGAACCCCTGGGGGTCTGTGGAGCCATCGCCGCATGGAATTTCCCCCTGATGTTTGTCGCCTGGAAAATCGCGCCCGCCCTTGCTGCGGGCAACTGCTGTGTATTCAAACCCGCCGAACTCACTTCCATTAGCGCCCTAAAATTAGCGAACCTATTTCACGAAGTCGGTTTACCCCCGGGCACGGTGCAAATCCTCACCGGATCAGGCAGTCAAGTGGGCCAGGCCATGGCCGAGCATTTGGAGATTTCAAAAATTTCCTTCACAGGCTCTACAGCGGTCGGTCAAAAGATTCTCCAAGCTGCCGCTTCCAACTTAAAAAAAACCACGCTGGAGCTAGGAGGTAAGTCTCCCAATATCGTTTTCGAAGATGCAGATCTCAATCGTGCAGTCAGCGGGGCCATGACCGCCATTTTCTTTAACGGAGGCGAGTGTTGCATTGCTGGCAGTCGACTGCTGCTACAAGAGTCCATCTACGACGAATTTCTCGAGCAACTTGTCGAGCGTACCCGAAATATTAAACTAGGCCATCCCCTCGATTGGGAAACACGCATGGGGCCCATGATTACCCCCCAACACCAAAAACAGGTACTCGGTTTTATCGAATGGGGAAAAAACCACGGCATGAAACTATTAACCGGAGGAGGCATT
>DALYDW010000038.1:0-14624 GCA_031972915.1 bacterium
GTGGGACAAGGATCGGTGCTATCGGAAGTACCGTCATCGTCTGAATCTCCCTTTTTAGGATCGCTTTCACGAAACTTATCGAAGACACCATTTTTATCTTGATCTTCGACACCATCGGGAATTCCGTCAAAGTCGGTATCCGCGTTGGCACCGTTAGTTTCGCTACCTTCATCGAAGACACCATCCATGTCTTTGTCTTCGATATTGTCACGAATACCGTCGTCATCGGTGTCTTCTTTAGTAGGATCCAATTCACCAGCATCGCGAATGCCGTTTTGATTTTTATCCTCAATGCCATCCTTGATGAAATCCTGATCGGTGTCATCGCGGGTAGGATCACTTTCTTGAGGATCGATCTCACCATTTTTGTTACGGTCTTCGATTCCATCCTTAATACCATCACCATCGGTATCGGCATTCTCGGGGTCGGTTTCACCGGGATCTACTTGGCAATTTTTATTTTTATCCTCGTATTTATCGAGGATACCGTCGTTATCCCAATCGGCATTGAAGGCAGGCTCGATACCAATGGCACAAGGCCGCTCGCCTTCTCCACCATTGCCGCCACCTAAGGTGCTCAAAACGGCCGGTTCGGAGGGTTCGGAGGTGGTGCCATCCGAAGAGAATCCCAACACAAAGACCTCGTCGGAATTCAAACCGGGAACTTGAAAGGTAAAGGTGCCACTCGCGACGGTAGCCTTGCCCAAATAGTTAGTGCTTTCTCCCAAGCGCAGGGCCTTGCGGTACAACTCCACTTCGGAAACCCCGTTAGGGGCCTGACCGGAGACAACCCACTGGGTGCCCAAGGCATCTTGGGGGCCGGCGCTGGTAATGACGGGTTTCAGCTGGGTAGCGACCGAACTCAAGGCGCCACCATCGTTACGATAAAGAGCATTCTGTGTAGCTCGATTACCCGTGGCTTCTTGTAGAACGATCCCATACTCGGTGTTACCGTAGAAAGCGCCACTTTGAATCACGTTACCCTGGGAACCTGCTTCCACCACGACTCCATTTTTGGAATCGGAAACAGAAACCTGATTTAACTCGATGTTATTGGCACCGCTCTTAATGCAGATACCACCCTCGGGGGCATTGGCGACGATGATGTTTTCGATTTTCACGTTTTGCGTATCGATTTCGATACCGCAATTACCAGCCCCCACACCAGAGGCGTCGAGGATGATTGGTTCTGTAACCGAAGGATCTTTCTTGAGGGTAAACCCCCCTTGTCCTGTGGGATTGCCCAAGCGGAGCGGCTCTTTCAAGGTGATGGTCCCGCCCACCTTAAAGACAATGGCTTTTTTGCAATAGCTGGGTAAATCGCTGTCGTTGAGATTGTAGGCCTCTAGGGCGCGCCTCAAAGACCCCAACACATTGCCATCGACGGCGGTGGTGACTTCACAAACCTGTCCATTTTCGGAGGTCTGTGGAAGGGCCGCCAAGGCAGCGGTAGGCACCACTGAAGCGGCCAGAAAAATGGAAGATAACTTAATGAAGTTATAGAAACGCATAGTGCGCTCTCCTTAATTTTGGAATCCTTCCTCACCCTTGAGGAGGCTTCCGTGACAATCGAACTTAAACTTAACGTCGGACCTTTCCGTAGACCCCCACTACAGGAGGACTAGCGTCCCCAAGAGTAGGCTTTATTTCTTCCGGTCACAGTGCGGTAGATTTCCATAGCATCGACGAAAATACCGAAAGTCGCCGCGGGCCTATGGGTCACCAAATGCTCTCTTCCGTCTGCCGTCGGCAAATGGGCCGGAGTCGCCATAAATCGACCACCGGCAAAGATACCGAAGCTATGATTCAGAAAACCGACGGAACCGGTGAAAGAAACAGCAAGCCCACCCTGAAAGCCCAAACGCTTAGCCTCGGGGGCACCGATATCCACCTGACGTCCACTCAATCCAACAAAGCCAAGGCCTAAATCGGCACCAAACGAGACCTTCTCTGTGGCGGGAAAAATTGTAGCACCCACACCGGCACCCAGGGTGGTGGCCGTCACGCTAAGTTTGGGCTGACCAGGCTGATTGGGCGCCGTCGTCATGGGCTGCACCGCCAATTCAGCAAAAGCCTTCACGTTGACCAATTGATTGCGAGACACACTAAAACCCAGTTGCAGAGCCCCAACACCACCGGTGTAACTGGAAACCCCCTCGGCGTAGGCATGTCGAGTCTCGCCAACCTTAAGGTGGTTAAGAATTCCACCGCCACTCACCACAAGATGAAAACGGTCAAAAATTGTCGGTTTTTGAGACCCGGAATAAGAACTTGTGTCACTGGTTTGAGCCGCCGCTTCGACCGGAGCCTCTGCAGGACCTTCTACGACAGCCCCATCCGCATATTGCGGCACAGGAGTGACAATGGGCTTATCTCCAAAGGCCTCGGGGTTTTGTCCCTCGGACAAAGCGGGATCCACCGCAGGGGGAGCAACGGTATTGGCAGCGTTATTGTTGTTGTTAGTCACTTTAGGTGGAGCCATGGAGATTCTCCTCAATTGAATTTGTAATGATCCCTTACATCCGGCCCATTCCACTCCTAGAAGGGACCGTTAATTAATTTCCCACAGACCTTGAACCCAAAAACCTTAGGCCTTGACCAAAACCCCCAAGACCGATCTTTTTATTTTTTAGAACTAGGGCTTACTCGACCCAAGTTTGTGAAAGTTGCTTTTTTTATTCTCCCCAGAAAAAAAATCCTTTTTAAATTAAGGACTCTTTTGCGGATCTTGCGGCTATCTAGAAGGACACAGACTCAAGCGCATGACCAAAAAGCAACAATAAGGTGACATCGTCCCCGAAGAGGGATTTTTAAGCTGAAAATTCGATTTTTTTGAAATTAACAGGAGAAGAGACGGCAAAAAAGGGGGGCCTAAGCCATGCTGCCGCAAATAGGCTAATTCATCGAAAGCAAAACCGGACTGCGCACTAACTCACCCAGCGTATTCGTAAAAAATTCGAAGACGGCGTTCATTAAGTCGACGGAGCCCGGGCTTTTAGAACGAAGATGCCGCGCCAACTCGAGATAAATGGATTCGATCTCGTCTTTAAGACCACGGGAAAAATACAGTTTACTACCATCTAAACACGTCAAAGGCAGCTTGAGAAAGAGACCGAAATGATTTTGAAAACTTTCGAGATGCAACAAGGCCTCAGCCCATTCTTGAGGCCCAATATCGACCAATCGGCTAAATAAGTTCTGAATTTCAGGATGAAAATCAGCAGATTCGAGCGTTGAGAACTCTTCAGTGGGTCGAATTTCTAAAATTGTTTCCTTCACCTCGGAACCCCTCCTCACAAGACTTATCGGCATCACCTAACGAGGGTTGCTTAGACACCATAGCAACAGCACCCCGATCTTCTCGTTAAACTACTCGTCGTAAACAATTCGATAGCTTTTTCCCGCCACCTGTTGGACCGAGACAACCTCACCCTGAGAATTCCTCCCAGTAAAAATTTTAAGGTAGGCCAAACGCAAAACCCCCTCTGGACTAAACTCCGCCGACACGCCTTCGACATTGAGGCTGGGATCTTGAACGTCCTCCAAAATTTCTCCATAAGCCCCGGTGCGGTCCACAAAACTGGGAACTAAAAAAGGGATGCCGGTCGTCGCCGGGTAGTTTCCGTTATAGGCCTGAATTTGCGGGGTACCCTCCATTTCGAAGATCAAAAAAAAGTTGCCCCACCCATCGGAAGCAATGACATGAGCCTTGGCCGGGGAAAGAGTATTACTTCGTAAGGTTTTTACAGGCCCCACAGAAAGACCTTGGGCATTAAGAAAAATCCCCTCCAAAATGGGATGCTCAGGAGAAGCCATGGCGTTCCACACCACCATCATGCCCCCTTCGTCGGGCTGTAAAGCCACGCTAATTTGGTAATCGGAATTGGGAAAAGGATGTCCCGTAATTTCTTTTTGGATTCCGGCGAACTCCAATCCCGAAAAAGTGCGCACGAGAATCTGCTGACTGCCTACAGACTGGGCCAAAACCCATTGGTCGCCACCACGAGCGATACGAAAACGTTGGGGAACCTCACCCAAGTCGATCTCCCCTAAGACCTGACCTGCCACATCAAACTCTCTTGCGATTAAATGCTCTGCATCCCCCGTAAAAACGACGAGAAAACCCCGTGGAGTCGAAATAATCTGCCCTTGAGGAATGTTTTCGTAATGGGCCTCAGGAAGAATTTCTACTGGGGCACCCAAAAGCTGACCTGAGGCATCTAAACGCTGCACAAAAAAGGAAGCAACATCACCTGGACCATCACCGGTCGTCTGGGTCATTAATACAACCGAACTGGAGTCATCCAAAAGCGCCGTAGCCGTTTGAATTTGAAGTTGTGGAGAAGGATTCACGACCACCGTGTCCCCTACGGAATTGGCATCTTGGGTAAAAGCGAAAGTTCCATGTTGACTAGGATCCACCGGATCAATCACCGACCAAGTTACTGTCATGCGGTCTCCCGCTCCCACGCCCAAGCCTCCCGAACGTAACTTACCCAAGATAGGTTTTTCGTTGAAGGCCCTCTCTTGGTCTTCGGCCTCAAGCAATTGAAAGGGGCGTCCATACAGGCCGGCTTCGGTAACATCCACACAACCCGAGGTTCCCAAAAGCAGGGCCAAGGGATTAGTATTGCGAAGTAGTTTGAGTAGCGATCCCCCACTCGATGGGGGCGGAATCTCACCGAAGACCTGGTGAGTAAAATCGCTTAGCGTAAAATAACTTGCTTGCCGTTCGAGGACGACCGAGGAGTTTGGCTCTACGACATCTTGAGAATAGTTTTTTACCCCGCCCCCGTTGGAACAAATCTGCTGTTCGGAATCGTAGTAAAGTTCGGGGGGAGAAAACAAACAAAGGGGTGGAGTCATATTCACTTCTCCGTTGGTCTATCGGACCCATCATAGCCTAAACAATTACGCAATATGAGAATAGGTCAGCATCGACTTTCCCAAGGAGAAGTTGCGTTGATAAAACGGGACGGTTAAGAGGATTTTATGAAGCATTCTTCCTCTTCCCTACCCGCCGAAGCCGCACGAAAACTAAAGTCCCTCACCTCTTTCATCGCAATGGATATCCTTGAGGCTGGACAAGCCCTGGAGCGACAAGGGCACGAGGTAATCTCTCTGTCCATCGGAGAACCCGATCTTCCCCCTCCCGCTTCGGTCAAACGAGCTACCTTAAGGGCCTTAAAAGAAAACTTTACGCGCTATACCCATTCTCAGGGGATGCCCGAATTGCGGGAGGCCATCACGTTGCACTACCGACAACGCTACGGAGTCAAACTCTCCCCAGATCAAATTTTTGTCACCTCAGGCACTTCACCCGCCATGCTCTTGCTCTTCGGAGCCATCCTCAATCGGGGAGACCAAGTCTTGATGAGCGATCCCCACTACCCTTGCTACTCGAACTTCATCACCTTTTTAGAAGGCAAGGTGCATAAAATTCCCGTTCGAGAAGAAGAAGGGTTTCAGTATCGTCCAGAAGAAGTAGCCAAACGCATTCGAGCCAAGACCAAAGCCATTTTTCTTAATAGTCCGTCCAATCCCACAGGATGCGTGTTGAGCGCCACAGTCATGCAACAGCTGGCCACCTTGGGAGAACGTGGCCCTTATTTGGTGAGTGATGAAATCTACCATGGCCTTACCTACGAAGGCCCGGAACATTCGATTTTAGAATTTACCGACCGAGCCTTTGTCCTCAATGGTTTTTCAAAATCCTACGCCATGACTGGATTTCGACTCGGCTATCTCATCGCACCCCGCCCCTTCATTCCACTACTGCAAAAGATGCAGCAAAACTTTTTTATTTCGACTTCTAGCTTTATTCAAAGAGCTGGATTGGCTGCCCTACAAGAAGCCTCAGCGGCCCAACGAAAGATGAGAGAAATTTTCAACCACCGGAGAAAACTGATGATCCAAGGAGTGCGAGAACTAGGATTTCGTGTCGCCGTCGAACCCACTGGCGCCTTTTACGTCTTCGCCAATGCCAAGCACTTCACCCAAAACTCCTACGCCTTTGCAATGGATATTCTAAAAAAAGTCAAAGTTGGCATCACGCCAGGTATTGATTTCGGAGCCCACGGCGAAGGATTTGTGCGTTTCTCTTACGCCACTGACGAGTCCAAAATTCGTGAGGGGCTGGCCCGCATCGGAGATTATCTTCAAAAGAAAAAGTTGATTTGAATTTGTTAAAAATAAGCGCCAAATACCCAATAAAAAAACGACCGCGCATTCTACCAACACAAACGCACCACGCTAAAACTAAAATCATATAAAATTAGGCTTGAAGGAATGGCCGCAAGGATTCTTGCTGCGTTCTTACGTGAGAGATAAAAGGAAAAGGGGCGACCTGGAAGCGCGCCCCTTTTCCTATAAGCAAAAAACTCAAAACGAAACCCGTCGGCGATACAGCCAAATAAAAAAAGCCGCCATTGAGTCGTTATAAAATTTTAGATTATTTTAGGTCCAATCGTCACTATCTGCTCCCGCACTTTTCTTTTGGGGAACGAAATCTTGACGACGCGCCTCTTGCCCAGCATCGGAAGATGCTTTGTCTTCGTGGGGCAAAATCAGGTCACGCTCTTGTACAGGAGAAGGCCTAGGACTTTCTGATTTTTTACCCACAAAAAATTCTTTAATCGCCTGACCTGCTCGAGAAAAACCATCACCCATAGTTCCACCGGCTTTTTTAAAACCCCTCCCCATGGTGGTCCCGGCCTTCTTAAAAGCTCGCCCCGTAGCCTTGGTGCCATTTTCAAAACCACTACCAATCGAACGAAATCCGCTTTGAAAATCTCCTTTGGCTTGCGACGAAGACTGGCTAGCGGGGGCCGCAGAAGTCGAAGAAGCTGTAATCGGAGCCAAGTCACTGGCTGCTGAAGAGTTTTCTTGAATTTGTAGGCTGCCGTCGGAATTGCGGCGCACCGTGAGGTCTTTTTCTTCAAGAGCAAAACCGGGCAAGGACGCCCCCAAAAGGCCCACAAGAACGATGCCACAGGCCATCGCTTTACCAGGTAAGATAGTTAATGACTTATTCACACTTCCCTCCTTGGATCGATGGTTTGTTTCTCCCAGATTTCAGCCACTTACCATTTTTTCCCCAAGCCTGCCAAGTAAGAATTGTGGATAAGTCGAGTCGCTTATTTTACCGACGCTTATGCGAAGAAAGGTTTGACCCCCCATCACAATTTGTTTAACTTCCGCCCACTTTTTATTTCCATTTATCTCTAAAGCAAAAACTCCAGGGGAGAACTTTTGTTCGCCACCTTATTTCAACCGGCCTCACCCCAGGCATTGGCAATTTCCCAGATGATGCTCATCGTCCTGGCCCTGTCCGTCTTGATTTTTCTTATTGTCTCAGGAGGAGTGAGTTGGGCCTGTTTTCGTTTTCGAGAAAAAAACTCCACACCGCGCACCAGGATCCGAAGCGGAAACCTAAAACTCGAAATAACTTGGACCGTACTGCCCCTACTTACCCTAATCGTGATGTTTTTCTTCGTAGTCAAAACCATGCACGCTGTAGACCCACCTTCCGGAGAACGAGATGCGGACATCATTATCACCGGACATCAGTGGTGGTGGGAGGTTCGCTACCCCAAAGCCCAGGTGCTTACTGCCAATGAGATCCATCTCAGCGCGGGAATTCGTTACTTGGTCAGATTAGAATCCGCGGACGTCATCCACGATTTTTGGATACCCGCCTTGGCCCGCAAGATTGATGCGGTACCCGATCATGCCAATTACTTGTACCTAGAAGCCAATCAGGTTGGAATTTACGAAGGCGTTTGTGCCGAGTTTTGCGGAACCCAACACGCCGGAATGCGACTTCGGGTAGAAGTACAAACACCCGATGATTTTAAAAAATGGGTTGCCTCACAATCAAAAGCTCCCCATTCTCCCCAGTCCCCACTAGCTCTAGAAGGAGAAAAAATTTTTCAGCAAAAAACTTGCCTCAATTGCCACAGCTTAAATTCTATGGGGGCCACAGAGGCCATCGGCCCCGACCTCACCTTCGTCGCCACGCGCAAAACCCTGGGATCTGGAGTCCTAAAAAACTCTCCAGAAAATCTAGCGAAATGGCTGGCCAATCCTCAAAAATTTAAACCCGGGGTCCTCATGCCTAACTTTCAACTCTCAGAGAAAGAAATCGCCGCCCTGGTGGCGTACTTAGAAGCCCTACCTGGAGGGAGCACCCCATGAAACCTTCTGCTCCCACCGCATACGACGCCGCAAAACCGCTCAACACACACGCGGCCGCTCCAGCGTGGACCTGGGTGGCCTCCGTCGATCACAAACAAATCGGCATTCTTTATTTGTGGACCTCTCTATTTTTTTTTCTGGTGGGTGGCTTAGAAGCGCTCTTGATTCGACTACAGCTTTTTTTTCCTGAGTCCACCTTACTCAGCCCCAATATGTTCAATCAAATTTTCACCATGCATGGCACGACGATGATTTTTCTCGTGCTCATGCCTTTGCTCTTCGGGCTAGCCACCTATTTATTGCCCTTGATGATCGGGGCCAGGGATATGGCCTTTCCACGACTGAACGCCTTAAGTTATTGGATTTTTTTCTTTGGAGCCCTATTTCTTCATTTTAGTTTTGTCGGAGGCGGCTCCATCGGAAATGGTGCTCCCGACGCTGGATGGTTCGCCTACGCTCCACTCACGGAGATTCCCTTTAACATTGATCCCGGTATGGATTTCTGGGCCTTGTCCATCTTGGCTTTAGGAGTCAGCACCAGCAGCTCCGCCATTAATTTCGTGGTGACCATTTTAAAATATCGAGCTCCAGGTATGACCCTAACCCGCTTACCACTATTTGTCTGGATGACGCTGATCACCGCATTTTTAGCGCTTTTAGCCCTACCCGCGCTGAATGTTTCAGCCATTTTGCTGTTATTCGATCGCCAACTTCATACCATGTTTTTTCTCCCCAGCCAGGGAGGCAAGGCCCTACTTTGGCAACATTTCTTTTGGTTTTTTGGACATCCAGAAGTTTATATCCTGATCCTCCCGGCCTTTGGCATTATTTCTGAGGTCATTCCCACCTTCGCTCGCAAACCCATTTACGGTTACGAATTCATCGCCGGATCCAGTTTGGCAATCGCCTTTCTGGCCTTCGGTGTTTGGATTCATCATATGTTCACGGTGGGATTAGGAGCGGGCATTTATTATGTCTTCGCGGCCACCTCCATGCTCATCGCCGTTCCCACCGGAATCAAAATTTTTAATTGGATGGCCACCCTGTGGAACGGACGAATCCGCTTCACTACCGCCATGATGTTTGCCACGGCTTTTCTTATTGAATTTACATTGGGAGGACTAAGCGGCATCGCCTTTGCCACCATCCCCATCGATTGGCAACTCACAGACAGTTACTTTGTAGTGGCTCACCTCCATTACGTCTTATTCGGAGGCACGCTGTTCGCACTCTTTGCTGGCATTTACTATTGGTTTCCAAAAATGAGCGGAAGATACCTCAGCGAAAAACTGGGCAAATGGCATTTTTGGCTGACCTTGATGGGCTTCAATGCCACCTTTCTCATTCAACATTTTTTAGGGCTCTTAGGGATGCCCCGTAGAATTTATACCTACCCCGCCGATCGCCCTTACTGGACTCTGTTCAATCAGATTTCCACGATAGGGGCCTTCGTCTTAGGACTTGCTGTGTTAATTTTTCTCTGCAACCTCATTCTAAGTCTAAAGCGAGGCACTCCTGCGGGAAACAATCCATGGGGAGGAACCTCACTCGAATGGCTCTGTTCCTCTCCACCTCCTCCTGAAAACTTTTCCCACGTGCCCCGCATCCAAAACCGTAGGCCCCTCGAGGATTCGAATCATGTCTAAAGCAAAAATGGCCACTTTATTGTTTCTCATCTCCGAATCCATCTTCTTCACCTTGCTCATCCTGACTTATCTTTTTTATCACGGACAAACGGTCCCCCACCTTCAATCACAAAACTTTCTAAACGCGAGCCGAACGGGGCTTTTTACAACAGCCCTATTACTCAGCAGCTTCACCTTGGTACTGGCTCTCAAAAATTTCCGCCAACATCGCTATTTTCAGTTCGCCTCTTGGATTTTCTTAACTTTATCTCTAGGTGGGCTCTTTCTCTACGGCCAAGCCTGCGAGTGGCTTGGCCTACTCAAACAAAATCTTAGCATCAGCCGCGACCTATTTGGGGCTTCCTTCTTCACCTTAACGGGGTTTCACGGCTTGCATGTCTTGGTGGGAATGCTTCTCCTTCTCACTGTGCTCATTCTCACTGGATGTCGAGGTCGAGAATCTCTGCCCGAAAGCGGCATCGACGCTATTTCGCTTTACTGGCACTTTGTCGACGGAGTGTGGATCGTGGTCTTCAGTGTGGTCTATTGGATTCCCTTGATGAACTAGCGTGGAAAAATAAAAAGGTCCTTGTCATGCTTGCCGGAATTCTCGCCCATCTTAACGCCAGCTCACTCCAGACTTCCCCCCACGAAATTAGAGGATGGAAAGAACTTTGGATTCATGGATGGTATTGGGATCCCTGGACCCTACTGAGTCTTGCAGCAAGCAGCTTGATTTATTTATTCTTGGTACGTTTTCGTTGGAATCGAAGAACCCTACTGTTTTTATGCGGAGAAGGGGTTTTATTTCTCGCCCTCGTCTCTCCCATCGCTAGTATCGGAGAAAATTATTTATTCAGCGTGCACATGATTCAGCATTTATTGCTTACTCTGGTGGCAGCCCCCTTATTGATTCTTAGTCTCCCCCCACAGATCAGCGCCTATTTTCTACGGTGGAAACCCTTACGCAATTTCGTGAAAAAAATTTCCCAACCTCTTGTCGCCTGGAGCCTGGGCACCTTGAGCCTTTGGATCTTACACCTTCCCTCGCTCTACGAATCGGCCTTACAGCATCGCGGAATTCATGCACTTCAGCATTTGGGTTTCGTCATCGGTGCAACGATCTTTTGGTTTCCACTGTTAGAACCCGTCGAGCGTTTTCGTCTCAGCGGCCCCCAAGCCTTGCTCTATTTATTTGGTGCCTGTGCCCTAGACTCTCTGCTGGCAATTTTACTCACCTTCGCCCCGGGACCGCTCTATCCCTTTTATTGGAAGGATCGAGATCCCTTGGGAGCACTCACTCTCATCCGCCAATTTTGGGGACTGGCCCCCGAAGTCGATCAACAAGCGGGCGGTGCCCTCATGTGGACTCTGGGTGGACTGGCTCTGCTGATCGCTTTTATAGGAGTGTTGGCGCGCTGGTTTAGCAAAGCCAAGGAAACCGAAACATGACAAAAAAAACACCACCGGAGAACTCTCAGCAATGGGTACAGGCCCTGCCCGATTCGATTCCACGCCCTACTTACGCACCTATTCTATTGGCCTTGGGACTGGTGCTCACACTCGCGGGCATCGTCGTGCATAGCCTCAGCTCTCTTGTGGGAGGAATTTTATTTCTCATCGGTTTATTTCGTTGGATCGGAGAACTACGCCATGAATACAGAAAATCCGCCCCCACAAAATCATCTTCCTGAAGACCAGAGTCGTCGACTGTTTCTCCATCGACTCAGTCTAGGCTTGGGAATCTTTGGGGCCGCCTTGCTAGGTGCCCCTTTCTTGGGTTTTTTACTAGATCCGCTCTTGAGACCCCCCATTCGAACTTGGCGACAAATCGGCAAGGTAGAAGAATTTCCAATTGGCGAAACTCTTCAAGTTCGATGGCAAGACCCCGCACCGTTGCCCTGGGCCGGAAAAGTTGCCCTAACCTCGGCGTGGCTGCAACGCCGCGATACAGAAACCTTCGTCGCCTATTCGGTCAATTGCCAGCATCTAGGGTGTCCCGTACGTTGGTTGCCTGGGGCAAAGTTGTTTCTATGTCCTTGTCACGGTGGAGTCTATTACGAAAACGGGGCCGTGGCTGGAGGGCCTCCGCCTCGAGCTCTGCAAGAATACCCTATACGCATCGTTGAAGGTTATGTGGAAATTCAAGCCGGCCCCATCCCCATGAACTACGGCATCCAATAAAAAGCTCTCCGAAATTTTCTAAAGGCATAGTTTTCTCATGAGAAAAACTTCATTTCAAAAAATCAGCGCCTGGCTTGAAGATCGTTGTGGATTGGCAAGCTCCTTGCGCACACTCGCGCTCCATCCCATTCCGCCAAAAACCGGGTGGATGTATGTCTTTGGCAGCGCCACCCTCGTCGCATTACTGGTGCAAATCATTACCGGAATAGCCTTAGCCACTCAGTACGTTCCCTCTGCCTCTCAGGCGTATGAAACGCTGCAATACTTAACTCACTACGATGCTGTGGGTCGTCTATTGCGAGGAATGCACTACTGGGGAGCATCCTCCATGGTCTTACTGATGGGATTACACTTAACTCAGGTGTTTTTGGCAGGAGCCTATAAATTTCCTCGAGAGATGAACTGGATTTCGGGCGTCGCCTTACTGGGTTTGGTATTGGCCTTAGCCTTTACCGGACAACTCATGCGTTGGGATAACAACGCCATTTGGTCTGTAATCGTGGCTTCCGAACAGGCCGCACGAATTCCCGGATTGGGAGAATGGATTGCCCGCTTTTTACTCGGCGGCAACACCTTGAGCGCCTCTACCTTAAGTCGTTTTTTCGCCTTACATGTTTTTATTTTACCCGGACTGATTTTTCTGCTGCTGAGCCTGCATCTTTACTTAGTAATGCGCCATGGCATCTCCGAGCCTCCGCAAAAAGATCATCCAGTGGACCCAAAAACTTATCGTCGTTGGTATCAAGATTATCTTAAGACCCATGGCGAACCCTTCTGGCCCAACGCCGCATGGAAAGACGCCGTGATAGGCGCTACCTTGATTCTAGCCATCACTCTACTCGCTTGGTTTGTCGGCCCACCCGACCTGGACGCCCCCCCCAATCCCGCTAACCTTCAGACCTCTCCCAGACCAGATTGGTATTTTCTCTGGTACTTCGCAGTGCTGGCACTTAGTCCCCACCACTTAGAAAATTATCTTATGGTGTTTGCACCAGCTCTAATCGGGATGAGCCTGCTCATGCTTCCTTTAATTTCAAACCGTGGAGAACGACACCCCTTACGACGTCCCTGGTCCGTAGGAATCGTAATTTTGACTTACCTGAGTATCGGAAGTTTTTGGATTCTCGGTTACCGTTCCGATTGGTCTCCTGATTTTGATACTCCGCCCTTGCCTGCCAATCTCTTGGCCTTTGATACGGAGAACTTGTTAGAAGGTGCTCAATTATTTCGTGAGCGAGGCTGTCAATACTGCCATAGCATTGCCGGATACGGCGGAAAACGAGGACCAGACCTCTCCCACATCGCCGACCGGCTCACACGCCCACAGCTCATTTTACGTATCAACAACGGGGGGTATAACATGCCCGCCTATGCTGCAACTCTCTCTTCCGAAGACCTGGAAAAAATCGCGGATTTTTTAATGAGTCGAACCGGTAAAAAAAATCTCATTGAGCGAGACCCAGGCTGAGATCTTCAACAGATTCGATTTGAGGAACCAATTTTTTTAAATGGCTTTTAATTCCTTCTTCTACAGTACGCTTTTGCGAGCCACAACCCACGCAAGCTCCTACCATTTTAACTTTCACCACCCCGGCTTCGACTTCTAACACCTGAATATCTCCGCCGTCCCGCTTGAGACCAGGGCGAACATCTTGCTCGATCACCTGTATCACTCGTAATACCAAAGAACGGTCACTGCCCTTCACCTCGCTTGGGTCCAAAGTCTTTGCGTCGGGCCGCACCAAATCGCCCGTATACCCAGCCATGCCCCCCAAGGCGTTGAACAAATGCAAAAAGCCCTCACGGGCTAAGGTCTGACACACCTGCACTCCGGTATTTCCATTAGCACAAACTGTAAGAATCGGCCGGGTGCGATCGTGAAGCTCTTCTAAACGTCCTAAAATTTGCGTGGCAGGAATATGCTTGGCCCCAGGAATATAACCATTCTCCCAACCAGCATCGGAGCGAAGATCTAAGATCAACAAATTAGGAATGGAACGAATAAAACCAATGACTCCTTCTTTGGGAACCTCTGAGTAAGGCAAGCCCGAGCGGATACTTTCAGGACTCAAAGGAAGCCCAGAAGCCAGGGCTGCCGTTTGACGACGGAGTAACTCTAATTGCTGTTCAAAGTTTTTTTTGAGCGTTTCGTTCTCCCGACGCAAGGCCTCCATTTGGCTTTGCAAAACTTGTACTTCCTCCCGATTTTTTCCAAACATAAACACCTCGGCTCACCAATGTCTTTCGCCCACGGAGATATTTTTTAGGGGCATTTAAGTTCGATTTTCAGGCGCAGACTCTGAACTTCAAATCATCCCTGCAATAGTTTTGAGATCTTCGCAAGCCTTCGCCATGAAAACCCCTTCATTTCTACAGGTTTTTTTTCTTCTACCTTGGCCCTGTCTTTGCATTTCTTTTTTCGCAATCGTGATCTCACTTTCTACCGGAGGTATCCCATGAACTCAAATCTTGAAAAAAATAATCTAACATCCCTTTACGTTCCACAAATACCTACTCCAATCATTCCAGAAGATTTCTCTAAATTAAAAAACAATCGCAGCACCGACAAGATCCCTTCCCCAAGTTTTGAAACCTCCTCCCCCAAAGCTCAAAACAACG
>DALYDW010000039.1:0-12265 GCA_031972915.1 bacterium
TCGCGGCCCCCACATAAGGCCCCTCACCTTGACGACTCGAAAAAATTTCAATCAACCTTGCGCTTTCCATACTTAACTCACTGGCTTCACCTTACAACAAGCCCGCTCGATCCCCCGCCACTCGGCTTGAATTCGCTGCAAAAACTCCATCGCCAAACCAGAAATCTCCCTCAAACCCAATTCCGTCAAACCTACGGCCGGCACGGGAACTCCCTGGGTTTCTAAATTCACCCCGAAATGAATCAGGGCCGAGACCGGAGAACAGGTCGCAATGGACACACTGAGCTTACGCCCATCTACAAACAGATCGTCACCACAGCGCTCCAGTTGCGTCAGACCGCGCTCCCTCAGCAATTCGGCAAAACTCGCCACCAACAGGCGCTGCCAACACACGGCGGTTTTCAAGGATGTCTCAAACAACTCCACCAAAATATGCAACATACGGGGGCTATAAATAGGGGACTGACGACGCACATCCTCCCAATCCACCATATTTTCCAAACTCACCTCGCAAGGACCAGTAAAAGCCACAGCACTGTTTCCTAAAATTCCTAGATTTCGAAAGGCAAAATGCCCCCTAAGAGTCGCCCCTTCGTAAGCACGCTCTTCATTGAGCAATCGGATTTCCATGTTCCTCTCCTCGGATCTGCGGATCAGGAAGCAAAATACGGCTCCATAAATTCACCTAAGCCTGCACTGTGATAGGCTCGACGAGAGCGCATACAACTTTCACAACGACCGCACATTTTTTTGGAACCATGATAACAGCTCCAAACCCGTTCAAAGGGCAGATCCAACTGTTTTCCCAATTGCACAATCTCGGTCTTATTCAAGCCGAGGGTGGGAGCAACGATTTCTACACCACGCAAGGTGGAAAGCTGAAAAAAAGCCTCGGCTCGCGAAACAAAATTGGCGCTATTATCAGGAAAGGTCATGGCCTCTTCGGCATTGAAACCCACCACAACTTTTCCAAAACCCAAGCCCTCGGCGTAGCTCGCAGCGACATTCAAGAACAAGCCATTACGATTGGGCACCCAAACAGCCTGAGCAGATTTTTCGGCTTCACTACGATCGTCCAATTTGGCCATCTTCACCTGAGGAATTACCTTGTCATTCATGACCAGAGCAGTTTGCGTCACCCGCTTTAAAAAAGGCAGGGCAATGACTTCGGCGTTGAGCCCCAAAAATTTCGATAAATGGCGAGCAGCAGCGACCTCACGCTTCACGGCCTTTTGACCATAGTCAAAGATCAGAGCCAAGCCGCCGGCCCCTAAATCTCGTGCGGCCACAAAGGCCGAAACCGCCGAATCCAATCCTCCCGAAAGTAAAACTATAAACATCGTAGCACTCTTTTTATTTTTGATTTTTCGCGAAAGACCTAAGGCGCCGCGTAGCTCGCGGCACAATCCTCGGTTTCCCAAACCGTGACTTTAGTGATCTTGGCCACGGGATGCTGTAAGGCGCCCTGCAAGTATTGAAAGGCCCAATAAGCCACCACTTCTGTTGAAGGATTGCGACCCGCAAACTCTGGATTTTCGTTAAGAAAGGTATGGTCCATTTTTTTCAGCATCTCTTTGACCTGATGCTTGACCTCGAGAAAATCAACCAACACCTCAATTTGGTCTAAATTGGCTCCCGCCAATCTCACCTCGATCTTCCAGTTATGGCCATGCAGGGGTTCGAGAGAACCGTCGTAAAGAACTAAGCGATGCGCCGCCACAAAGGGCTGGGTAATAATAACCTCGTACATGCCCCCCCTCTAGCGCTGGAGCTCCGGTTCGTCTAGCGCCTTTCCCGATTTTATTAGAAGTTTCCCAATGCTCCAAAGAGACATTCAAAGGAAGCCCCGCTGTCTCGCGCAAGCTCCACATCAATCTTTTGGAGAACCCGTAATGTCGAAAATACTTTTTAGCCCAGCCCGAAAGCGTCCCGATCACTTGTAGTCTTTGAGTTTTCTCTCCAAAGTGGCGACTTTCTTTCGCAAGGCCCGAATTTCGTTCTTGAGTTGAGGCAGCTTGGATTGGAGATTTTTGCCAAAGGGATTTTTAAAACGCTCTTCTACCTTATGTTGTAGTTCATCGACGCTACGATGGGCCCCCTGAAGAAACTCGCGAATAAAACCGCCGTCTTCAAACTCGTCTTTGATCTTGTCGATCATCTTTTCGGCCTCGTCGCGAACATTGGAAATGGAGGAAAAAGGCTTTTGTAACAGACTAGCGATGGATTCTCCTCCCGACTGAATGATATTCCTCAAGGTAGCCAAGGGAAGCAGGCTCTTTTTTTTCTTTTCTTCCTCGAAAAGGATTTGCGTCAAAGTCACGCTAGTCAGGTCGTCTCCAGATCGGTTGTCGATAATCTTAACATCTTCTCCTTGCTTTACCATTTGACCGATCTCATCCAAGGTGACGTAACAACTATTTTGCGTGTCGTAGAGCTTGCGGTTTTGGTATCGCTTGACGATGCGCGGAGCGGGTTCTTTTTTCATAGTTACCTCAAATTTGACGCAATAAAAAAAGATCGAATTATCGTTGTTTCTGCGTCACAAAAAGCTTTCATATTCACAAAAGCGCGTCAACGCCAATATATTCAACCTATTCGGACTTGTCCGATTCTTCCCCATCTTCTTTTAAACCCTTTTTAAAATTTCTCATTCCCGCACCAAGACTGCGGCCGATTTGAGGAAGCTTACCCGCACCGAACAAAACCAACAAAACCAATAACAAAAGTAAGAGTTCTCCGGGCCCAAGGCCCAAAACCGCTAACGGATACATGTCGACTCCTTTTCTTGGAGATAAAAATTATGGGTAAAATACCCCGCGGCCAAATCACTGGAATCGCGAAAATGAAATACTAGCAAAATCAGCGACACGTAATAAACGGGCAAATAAAGTAAGGCAAACGGCAGTAAGCCCCATTCGGAGACACCCACAAGCTTCAAGGAAAAAGCCAAAACCATGAGATAACTCATCGGTACGATATTTTTCTGAAAATGCAGGCGAATTCCCACCTTGCCTTTTTGCCCGCGATAAAAGGGAAACAAGTTCAGAAAATTAAAAAATAGATAGGTCAAAATTAAGAACGAACTACTGAAGCCCAAGGATGCCGCCCCCCCCACACGCCAAGCCCGATCGAGGAGAATCCCCAAGAGCAAAGCCGAAACCGAGTTCATCAAATAAACCATGGGACTGGATCGATAAAAAAAGAAGCGCAACATACCAAGAGCCCTAAAGCGGAAATAAATCGTGGGTCAATGGCTTGTTCTTAAAACCGTCCGAGGCCACTAAAAAAATGTCCCCCGCCCGAGCCTGACTCGAACGGGGGACATCCTGAAGTGTCGACCTCCCCGAACTGGAGGAAAAAAACAAAAATCGCGGCAAAATCCCAGGACCAAAGCCCAGCCTGGAAAATCTCAGGGGGATCATCCCCGGAAATTGCCTTGGACGCATAGAAAAAAATTACTTTACCCCCTCCCCTCCCAAGCCTAAAGCAACTAAACCTTTGAAAATACTTAATTTTAAAACAAAATTTTACTCTGCACGCTCGCAATTTTTTCTTCAAATTCCCAAAAATAAAGATAAAAACAATACAATCAAGAAACCCATATTTTCTCAGACGAACCCTTTACGCCAAGGCCTCCAAAGATTATAAAAGCCCCTGTTCTACCCCAATGGCATTGACGCAAAAAGCCGTGGCATAAGGGCGCCCGCATTTTTTATCCAACGGAAGGTCCATGACTCCCAAAGAAACCGACATTGTTTTTCACCCCAGGTCTCCTAAAACGCCTTCTTGGTTGGCACTCAGTCCCTCTTCCTCCCCCTCCAAATCCACGCCCAGACAATCTCAAGTTTCAGTACGGCCTCCGGCCCATATCCCCACCGCACTGCAAGAATATTTTTCTCAACAAAGCCCTTCCCTTTCCCTAAGCGAAAAAGACTCTTCCACGTTGTGCGCTCAAGTTTACCTGCACGAACTCGACGAAGGTTTACTCCTGCTGAGCCAGGCAGAAAAAAAAACCGAGGCGGCCCTGATCGGCAACTTCGACCAACCGATGGATCCCCAAACTCGCCTAGAACTCATGCGCCATATGTTGGGAGAGCTTCCCTACCAAGACCGACCCGCGCAACGAGTCCAGCATCTCCACAAAGTGCGTTACAACCAACATGGAGCCGTCAAAACCCAACTGGGACGCCACCCCGCCGTAGCGATCACCCAAGTGGGCCTGGGCTACAAGTCTCGTAACGAAGATGCTTTTCTCGTTCTGCCTCAGGAAAAACTCATCGCCTTAGCAGACGGTTTGGGGGGACATCCCGGGGGACATATTGCCAGCGGTTTGGCCGTGGATTTTTTCGAGTACGCCGTTCTGACGGGAGCCGACTTAAAGAACGCCTTAAGCTTTGCCAACGAAGCACTGCTCGTCCGAGAAAAAAGCGACCCCCGCTTGGGAGGCTCTCGCCCCATGGGAACCACCTTCGCCGCCATCCAATTACGACATTCACTGCTCAAAATTGTCTACGTGGGCGACACCAAGGTGATGGTGCTCAGAAATCAAAAAATTATCTTTCAAACCCAAGACCACACCGAAGGCCAACTCCTTCTCCAAGAGGGACGAGCAGATCTCTCAACCGCCTACGAACTCAATCATCTGCTTAGCCGCAGCCTTGGCCTCAACTCCTTTGACGCCCAACGCCATCTCTCCGAAATTCGACTCACCTTGGAGCGAGGCGACCGCATTTTTTTGGCGACCGATGGAGTTACCGACAACTTCTACGAAAATCGCTTTGAATTGCCCGAATTGGTCCCGATGATTTCACGGGGAAGCCTTCCTCAGGCCGCAGAAACCGTGGCAGAAAACTGTCTCCATAAAATGCGCGGCTCTCGATCCAACCAAGGCCGTCGAGCAAAACGTGACAATTTTACCTTGGCCCTTATCGAATACCGCGGTTAAAGCCCATGAGTTGCATCCCATCCAACCTTCCCTCCTACGAAGAACTTTTCACCCACCTCAACGCGGCGGCCCTGATTTTAAATCCTCGTGGAGAAGTGCAATTTCTCAATCCAGCAGCAGAACGCCTACTCTCACTTTCTTCGCAAGCAGCCCGAAACCGGCGTTTCAAAGATTTATTACCCAAGGCTGAAGAGTTGCATCGAGCTTTGGACGACAGCCTGCAGCGACATCTCAGCATCAAAATTCACGAAACCCACACCACCTTGGGAAATCAGGCCTTAACCTTACAGGTCGAGCTCGCTCCTTTGGGAGAGTTAGAGCAACCCTGGGGGGTGCTCGTCTTGATGGAAGAACTTTCCATGGCCCAAAGTCTTCAAGACGAAGAACGGAGAACCGATCGTCTTGCCATGATGGGAACCTTAGCCTCGGGCTTGGCCCATGAAATTCGCAACCCCCTAGGCGCCATTCGGGCCGCCGCTGAAATGCTATCGAGGGAAATTCCCGAAGGCGTCGTCACCGAGTACAGCGAAATCATCCTCGCCGAAGTCGACCGCATGAACGCTTTAATCACCGACTTGCTGGATTTCACAAAACCCAAAAAGAAAAAAAAATCTCCCCTCAACATCAACAAGATTCTCACAGAGATTTTGCTACTCCAACAAGCGGTCTGCATCCGACAAGGCATCCATACCCATCAGGAATTCGACCCCTCGTTGCCACCGGTTTGGGGCCACGGCCCCTCGCTCAAGCAAGCCTTTCTCAACATCGTCAAAAACGCCATCGAGGCCATGGAGCATGGGGGGCAGCTCATGCTCCGCACAGCCTTCCATCGCACTCCACGAATTCTCTTGGGTGAGGGCCCCACCGGGGCCGTGGCGGAAGTTCAAATCGAAGATACGGGCTCCGGAATTTCCAAAAAAGACCTCGCCGCACTCTTTACCCCTTTCTTCACCACCAAGCCCCAAGGCACCGGCCTAGGCCTGATGATGACCCAACGCATCTTGAAAGAACACCAAGGCACCCTACAAATCGAAAGCGAACCAGGGAAAGGAACCCGCTTCAGAATTTTTTTGAGACTTGCCTCCTTAAGCGGCAAAGATTAAGTAAAGCGCACCTACCCGGTGAACGACCTCACAACCTCTATCGGATCGGCCATGTCCCTAGAAAAAACCACCTTACTGATTGCAGAAGACGAACTCAGCCTACGAACTCTGCTAAAGAAGCTTTTTCAAAAAAAAGGCTTTGAGGTGGAAACCGCCGGAGACGGAGAACTGGCTCTCAAAAAGCTGCGAGAACACACCATCGCCCTTGCCATTGTCGACATCAAAATGCCGGGACTGAGCGGCTTAGACGTTCTTGCCACAGCAAAACGAGAGGGGCTTTGCGCTTACATCATCGTCATGACGGCGCAAGACACCATGAAAAACGCCATCGATGCAATGAAGCGAGGCGCCTACGATTATATTGCAAAGCCCTTCGAGCTCGAAGAACTCGAAATGCTTGTCGATAAGGCCTTGGAGGCCCGTCGACTCAGCGAAGAAGTCAAACTCCTCCGAAATAACCTAAGTGAATCTTACGACCGCGAAGCCCGCATCGTGGGAAACTCCAAAGTGGTTCGCGAAATTTACAAACTTATCGGCAAAGTCGCCGCCAGCGATGTTTCCGTACTCATCACCGGGGAATCGGGCACAGGTAAAGAACTCGTCGCTCGCGCCATCCACCAGCATAGTGCCCGAGCCGATCGCCCCTTCATCGCGGTCAACTGCGCCGCCATTCCCAAAGATTTATTAGAAAGTGAATTGTTTGGCTATCGCAAGGGCGCCTTCACGGGTGCCGACGAAAGTCGAGCAGGTTTTTTCGAGCTCGCCCATAAGGGCACTCTGTTTCTCGACGAAATCGGCGACCTCCCTCTCAATCTCCAAGCAAAACTGCTACGCATCTTACAAGAAAAAGAAGTGCAACGCCTCGGAGCTTCAGAAGCGAAGTCTATCGATGTACGTATCCTTGCTGCCACCAATCAAAGTTTAGAAAAGTTAGCCCAAGAAAAAAAATTCCGTGAGGACCTTTTCTTCAGGCTCAACGTCATCCCTTTTCATTTGGCCCCGCTGCGGGAACGGCTTGAAGACCTCCCCTTGCTTTGCGAGTTCTTTCTTGAACGCATGGAAAAAGACCTCGGCGGAAAAGCTAGGAGACTTGCCCCCGATGCCATCGCCCTGCTTCAAGCACACCCCTGGCCCGGCAATATTCGCGAGCTTGAAAACATTGTAAAGCGAGCGGCCATTTTGAGTGGCCATGAAACTCTCAGCAAAGAAGACTTCGCTTTTTTTGAAGGAAAACCGCCCATCCTCTCCGAAGCAGAACTTGAGACCATGGGACTCGAAGCCCTGATCGAATCGCGGCTCAAACCCTTCGTGGCCAAAATCAAGGAGACCGAGGTCACCGACCTCTATCCCACCTTAATGCAAATGGCCGAGCGCCCCCTCATTAAATTGGTATTGAAAGAAACGGGCTACAATCGAATCAAAGCCGCCCGTATTCTCGGAATCAACCGCAATACGCTGAGAAAAAAAATTCAAGAATTAAACATTGTCGTTAAGGAAGAATTGTGAATCCCTTTTTCACCCACCTGGCCCTGTACACCGCCATGATCGGAATTGCCGTTATTCTAGGCGGCGTTCTTCCCATCTTGGGACAATGGAATCGTCGCCACCTCCCTTTAATTTTGAGCCTTACGGCAGGATTAATGCTGGGGTCGGCCTTTTTTCATCTTATTCCCCGATCCTACGAGTTGCTGGGTAAATCCATGGGGATTTATGTACTGCTGGGGTTTTTATTTTTATTCATCATCGAGCGCTACATCACCGTACATATTTGCGAGATTTTCGATTGCCAGGTTCATCACTTAAGCATCTCAGCCTTTCTCGGCATCGCCATTCATTCGCTGACCGATGGCATCGCCTTGGGCAGTGGCATGATGATCCCCGGCCTGGGCTTTGTAATTTTCTTGGCGGTCATCGCTCATAAGGCACCCGAGGTCTTTAGTCTTTCCACAGTGCTGCTATATAGCAAGGCCGCAAAATCCAAAATCCTACTGAGCAATCTATTGGTGCTCCTCATGGTGCCCCTTGGAGCCTTGCTTGCCTACGGAGTCTTGAGTGCCGAGGGCAATCTCTGGGTGGGGCGCGCTTTGGGATTTTCGGCAGGGACCTTCCTCCACATTTCACTTTCCGATCTCCTGCCCGAAGCCCATCGCCACATAAAATCCCGAACCCTTTCGATTTTTTTGCTGCTCCTAGGACTTGCTTTGATGGGGCTGCTCGAGAATCACTTCCACCTGGATTGAGGCGCCTTATGGCCATGTTACGCGGTCTTTACTGTCTTTGCGATTTAACGCTCAGCCCGGAAAAAACCCATCGAGACCTAGCCGAATCCTATCTGCGTGGCGGAGCCCCTATTCTTCAACTGCGCATGAAGGGCGAAAAAAATTTGCAAAGAGTCCGACAAGTTGTGGTTGAATTACTCGCCTTAAAATCACGTTACCACTTCACCTTCATCCTTAACGACTTTGTCGAATTGGCTTCAGAATTCCAAGAAATTGACGGCGTCCATCTCGGGCAAGACGACATGAATTTAAAACAAGCCCGTCAAATCTTAGGTCCCCAAAAACTACTGGGTTATAGCTCCCATTCCTCCGAAGAAGCTCTGCAAGCAGAAGCAGAGGGCGCCGATTACGTAGCTCTCGGGGCGATTTTTCCCACAAAAACTAAAGGCCCAGGACACCCTGTGGTTGGTCTCACAACCTTGAGCCAAGTTGTAAAAAATGCTCGCGTCCCCGTGGTCGCCATCGGCGGAATCCAACGTCATAACTTCGCCGAGGTCGTCGCTACGGGAGTTTCCGCCGTGGCCATGATTGGTGCCCTCTCGCAAGCCCAAGACATGGAAGCCGAGGCCCGCTGGTTTCAACAAAACTTTTTACGACTTCAACCCAACACCGAGCCATGAACTCCCGTGCCACCTCACAACCGTCAAAAGCACTCCTAGTCGGGGGATGGGACCCTTCGGGACACGCGGGAGTCATAGCCGATTGGCGCGTCTTTCAGTACTATCGCATCCCTCTGCAAGCTGTCTTAACCGCCGTAACCGCACAAAACCTCACCCAACACTGGGCCTGGGAGGCCACCTCTCCAAAAATATTTCGACAACAACTGCAAGCGGTTGGTCCCCTCCATCGCGGCGGTAAAATCGGCATGATCGCCACGTTACAACACGCAAAAACTCTATCTCGTTGGATCCAGAAAAACCCAATTCCCTGGGTGATTTGGGATCCCGTCTTACAATCCTCGACCGGAGGAAACTTGCTGCAAAGCAAGGGGATGGAGGCTGAGTTGTGGTCGTTGTGGAAACAATGCCACGTCATCACCCCCAATCTTCCCGAAGCCGAATGGATTCTTCAAAAAAAACTTCAAAAGACCGAACAGCTCGAAGAGGCGGTAATAGAGCTCTTCGCTCAGGGCGGCTCCCAACTGCGGGGCGTGTTACTTAAGGGCGGTCACTGGGAAGGAAAAAAAAAGAAAGTGTGGGATTTTTACTTCGACGGGACACAACTCAAGATTCTCAAAGCGACACGGCGTCTCCAAACCCCCAGAGGCACGGGTTGCACCTTGGCAAGCGCTTGGCTCGCTCAATTAATTTCAGGAGAAGAGCTTTTTTCTGCACTCAAAAAAGCGCGCCGTTATCTTTTGAATCACCATTTTTAAAAAACCTTCCCCGAGAAAAAATTTCTTCAGCCCCTTGCGAGGCTTTGCAACGATGGGGAACGAAAATTCTATCCGTAAAGAATAAAGCTCTTCATGTCGAAGCCAAGCCACGAGCCTGCAATTCGTCGGAAAAATAAACTCGCAAAGGCTCCAAATGCCTTTCGCTATTTTTAGCCCCTAGCTCTTTTCCTTCGAGAGTCTTCACGAAAATCATTTCATCCAAGGCATTACATAAAAAGACACACTCAGACGAAATCAAGTGCTGACGATCAATGGGCGACTCTTCGTAAGGCACATGATGTTTTTTAAAAAGATTTAACCAAACCGAACGCATCACTCCCGCCAAAGGCCCCTCAGATAAAGGGGGAGTTTTCCAAACACCACGTTCCCTCATAAAAAAATTGAACCGGGATCCTTCTACCACACGTCCCGCTCCATTGAGCAATAACACCTCGTCAAAACCTTGGGCACGGGCCTGTTCTCCTGCTCGAAGGTACCGGAGATAGCTCGAAGTTTTCAACGAGGACAATTCATCGGCCTCAACTCGTAGAGAAGAATGCAAGGTAAGATGAGCGCCCCGCTGACTCAAGCTTTGAGCCTCTCGAGAACGAAAGCGCGGCGAAATCAAAAGATGGGTACAAGAAGAGGCTTGCCCTGTCTCATCGTTTTCACGACTTAAACTCAAACGTAAGGCCCCCTCATCTATTCGATTGTGCAGCAAGGTTTCTTGCAAGACGGTCTTTAAATCTGCTTCTTTGATTTTTTCAGGAAAGCCGAGCAACCTACGTCCATACTCCAAGCGACAAGCATGCTCGTGAAGAAAAGGAATCTTTCCCTGGGTGACCCGCAAAGTCTCAAAGAGACCTTCTCCATAGAGATAAGCCCGATCCCGCGGTGAGAGACAAACCTCTCGTTCTGGAATTAAACGGCCGTTGTAATACACCAGGATCGACACGAATTATTCCTCCTCAATTTTCTTTAAAAAATCATTCAAACCAAGCGCTCGAAAAAAACCCGCGGCCTTGTGCAGCGACTCTTGATACTCGGCTTCGGGCTTGGAATCCACCACCACGCCACCTCCTGAAAAATATTCTAAATGGCGACCTTGCTTCAACACGGCCGTACGAATGGCGATATTAAAATGGGCCTCGCCCCCAAGAGTGACATAACCTAAAGAACCCGTGTAAATACCTCGGGCATGATCTTCGAGACGGTCGATCCATTCCATCGCCTTGAGCTTGGGGGCTCCCGTAATGGATCCTCCTGGAAACAAATCCCATAAAACTTGCCAAATCGAAACCTCCTGGGCTCGATGGGCGCTGAGTTTTGCCCAATGATGGTGTACCTGAGGAAGCGTTAATAGTTCGGGAAAAGAATCCACCACGATGCGATTGCACGATTTGCCCAAATCGTTGCGCAATAAATCGACGATCATCAATAATTCGGAAAAATCCTTGGGGTTGTTTTTTAAATCCTGAATGAAGTTTAAATCCTCTTCAACAGAACGACCACGCGGACGGGTCCCTTTGATGGGATAGGAAAACACTCGACTTCCACAGGCATAGAGCAAAGTTTCGGGCGAGGCAGAAAGAATCTGCCAATCACCCAAATTAGCAAAGACCATCTGAGCTGCAGGACTCACTTCGCGAAGCCGCAAATACAAACCTTGCGGCTCCCAAGCTCCTTCCAGAGAAAACTTCTGGGAAAAATTAACCTGATAACACTCCCCATCCCTTAAGGCCTCTTGAATGCGTCGAACCTTTTCTAAATACATTTGGCGAGGAGTTTTTTGAGTCAAAGCAGAGCAAGTACCAGCGTCGGCAAAAGCCAGAGACAGTTCCTCATATTGCGCAATACAATTGGCAATTTTACGACGTGCCAAAACTGCATCACTTGATTTGAGATCTTCCTTCATCCCCCAAGAAAAAAGACGTGCCCTTTGCCTTTCAGGTTCTAAAAGCAGGCCCGTATCAAAAAGAAAAAACTGCGCCTCATTGAGCTGAGAATCCCACCGACGTGGAGCAAGATTGTGACCCCACTGCAAAGCCTCATAGGGCAAAACTCCGACAATTCCCCCACACAGTTCGGCCCCCGAGGGCAACTCTCTTTGGTAAGTCACCACCCAGTCTTCTAAAAATTGTTGGGGATCGTTGATTTGAAATTGCGTACTCGCGGTGCTCAAAATGCCCCGCTGTGGTTCGCACCAAGTTAATACGCCAATGGGATCAAAAAACAACAGGGAATACTCCGGCAAGCCAGGCAACACCGTAGCTCGATCAAACCAAAACCTTCGGGGAGCCGCCATAACCCAAGAAGCCAAACGCCGCGGATCGGGCCACGCCATATCCTCCCACAACAAGGGCATTTACAATCCCCTTTGTAACTGGCGCAAACGCGCAACTAAAGTTGACTCTACCTGCCCGGCCAAGGGAGCCGCTTCTCCCGTAACCTGCTCCCACATCCAAGGAGGCTCCATGCAAAGATAAATAGGAAAAGCCTCCGACCACTCTCTCAACCAGGTCCAAAGCCGACGGTACAAGTTTAAACGCAAAGTTTTGAAATA
>DALYDW010000039.1:12275-14539 GCA_031972915.1 bacterium
CCCCCCCGAGCCCGCCACAAAGTCTCCCGAAAAAATTGCCGTTTGAAAACGACGCGTCGCCATGGCCTTTAATTCTCGATCAAAGCGCAAAGAACCCAAGCTTACCCAAGCAATGCGCTGTGGATCTAAGTAACGCCACAAACTTTGCACCAAATCGCGATAATCGCCTTCCCACCCCTCGTAGAAAATCAGAGGGTCCAAATGCAATCCCACCGGATACCCTCGGGCTTGCACCCGCTGAGCCGACTGCAAACGTTCTAAAGGAGTGGCGCATTTTAATTCTTCGCGGTGCGCAATCACTTCGGGAGCCAAAGAAAAGGAAATCACCGTATGGCCCCGATGTTCTAAATCGAGGAGATTGTCGATACTATCCGACTTGGTTTTTAACTCGAGAAAGGCATTGGGCAAACTCGAGAAAAAAGGCACCCACTCCCGACTCCAAGCTGTAATAGAATCCATGGCCAAAGAATCAGAAAGCTCACCCGTACCCACGCGAAAAGTTTTTTCAGGACTCTCCGTCACCAATCGACGAATCCCTGACAAAAAGGGATCGGGGTCGGCAAAAAAAGTAATCGCGGGATTGTTTTTTAAATAACTCTGCAAGACGCAATAGGTGCACTCCAAATGACAATTGGAAATGGGATTGAAAACATAATCCTCAAAATTGATGGCCTCGGCAACCTTAGGAAAGGGTTTCACCGCCTCGCCACGCAAGCGCGCCAAAGACAAGATCCGCTTGGCCTCACCCATGGGACGGGGAAGCTTCAACTCCCGGGGATCCTCCAAAGGAAACACGGGAACTTGGGGAAAATACGCCAGCACCCGCCGGGTCAAGGGCAAGTGCTCTACGCCCGTCTCCAAAAAAATTTTCTGCGGAATAAAAGGCTGCATGCACTAAAAATCCTTGAGTTGTTTCCAAGCCTCCTGCTCGCAATGCGCTAAGATCGCCTCTAGATGCTGTCGCAACTCTTCGGGATGGGAAAATTCTATTTCCAAAGTAAAAGCTCGACCCTCAAAATTACGTGGAGCTTTCAATCGAACTCCAGAAGGCAAACCCAAGCTTTCTACATGATTAAGAAAACGATCTTGATGGGCCTGACTCACAGGATGCAATTGACGCTGAAGCAGATCCCGCAATTTTTTTCCCAGTTCCTTGGGATGACGCTCATCTTCACCTAAACGACTGAGGCTTTGGGTCAAAAGTACCGCAGGAGCGACGTTGTCTCGCTGGGCAAGATCCTTTAAAAATTCGAGAACCTGCAGGGCATAATTGGTGCCGATGGGGTGAAGCAGCAGCCATCGAACAATAGGCCGCTGATCGCGAGACGGTAAGGTGGCGATGCGAGCCTCCACCGCTGGGGCGTAGGATCGGGACAAAAGCTTATGGGCCTGTTCGGACATGGCGCCGAGCCTAGCGGATTTGGCTTTGAGAGGAAAGCCTAGATTCCGAGACTACTCAAGGCTAACTGCTGAATTTTAGAGAGAATAAAGAGTTTTTTTGAAGCGCCGGATCTCCTGCTTTTCTTGTTTTCGTCCCGAACGGGCCAAGAGGAAGAAACCGATTACTCCCGACAACCCTAAAGAAAACATCTCAATCATGCGAATTTCCTTAAACCCTAAAGAACCGCGACCCACACCCTGTTTATCGTATCTTCGCTTGAGAGGTTGCTCAGGAGTTTCAGCACAATTTTTTTACAGAATTTTGGAAAGATGCGCCCATGGAGCACCAAGAAGCCCCCTCTTCCACCCAGCCCCCAAAATACGCAGATTCACGGCAAGGCTTCAATCCTCGCCCGCAAAACCTGAAGTTGAACCGCTAAGCCCTGAAGACGAAACCGTTCGGCCCGCATTTGTTCGAGCAGATTAATCATTCTACTGTCCATTTCAAACAAATGCGTTGGATTTTCAGGCAAAAGAAATTGTCTTTGACGCCGGCTTTGCAAACCGTAACGCCGATCGACCACCTTCGCCCCATTTACAATAAAAGTGCGTTTATCATCGGCACGAGAAGTTAACTCCACCCGAACACCCCCCATTGCGGCTTCCCCGCGAAAGCGCTGTAACCAAGGTTCGGCATAGTCGATAAAGGCAAGCGCCGTCTCGCGATGTAGATAAAACTCATCAAAGAGCTGACCCAAATCTTTTTTGAACTGCCGTCGTTGCTCGAGAGACAACTGAAGCTCCGCTCCCTCCGCCTGGCGAAGTAAACGTAAAGTTGCCTGATAGCGCGACCAAGCCCCCAGAGCCCAGGCGTTCCATTCGTC
>DALYDW010000040.1:0-14302 GCA_031972915.1 bacterium
CACTTACCCTGAAGAAACGGTGAATATAAACCGGCCTCTTAAGCAAGTTATCGAAGAGATTTTAGCCAAGGAGCCGCCTTTCGCAGAAATCAGGGTAGTGCTTAGGGGCATCGAAGAAACTCCCATCCTTGGATCGTTTAAGAGCAAGAGAAATAGAGAAAAAACCTCGGTTAAAGAGCAAAGTTATTGGGATTTGATCGTTGATATGTGTCAACAGTCGGGCCTTATCTGCTTCATCGAAAAAGATGAGTTGATAATTCAGGAAGCGCAAACTCTGACCGACGATAGCAGAATAGAGCCGTTTGTTTTTGGTCGAAATTTGGTCAAGCTGAACATCGCAAGAGACTTTCGCAAGCCCGACCGAGTGAATATCGAGGTTAGATCCTACGACGAAAAACAGAAAACCACTCTTCTTGCCAGATACCCGGATCCCCCCATGGGGAAAAAGGTCATCGTGAAAGAAGAGTCCAAGGAGCGTTTTGAATACCAGCGATTTGTCGTTCAAAACATAAACTCTGAGGACCAGCTTGGGAAAATTGCGAAATCCATCTACTGGCAATTAGCAAGAGGCGAGGTTAAAGGGGGCCTGGAGACCGCAGAAACAAACTCCATGAACCCCGATAACGAGCTTTTGATGCAGTTGCAGCACGGTAAAGGAATTTATGTTTCCTTTGACTTTGGTGATGGGCAATTTGTTCAAAGCATGAAATCGGGCGAGAGAGAAAATTATCTCAAGAGAATCGGATACGACCCATCAATAGCCAAAACCCTTTCGGGGCTCTTTGACAGCGATAAAATCAATGGGCCATATTATATCAGCAAGGCCTCCCACAGATTTCATCACGAGGAAGGGTATGGCTTGAGCTTGGACTTCATTAATTTTGTCGACACGGACATTACTCCCAATGCCTGAAATTTTTAGCAGCTACGCCTTGATCGATGAGGTGATCATCGAAGAAGATAAGTCGGGAGTAGATCTCAATTTAACCCTGCAACCTTCAGGAAAAAAGGCTTCTGCGAGATTGGGTTGGGATTATGTTGGGAACGGGTTCGGGCTTTTTGTTCTCCCCGAAATCGGTGACGAGGTCCTGGTCATCTTTGCCGATGGCGACATCACTCAAGGTGTCGTCGTAAAGCGTTTATCAAATAGAATCGATCAAGTGCCAGAAGGCATCTCTGCAGAGAAGATTTTAATAGTTACGAAACAGGAGCATGACGTCGAAGTGACTGTGGCTGGATCCGTAACTCTCAATTGCGATGAAATTAACCTGGGATCGGGAACGGTTGAGAAGCTGATAAAAGAGAGCTTTGCCAACACCTTCAATTCGCATGTTCACCAGGGTGGTGGAAGCGGGCCTCCGGCCTCACCTATGTCGGCTTCCGATATGACCTCAAATCTTAAAGGCTCATAATGCCAGTTTTGCACGAGTCAATTCTTCGCCGTGATGTTTTTCAAGAAAACGACATGAAGGTGGGGCCCGGTGGCGATCTTTCCACCGTGGCTGGAGTTGATTCTCTTCTCTTAAGGATCGATCGCATGCTTGTGACGAATCCGGGAGAGATTTTCCATCGTCCCGATTTTGGAATCGGGATCATTAGATTCTTGAATCAGAATAATACCGCCGATAACGCAGCAAGGTTACACAACGAAATCAAAAGGAACCTAGCCAAGGATCCTGATATTGAAAGAGTTGTCCAGGTTAAGCTGGAAAGAAGGGATGCGCAAGTTACTGTGAGGGTCGTGGTGACGGCTATCGGAGGAATCACGGTGGGCGCTGACTTTGGTTATCAAAATGGCTGATCCTATAATTTCCACATTTAACGATTTGTATAGCGCAGGGTCGGACGAGCTATCTCTCAGAAATCCAGATCTCACGGACAGGGCTGCCGGATCGGTTAACGATGCGTATCTTGGCGCCGGGGCTGCAATTGCTGATGAAGTTCTTGTTCAGGCGCTAAGAAAAATATCCGAAACCTTTGTTGATACTGCAGAAAAGGCGGCCTTAGACAAAAAGGCGTTTGATGTTTTCTCATTGGTTAGAAAGCCAGCAAACCAGGCCTTGGGATCTATTACCCTATCCAGGGCAAATACCGATGCCGGAGAGGGTGAAATTCCCATAGGCTCAAGATTTACAACCAACCCCGGCGGAACTGGTGAGAAAGTAGAATTTGAAACCACCGAACTTAAAATTCTGACCGGCTTATCGGTATCAATATCGGCAAAAGCTGTGAGTCCCGGACCGCAGGGAAACGTTTCAGAAAATACTATAACGCAGGTCAAGAGCACTCTTTTTGATGCATCAATTACAGTCAATAACCCCGCAAAATTTGCAGGTGGTGAAAATCAGGAATCGGATCCATCTTTTCGAGATAGAATAAAAGCTTACCCATCAACTTTGCGACGCGGAACGCCTGAGGCCCTGATCTATGGAGCAAAAACGGTTGGCGGAGTTTCTTTTGCCAACCTCGATGAGTCAACGGCAGCGGATGGCTACATCACTCTTTACATAGGCGATCAGGGAGGAAATTCTAGCGCTGAGCTTGTCGATAAAGTTGAGACGGAGATGGATAGTTGGCGGGCCGCTGGAGTTATTCTCAATGTTTCTGGAGCCGTACCCGTAACTCAGGCCATTGATTTTTCGCCCATCTATGAAGCTGGGGTAGACATCGGATTGGTCTCACAAAAAGCAAGCAAAGCAGCGAAGGAATACAGGGACGGTTTAGATGTTGGGGAGACTCTCTATTACTCTGCCTTAAGTGCTGCGGTTCAAAAAGTAGAAGGTATTAAAGGCGTTAATTTCAACGTGCCAAATGGCGATGTTGTCCCAGATCCTAATGAGATTTTTCGCGGCGGAAATGTAACCATTTCCTAAAATCAAATGCCAAGAACTGCAGAACAAATACTCGATCGGATGAAAGAGCTTTATCCGGCGGTTTGGGCGATTCGCACCCTTGAGGATGGGCTCGGAATTTATCAAGGCCTGGCTGTGGAGTTGGCAGGCTTAGAGCAATCAGTCAGCGCCCTAGTAGCATCCGCTTTCATTCTTGATGCCGTTGGGAATCAACTGGACCTGCACGGCAAGGACAGGAAGCTTCCCAGGGGAGAGGGTGAGAATGATGAACAATACAAAACAAAGCTTCGCTCTTTTGCCGATCAGGTAACTAAGCCAGCGCTAGAAGCGGGGATGAATTCATTCTTGCCGGATGGCGGGGCTTATATCGAAGAAGGCATCAAGGATGGCGGATTCTATGACAGACAGAAGATTTTTGCTGATCGCGGTTTCGTAAATTACGAAAGCAAGATTCGTTTTTTCACCGCATGGGTTCCTCTCCAAACAGAATCTCTTCTCTTAAATGCTTTTGCGGATCGACAACAGGCTTTTGCGGACAGGGAAGATGCCTTTGCCGAGACATTGGGCGTTATCGATTCCGCTATTTACAAAAGAATTTATCAATATCTCAACAGGAATCGAGCCGCAGGAATCAGGTTCCAAATGTTCATTTTTTGAGGACTAAATGGGAAATCGAGTAAAAATCAACACCGGCCAGGAATTTACCTCTAATGATCAAATGGATCATCAAAGATTGCGGGATAAATTTCTGCAAGAGATGATTTTGCGAAGACTCTTTGCAGATAATGCAAGCGCCTGTTTCTTTTCCGATGACTGCAGGGTTTTGTCCGTCGGAGGAATGGGAATTGAAATTGATGTTGGTCTTGGATTTCAATGGGTGTCAGGCGAGGCAAATGCTGATGAGTCTAAATTTCAAGCCATTTATGTCGGTACGGCGGAACCTATAACCGTAGACACGGCTGACGCTACGAATCCTCGCAAAGACATCGTCGTTATAAAGGCCGCCCGCCTAGATGCCGAAGTAGAGTCAAGGTTCATAATGGGCGTTGATGAAAATATCACATCACAAAATGTAAACACAAAGAGCAATGACGATTTTGATTTTCAGTACGTTGCTGGAACTCCAAACGCGGTTCCTGTAGAGCCAGCAGTTCCTTCGGGTTATGTAAAAATTGCAACGATAGACGTGGCGGCATTGGCGGCATCGGTGACGCAGGGAAATATCACCGATCACAGAGTCGTGGCCCACCGTGGCCACATCATGTCAACAGGCAGGCATGGATACAAACACCAACAGGGTTCCGGAGATACCACCTGGACCATCACCCATAATCTAGGCTCCATAGATCACATTATTCAGTTTTACGATGACGCCACCGGACTTGAGCTTCATCCCGACACAATAACCCGTGGCGCAAATGTAGATACCGTAACTTGGACAGAGTCTCAGGACGGTGTAGCTCTTCTTTTCAGAATCAACTAAAAAATGAGGAAAAAAATGAATTTCAAAAAGAAGTTTTTTCATCTTCTTATCGCAGCACTTTGCCTTTTCCCGGCACTGGCCCAACCCTCAATAATCAATGGCAATCTCGACGTGCGAGGAAATATCGTGGGAGGTGTTCGGACCATAGGCCCGACGAATCTTACGCTAAACCTGAGTGGAGGTTCGCTTAGCATTCGTTGCGGAAATGCTATCTGCTCCACATCTAATCCGGGATGGCTTACGCTGCCTAGTAATACAGCTGGGCAGATGCAAACTTTTAAAATTACCTCGGCTCCATCTTTCCAGGACGATGCCAATGTTTCGGATTCTGATTTTGTTGGGAATGGCACTTGCTCTTGGGGAACTACCGCTGGAGCGGCTTGGCCAAATAATGTTCCGCTATTAATCGGGGTTGTTCATGACGGAACGTCTCCGGTTTTTCTCTTGGCTCGCGGACCAGTTATGGCCACTGGAGCTTCAACGAATATTGGATATAAGGACAATTGTCCGTCTTCAGCGAGTCAAACTAATATAATTGCGATGACTTCCACGGACGTAACCTCGACGCATGCGAATAAGGCCATCACGTGGCTAGGTTCGGTGCGGGCAACAAAGAGCGCGTCAGATGATTGGACATTTTCAACTCTTGATGACGGCGATGGAATAGGCATCTTCTACAATTTTGGCATTCGCCAATTCGATATGCCAACTAATCAGATGGGAAGTTCGGCGGGAGCATATGTTTCGGTGTCGGGAGGAACGCCACCGACTTACACAGCCAATAACAATAGCAAGTACAAAGTTCTTCTTCATACAGGCGAGACCTGCCACGCATTCGATCACAATAATGCCGCTGGCGGCACCGCTGGCGCCGGAGCGAACCCAATTAATATTGCCACAGCTTTTGTGGCAAAAAACAATACCGGCTTAACATCAAGGGCTGTTGGGATTGCATACAATGCTGGCTCTCTGAGCGCTATTGTCAATGCCTTCATCGTTGAGAACACCTCAGCCATAAAGCTTGAGTATCAATCGACTATCGTTGATGGCCGAGAATATGTCACTGGGGCACGGCAGAATAATGCTGTGAGAAATATCGCTGGAAATATCTGCTATCAAGCCTTCTAGTCATGACAGAAAAACTTAAAGATCGAAACATCTTCGATCAAAACACACTGGTTCCCGTCGGAATAATCGCCACACTCTTGGGCGCGGCATTTACCTTCGGCGTCATGTACCAGCGTTTTACTACGCTGGAATCACGCGTGCAGGTGGTAGATGAGAGAATCGTCCAATTGCAGGGTGATTTTAATCGGTTCTTCTATCCAGAAAAAAATCAGGATTCACGCACAGCCCAGAAATAAAAAGGTGTCGTCATGTCTAGGATTGAAAAAATCATCCTGCATTGCAGTGATTCTGAGTTTGGAACTGCGGTTGAAATCGATAGATGGCATCGCGCGCGAGGCTTTAATCGCATTGGCTACATGGGCGTGATTCTCAACGGGTATCCGATCCCAGGAGTATATTGGGAACACTCTGACGGTGCATTGGAGTGGGGTAGGGTTGTCGACCATGACAATGTAATCGAGCCGAACGAAGTGGGCGCTCATGCGCTTGGAATGAACTCTAAGAGTGTTGGAATTTGCCTGATCGGTAAGAAGCAATTCTCAAGGCGTCAACTGCTAACCACCCGGGTGCGCATTCTTGAATTCATAAAAAAATGGAATCTCACGATTGCCGACGTGCGCGGACACTATGAAGTTGATTCGGGAAAGACCTGCCCGAATATCGACATGAAAAAGTTCCGAATATTTTTGGAAGACGAAAATCTTATTGATGATCTTCTGGAGGCAAAGTCATGAGCAAAACAAAAGTCATTGGCTATCTGATCGTAGCAATCGCAATTTTAAACCTCGCGAAAGACCTTCTTGACGGCGGAAGCTTTGATCTGAATAGCCATATTAATCAAATCCAAGATGGCCTCTTCGGTGCTGGAATCGTGTTTCTCCGTTCCGGCATCGATAAAGCGATTGGAAAATAATGGAATGGGCAGCACTTGCGGCCACCACCTCCATCATCCTCACAATTGTCGGCGCCCTCCTGTTTTTGTCACGCAGCGACCTCCGAAATCAAACCCTCAAAGAAGTTGAATCCGAAGCGGCCAAGCTCGCCATGGACTCAATTCTCAAAGATGAAAACAAGCAAAGAAAAATTCGTGATGAGTTTAAAGGTCATCGGGATTTTTATAATGGTTCTTGGGATCAGTTGCGCAAGAGAGGTGAAGATAAAACCTCTCCCGAGACTAATCCCGTATTGCTCGCCATCCGTAGACGCAATCGCAGAAAAGGTCCGTTTCCGGAAAATGACTGAGCCTCCGTCCCCAGTTGAAATCTTGGATCTCGTCGAGTGTTTAACTCTGTATCGTGAAGGAATTTTATGACCGTTCGAAAGCAGCAGGTGATTTTAGATTTTGGTGCAGGTGTTCAATATCCTGTAAAGCGCGCCTTCGCCAACGTAGCAGCATCACAAGTGGATTCTGCGATTGTTGCTGCGGTAGCAGGTAAAAAAATCGCCGTCCTTGCCGTGGCGATGGTCAGTGGCGGAACTGAAACGAACGTGACTTTTAATACGAAGCCAGCGGGAGCTGGCTCTGCGATTTCTCCACTCTTCGCAAACGGAATCAACGGAGGCGCAGTTCTTCCATACAATCCCATGTTCTGGTTTCTCACGGCTGCGGGAGAGGGGCTCTCTGTCACCACGGGAGCGGGCTCTGCAACTGGTGTCCAAGTTTTATACGTGGAGATTTAGATGGGCTATCCAACTCTTTTGGGTGGAGGTTTTCCAACCTCTTTCAGGCCAGAAAATCTTTCGGGTAAATTTTCGTGGTTGATAGCTGACCGAGGCATCACGCTTAATGGGAGCGATGTTGAAATTTGGGAGGATCAGTCTGGTAACGGAAAGGGGCTAAGACAATCAACCGCAACAAATCAGCCCGCATATTCTTCGGCGGACGCAGTGTTAAACAATCGCGCCTCGCTCACATTTTCTACAAACGATTTCATGGCGGCACAGGCTGCTACTGATTGGAAATTTCTTCATGACGGAACCGGATGCACAATCGCGTTTGAAATTTATCCTGTTGGGAGCGCTGGCGCGGTATTGAATCCTATTTTTGATACGGCATCCATTGATGCGAATAATATCGGCATGGCGCTATGGCGAATCCCGAATACCGGAAATCTGCGTTGGAACGTAATGAAGGGCACTGGGGCATTAGTAATTAACGCAACCGGAGCGGGGGCATTGCCCGCTAATACCAAGGCCGTCGTAGTCCTGAGATACAAAGAAGGCGAGACTCTCGAATACGATATGCGCGTGAATCGCGTAAGTCTGGCGAGCGGAGCTACTGGAATCGCGCCTTCTGCTAGCGATCCATTCACTACACTTTACGTTTCGGCGAACGCCGCAAAATCTCTTTTTGGAAATCACAAAATCCCGGAGATTCTTTTTTTGAATCGATACGCGAGCAATGCGGAAGTTGGGAAGATCGAAAATTATTTTCGCGGGAGGTACGGCTCAATATGATGGTTTTGCTTTTTTCAACTCAGTCAGCCGCCCAAGAATTTTCCGACGCCATCGATGCTGCCATGGGCTATCCGTCGCATGGAGTACATTCGGGCGGGCAAGTGCACGCGGACTGCGCGTGCGATGGTGAGCTGAATTTAGAGTGTCCCATGGTGACGCTCAGGTACGCCGCGGTGATGCAAACTCAAGGGGGCTGGTCCTACCCCTGCGATGCCGCAATTCTAAGCTCTGGCGTGCCCTTGCCGTCGCAGCCTGTAGAGATTTAGCCAGCGACTTCAGATGCTGGCTAATGTCTGGAAGACAGAGCCCCCGGGAGACCGGGGGTTTTTATTAAATGTCTATTGTTTCAGATCGTGCAGGCTCTTGATTGACACCCTACCGGTCATTGTATCCATGATCACAACACTAAAGCCACCGACCTCGAATTTATATCTGTTTTTCAAAACAGAACTAATGGCCAAAGATAAAAACAAGATTGATAGTGAAATTTTTAAAAGTGAATTTAACTTCAAATGCTTTTCCTTAATCTTTGTAAAAAAGATCCCTACTTAAACCCGATTGATCGATAATGCTTTTGATAAGATCTTTATCGCCGATCTCTTGATAATCGGGAACCGTGACCATTCTCCTCAGCCCATTCACGTAGCCCTCCCACTGCTCGTGGGAGCCTTCCTGGCTTTTTTTGGTAAAATTATGCGCCTTGAGGACTTTCCTAATGTCCCTGACCTTTAAGGGGCGCCACTTCTTTCTACCCATTTTTTGATCTTTGGATTTTTAGGCGTGGGAAATGTTGCAGTGGTGACCGATGCCCTCTTCCAAGAAAGAGGTTTTCCATTTTTTGAATAAGTGGATTTTATGAGCGATATAAAACATAGCTCGCTTGCTCAGCGGGGCAGGGCGGTTTAATAAACGGGGAATGGAGAGCTTGTCATCGGTTTTTAAAACAGCCTTAATGTGCCCGTAAATCGCATCTTGAAGCGAGCAAACGGCCTCTTCCGGGCTCTTCCCCATAGCCATAATATTCAATTCCAGGCAGGTGGCGAGCCAATAGCCCTTCTTTTTTTCCGCCAGTATACGTAAGTACATAGCGTGCTCCGTTTCCATTTTTCCGCGACCCTCCGATTATATTCTGATTCTCGGTCCCCTGGTATCAGAAATTGCCAGGAATGCAACTTTAGTGTTCGCTTTAGTTAAATTTTGTAGATGCCCCCATGGATCCCTCCGTTTCGATTTCAATAAAAATATCATTATAAATCAATGTGTTGGACTGGTCTTCAGCTCGTCATCATGCCCGCCTTCGTAGCCAAAAACCAGATAATTTCCTTTAATTTCAATATCTTAAATGTGTCCGGTCCCCATGCCCCCCTTTCCCCAATCTCTTTCGTTTGATATTCTTCAAAACGATAGAAGTTCCTTTTGTGATTTCAAGATCCTCATCTTCCAAAGCTACAGGGCAATAGGAAGTTTTGTTTTTAGCACATTTTCTTATATCTTCGACTCTCATGCTTAGGCCATGTGGTTTTTCTTTACTTTTAGCCGATTGAACTTCTATCGTATCGGCAATGGCGAAAAGCGAAAGCTTTCCCAATCCTTTTCTGCCCATCACTGGACGGCCTTTAGCCGTAATTTTTCCCGAAGTCTTGTCTTCGTCTCTTCGACGGTAACCGACCGTCAGATATTTTTTGTTCATGTCTTCGATTGACATGCCCACTCCGTCGTCCCTGATCCTGATCGTGTTTTCTTCGTCGATATTGATTTGAACGTTTTCCGCATCGGCGTCCCAAGCATTCGCCACGGCTTCCGTGAGAACTGCGGCGATGTTGCTGTAGAGGTTGATTCCAAGATGATCTAAGACATTCAGGTCTACCGTCATTTTGTAGGGTGTGTTTTCTGTCATAAATTTTCGCTCTGGATTCAATTGAAGCAAGGTATGTGATCTATCAGAGTTGTTCCGATAGCTTGGCCAAGTTTTACCGGAACGGCATTTCCGATAAGTCTTCCAATGATTTTCTGATAGATAGGGGATTGGGGTTCAGTGAAAATGTAATCGTCTGGAAAGCTTTGAATGATCGCGCCTTCACGTAAAGAGAGTGCTCTGTCTTGTTCGGGGTGTCCAAATCGGCCATTACCAAATCCAAAAAACTGGGTTGTAACGGTAGGAGCGGGCTTGTCCCATTCCATGCGACCGTATACACTAGGATAGGTTTTTCCCGATTTTTTCTTGTGACAGTTCGCTCTCAAGGCTTTAGGCCAATCTCTCCAGGTTCCGCCGGGATGAGATGCTCTGATGCGTTGTAAGTTAGTTTCGGATAGGACTGAGCATCGATGAAGAGGGTCCCATCTGTAACTTTCTCCTGGCAAAAGTGGAGGAAGTTTTCCGATGGCTTCTCGGACCGTCCTACGCCTTTCTCCAAATTTTTCTGGAGATATCATCTCTATTTCCCCGAATTTGGAAGCCAATAGCACTAGCCGTTTTCTTTGTTGGGGGACTCCATAGTCAGCGCAATCTACGATACAGTGACTTACCGAGTAACCCAAGCCGATCAAGGTTTTCAGGAATTTATCGAATACATTCTGTTCGACGAGACGAGGTACGTTTTCCATGGTTACCAAGTCCGGAGAAAGTTCTTCAACGAGTCTGGAAAACTCTTTTAAAAGCCACCATCGTTTATCGGATTTTTTTGCTTTCTGATTATACGTGGAGAAGGTCTGACATGGTGCGCATCCGGCCAGGAGAGTGATGGAATTTTTTGGGTAATGAATTCGAAGTTCCTCGGCATCAAGATCTTCGACCGATTTCAATAAAAATTCGGTTGCGTTGTTGGCGCTGTAAGGAAATTCGCAATACGGATCGATATCGATTCCCAAGTCGACTTTGATTCCAGATTTTTGAAGACCGTTGGTCAGGCCTCCGACACCACAGAACAAATCAATGGCGTGGATTTGTCGTTCTTGCATATTGCCAGAAGTCGTTTGGATATCTTGCGCCATAAATCGTTCCTTCGTCTTATGGTCAAGGCCAGAAAAACGGTAAAATAGCAAGAAATCCCAATCAGTTTAATTTTCTAAGCCTTTTCCTTTCATCACTCCCTACTAAAAACCAAATAAAACCCATTCCCCTCGGCGGCGAAGCTGTTCTTATCTAAACTTCCAAGGTTCTATCGGATTCTTATCGATCCAAAGGCCTCGGTGCTCCTTCTTCGCGATTTCCTGCAAAGCTTCCAGCCCCAAGCTTTTCGAATACCGAGGCTCTTTCCAAGCGTATCCAGAGGCGACGAGCTCCTCGTTTAGGCTCACTCCGCTGAGAAAAACTTCCCCTACCTTACGCCCGTAGCTCTCGCCGCTCACGACGACTCGAACGGTCTTCCCAAACACTTTATCGGATGTAAACGATTTCGCCTTTTGCCCAAAAGCCTGGCGCTTCTCAGGGGCATCGACTCCAGCAAGTCGAACGTCGACGGACTTGCCCTTCACCAGTACCTGGATGGTATCGCCATCTTTCACGCCCACGACTTTGCCCTTCAAAATTTCGCAGGGGTAAGCGAGACAGGGAAGGAGGAAGAGAAGGGGAATGACCAAGCCAAGAAAGCGGAATATTGGTTTATTTAATCGATTCATCTATATCCGAGTTATTTTTGAAAATTTGAAAATGAATTCTGGATTTGACATTGATCCATTTTCAGTGACGCTGGCTTCTTTTATAAAATCCTGACCTTCTCGGATAAATCTTCCGGAGAAGATAACTCGATCTCCATTGGACATTTCCATGAGTGATTTGTATATCGGAGAACTTTGATCTATTAAAGTTTGGTCTCCAATATCTGAAAACGCATTGTTCCAGGTTTTTATTTTTATTTCAGAGCTTCCAGACGAAACTGTCACGAATGCCTTGCCCTCGGACGTTGTTCCGGTTTCACTGATTATCCCGACCCAATCTGCGATTGATAGCTGAGCCCCCAACGTACCTTTAATAGCATTACCGCGCTGTGATCGGTATGCTGACTTTTTTAATTCATTAGATGCCGATTGATATGGGGCTATAAATTGCTCGATAGAGCCGTTGAAAAGGTCTTGTTTTTCTGGAAGAGCAATTTGCTGCACCGCCTCTTGCTCGACTAATTTTTTCCGGGATGATGGCTTTTGGTTGGATTTTTCAGAGATAAGCCACTGGAAAATTAACAGACCAGCAACTGCAAAGATCGCGGTCTTATACATGGCCGATCTTTTGATAAGCCTGTCTTTAGGCAGATTTTTCCAAAGGTACTTAGCGTAAATTTCTTTTTGCGTATTTGGGTCCCAGACTTGATCGAACTTTTTAATTTTTCCTTGTTTAGCCCACTGATCAAGCGTGTCCTTCGTAGCCTCCCATCTGCCTTGATCTTTTCCGTATCTTCTATGGAGCACAAAGAGAGGGGGTTGCTCTTTTTTTTCAAGCTCTCCACAGAACCTGCACTTTATTGCATCATCCTGAATTTCTTCAGCGCAAAATTGACACCTTTTCACTGTCACCTCTCTCCTTACCCGGGAAAAAGGTTGATAGAAAATTTTTTAACACCTAGCCCATTTCAGGGCTCGGGTGAGGATCAAACCATAAATCGTGGAGATCCTATGAAAAGCAAAAAACTAATTCTTATAAAATTTCACAGAAGCGGATTCTATATCCGTATCTTCAGGTTAAGAGTCTCGGTCTCGCTCTAATCATCACATCTCTGAGAAGCGGCCACATAACCCTCCACCAGAGCGTGCAGCCGCTCCTTAGAAATGCTATTCCCTATAATTTTGGTCATCTCCTCTTCGGGCCACTCCATTAAAAATTTTAGGGCAAGTTCTATAGTTCCTGTCCTTGTAAATCCCCATTCTTTGGAAGCTTTTTCCAGAAATCCCAAAACTGACTCGCTTCCAGGTCTATAGCTTATTGTTTTTAATAGTTTATTTTCTTTCATATTAAAAAATACTATAAAATACTTCTTTGAGTTGACTAAAGAATTTATTTGAATACAATGCAGTATTAGAATTGGTTCTAAGCACATGCTTCGAGCCAAAAACAAGCAAGTCGCCACTTTAGCAACTCTTTAGTGGCGGCCATAGGACGGATTTTGCCCAATGTCTACAGAAACCAAAAAAACTGAACAGGACTCTATCTGCAAGAGATGCCAGGTTTGCGGATCAGATTTTCAGTGCAGCCCATCAAGATGGTGGCGGCTCTACTGTTCCGCAAAGTGCAAAGTTGAGAATCATCAGCGAGATCTCAAGGAGGCGCGCAGGCTCCGGCTGGAGAGGCGAGATCCTCTTTCCATGGCGCCGCCTTCTTCATCCACGGAGGCCTCCAAATGATTTCCCCCATCACGAATCCCACCCCTTTAGTTCCAGGTCCGGTTGCCGGGGGAGCGCAAGCTCCCCGGTCCTTTCCTAGGGAGGGTTTATGCAGTTAGTTTTTCGCGACGGAAAATTTATTGCGGAGACCGCCTTCGAAGAACGCTTCACGCCTAAAGCTGCGGGCTTTCGATGGGACACTAAGAACAAGTTCTGGTGGACCAGCGATCCCGTGGCAGCTCAAAAAATTGATCGTGCTTTCTGGTCAAATGAGGCCGACGCGGAAATTGATCGGCAGATGAGGGCGATCAACGAGTCGATCGAGGCCTCGGCTGCGACTAATGCGGACGTTGAAATCCCGGTTCCCGAGGGGCTCAATTATCTACCGTACCAAAAAGCCGGAATTGCTTTTGCATCGCGGCGCCCTGGAGTTTTGATCGGCGATGAGATGGGGCTTGGTAAAACGATTCAGGCAATAGGAATTTCTAACGCCGACCCGTCTCTAAAAAACGTGCTCATAATTTGCCCCGCGTCTCTGAAAATCAACTGGATGAGGGAGTGGATGAAATGGGACGTGCACGGGCGGTCCGTGGCCATCGCAAACGGAATTTTTCCTCCATCGAACGTGGTTATTATCAATTTCGACGTGTTGAAAAAGTGGATGGATCGCATCGACTCCAGGAAATGGGATTTGCTGATCGTCGATGAATGTCATTTTCTGAAAAACCCCAAGGCTCAGCGCACTAAAATGGTGATGGGTGGAGGCAAGGGGAATGAGAAGGTTTCGGGAATCAAGGCGCGACGGAGAGTATTTCTCACCGGGACCCCGATCTTGAACCGTCCGATCGAACTTTGGACTTTGGTTCATTCGCTGGATCCAGAGGGGCTTGGCGCATCTTGGCAGCGCTTTACGCGCACTTATTGCGACGCTCAACATACTCAATGGGGCATAGATGTTACGGGCGCTTCGAATCTTGAAGACCTCCAAGCCAGGCTCCGCGCATCGATCATGGTGCGCAGGCTAAAGAGCGAAGTTCTCAAAGAATTACCTCCCAAGGTTCGGCAACTG
>DALYDW010000041.1:0-13989 GCA_031972915.1 bacterium
CGGCATGGGTTTATCCTCAGTCAAAATACCGGGTTTGCCTGCATTAAAGTCCTGCAAATTTTTTGCGAATGCGTTGGCGCATTTTTTCTGCCAACGAATTGATGGCGAAGGTCATGAGAAATAAAATCAAGGCTCCTAAAAACAAGGTGCGGTAGAGCGTGCCGTGAAAGGGAGCTTCGGGAAGCTCCACTGCTAAATTTGCGGAGAGAGTGCGCATTCCGCTAAAGGGATTCCATTCCATGAGTGGAGTATTGCCGGTGGCCATCAGCACAATCATGGTTTCACCCACAGCACGTCCAAAGCCGATCATGATGGCGGAAAAAATTCCCGCTGAAGCAGCGGGTAGCATGACACGAAAGGCGGTTTGCCAACGACTTGCTCCCAAGGCCAGGGAAGCCGATTTTAACGACAGGGGAACAGCGCGGAGGCTGTCTTCGGCTAGAGTGAAGACCAAGGGAATTACGGCGAATCCCATGATGATGCCCACCACCAAGGAATTTCTCTGTTCGAAGCTTTGCCCCGTGGTTTGAATCCACCACTGGCGAAAATCGGCGCTACGTGCTCCGGTTTCGGGATCGGTGACCGTAAAAAACCAAGCCTCTAAAACAGGTCCTATCTTCCATGCGGTTAATGCAATGATGAGGGTTATGGGGATTAATAAAAACCACTCTTGTCCTTCGGGGATCCAGCGGCGCATTTTGGGTGAAAGTCGACTGCTCAGGGCACCAAATAAAAGTGGCGCCAAGGGGAGGGAAACGAGTGTGAGCATCAAAGAGGGAATTTTATTTTCGATCAGCGGAGCTAACCATAAGGCGGCTAAAAATCCCAAGATCACCGAGGGAAGACTCGCCATGACTTCCATTACGGGTTTGACGATACGGCGTAACTCTGGAGCTAGGAATTGCGAGGTATAAATGGCCGCCAAGAGGGCAATAGGTACCGCGAATAAGAGAGCGTAAATCGTACCCTTGAGGGTTCCATAAATGAGGGGCATCAGGGAAAGCTTAGGTTCGAAAGAGTCGCTTCCACCGGTGGATTGCCAAACATAGGCGGGTTCGCTCGCTCCCTCGTAATGTATTTTGCCAAAAAAACTTTTGAGGCCCGCTTCGGGGTGAGGATCGGAGAGGTCGAGCATTTCGAATTGGTATTGATCGTTCAGTAGGGCTATTTTGTGATATTTCTTGCTGAGCCCTCCCAGCAAAATGGGAACGGAAGAATTTTGGTGCCAACGAAGATTGGCGGTTGTGGCATAGTATAAGGCGACCCCTTGCTGGTCTCCCCAGAGGAACGAACGATTGCGTAAGCTTTTTTGGAAGAAACGGTAAGCTCCTTGGGTGTCGGGAAATTCTTGGGTTTGACTAAAGCCTTGTGTGCCTGTTTTTGGATTTCGGGATAGGGCGAAGACTCGGTTTTTGCCCTCATTGTTGCTTAGATGAACGCTAGAGCCGCCCAATAGAAAATTCATCGAGGCTATTTTTGTTCCGGGACGGTCGGAGAAGGGGACAAAACTTTCCAAATATTTCCAGCTGTCGCTGGTGCGTGCCAAAACGTGAATTTGCCCTTGTGCGTCGCTTCCTAGAAGGAGCGAGCCCGTTTCTGCCAAGGCCACTTGCGTTGGAACACTAGGAAAAAGGGCGCTGAGATCCTCTCGTTGGAGCACTTCCCACGGGCCGGTTTCGATCATGCTTTCCTGTTGGCCTAGGCGAACCCACTCCACCCGTGGGGTAGAACCGGTGTTTTGCAACAAGGCGAGTTGTGGCCCCGTGTCGGGCCAGGCCAGAGCGATGGCTTGAATGGGGGCACTGGAGTCGTTAGCAGAGAACCAAGGAAATGAGAGTACCTTTCCTGTGATGGGAGAATTTTTTTCCGAAAAGTTTTTTTCGTACTCAAGCTGAATCAGGGAAAATTGTCCTCGATCGGTTCCAAAGGCCAGTAGCTGACGATCTGGAAGATATTGCCATGCGCTGAGTTGAGTTTCCGGTGAATTAAGCGTCCAGGCCTCTTGAAGCGGTGGATTATTTTCCGGTCGCACCCACAAGACTTGTCCCTGATCGGTCACAACGAAAGGAAGTTCACCCCATTCATCCATTCCTAGGGCGATGTAATTTTGAGTGGGAAGCTTTTGTTTCCAGAGAGATAAAACATGGGCGCTCTGAAAAAGTGGGAAGACTTGAAATAAAATAAAAGCAAAAATCCCCAGAACGACGACGATGATGCTAGCCCCCCCCGCACGGATAAGTCTGCTCATCCATCGATCGATGCGGAGGGTTTGTGGCGACGCAGTGAAGCGCTTGGAATGGTGTGGAGCTGTTTTCAAGAGTTCTCTCTTTCGAGAAAAAGGCGGCCCGTTGGGGCCGCCTGAACGAAAACTGAAAGTTATAGAAAGCTACTGTGAGTTCGCTTTTAGCAATCGAGCCGGTAGCGGATAGTAGCCGTCTTTGGCGACGATTTCTTGGCCTTGTTTGGAGTGAACGAATTTTAAAAATTCTTCTATCAACTTGTTGGGCGGGGTTCCGGGTTTTTGGTTAATGTAAATGTAAAGAAATCGAGCCAAGGGATATTTTTTGCTCAGGGAGTTTTCTATGCTGGGAGGCGCTTGATCCGCTGCCGTATTGCCTATGGCCAAGGCCTTGACTCCCGAGGTTTGATAGCCGATTCCGGAGTAACCGATGCCCCCTAAATCGGAAGCGATGCCTTGTACCACAGCCGAAGAGCCCGGCTGTTCTTTAACGGTGTTTTTGAAATCTCCCTTGAGTAAGGCGTGATCTTTAAAAAATCCGTAGGTCCCCGAAGCGCTGTTGCGTCCGTAGAGCGAGATGGGGCGATTTTTCCACTCTCCGGTCAGGCCGAGGTCCCCCCAGGTTGATAGGGGTTTCCCCCCTCGCTTGTAGGTGCTGGAAAAAATCGAATCGAGCTGTTCGAGGCTGAGTCCCGAAAGTGGATTATCCTTGTGAACAAAAACGGCCAAGGCATCGATGGCCACTTTAATCTCGGTGGGTTTGTAGCCGTATTTTTTTTCGAACTGGTCGATCTCGGTGGATTTCATTTCTCGGCTCATGGGGCCGAGTTGGGCCGTGCCTTCGATCAAAGCCGGGGGCGCCGTCGAAGAACCCTTGCCTTCAATTTGAATATTTACGTTGGGATAAAGAGCTTTAAAACCTTCTGCCCAGTAGGTCATGAGATTATTCAAGGTGTCTGAGCCAATGCTGTTGAGGTTTCCCGAGACTCCGCTTGTGCTTTGGTAGGCGGGAAGTGTTGGGTCCACAGGGGTAACGGCCAAACTGGTTTGGGCAGCTAGTAGACAGGCGATCCCCACCCAAGGGCGCAAGAGTCGTTGCCGTAGAGATCGTTTTGTTGCTGAATTTGGGGATGCTTTCATGAACACTCCTTTTTATTTTCAGGAGCGAAATCCACCATGAATATGTGTCAGCTCTGTGACGCTGGGGAAACTTTCTTAAGTCTCGTCGTGGGGCTGTTTAGAAGAAAATTTTTCAATATCAATAGGTTGTGTTGAAAAAACCGGTCTAACTTTGAAGATTTTTTTGAATTTACAAAGAGAGCGGGAGGGAAAACCAAAAAACGGAGCCTTGTCCCAGTTGGCTTTTGACGCCAACCTCGCCTCCTTGCCTTTGAACTAAATGTTTGACGATGGCTAGGCCCAGACCCGTGCCGCCCACTTGGCGAGTTCGAGCCTTGTCCACCCGGTAAAAGCGCTCGAAGATACGTGGTAGATCGGAATTGGGGATGCCCAAGCCCGTATCGGCGACGGAAATCATAGCGTATGGGCCGCGGCGTTCGCCTTTGAGGCTGAGGGTTCCCCCTTCTGGAGTGTACTTAATGGCGTTGCTCACCAGGTTAATCAAAATTTGTTTGAGGGCTCCAGGCTCTGCCAAGACGGGTAAGTCGTTCGGTAAATCGATGGCCCAATGAAGTTGTTTGTCTTGAAGGGCTCCGGAAAAATCAAAATGAATTTCTTCAAAGCATTCTCGCAGCGAGAGGGATTGGGGGTTAAACTCAGAACGCCCCGACTCGATTTCCGAGAGCTTTAGCAAGTCTTCGATGAGGTTTTGGAGTTGGGCGGCGTTGCGTTCGATCTTTTCTAGGAAGCGACGCGCTGTCTCGGGATTTTCGAGGGCGTGACCTTTTAAGGTTTCTGCAAAACCCCGAATGCTGGTGAGGGGGGTTTTTAATTCATGAGAGACATTGGCGACAAAATCTTTACGAGCGTTTTCCAGCTTACGGATGGGAGTGAGGTCAAAAAACACCAGAATGGACCCCTCCAGCTGATTTTCTTCCATCATCGGGGTGATTCGCACTAGAAGATTTTTATTCTGATTTTTTTTGTAATAGGTGATTTCTCGTTCTTGTGGGCTTTGGGTGTTCAAGGACTGATGCAGGGTATCATAGAGTTCTTTATTTCTTAGAGCTTCTAAAATGGTTTTGCCTTCAACCCGATGGTTGAGGGCAAGCAGTTGGTAAAAGGAGGGGTTGGCGGAGAGGATGTGTCCTTGGGCATCGGTAACGACTAAGCCTTCTCGCATACTGTTGAGTATGGTGTGGAGATGATCTCGCTCCCGACTGAGTGTGTGAATTTCTTCCTCTAATTTTTCCCAAGCTCCGGGGTGGTTGGGAAACCTATTTTTTTGTGATTTAGAATCGTCAGTGGAGGATTGCTTTTCGTAAAGAGAGTCTAAACTTTTCAAATGAAAGACCCAATCGTAGAGAAACATAAGGATGGCTAATGCGGTGCTTCCCAGAGCGATCCCATAAAAAAAAGACCGCGCAGGAGAGGGGGAGAGAGCTAAGGCCAAGGGGGTGCTGATAAAGATGATAAGAAGGAGGAAAAAGAAAAAATAACGGGCGATGCGCTGCATGGGGAGAAGCGTTTTTTCGAATAAGGATACTTTAACGTTTTGCTTAGTCTGAAAAACCGAGCCTATTTCAGGCTGTCGAATTTGTGAATAGCACAACCCCTTTTAACTTTGCCACTAGCCTATTGTTTGTTTTTCTCGAAACCGATACCCCATTCCTCGGATGGTCTCAATATAGTCTCCCGCTGCCTTAAGTTTTTCCCGAAGCCGCTTGATGTGAGTGTCCACGGTTCGGGTATTGAGTTCGGCATCGTAGCCCCAGACTCGATCGAGAAGAATGTCTCGGGTGGCAACTCGGCCTTTGTTTTCAAAAAGAAATTTCAGAAGACGAAATTCTAGAGCAGTGAGTTGAATCTCTTCGCCTTCGACTTTCACCTCAAATCGCTCACTATCGAGGGTGAGAACACCGAAATGTAAGGGGCCTTTGCTGGGAGTTTTTTCAGCATGGGTGCGTTTGAGAATAGCCTTAACCCTGAGAGCCAGTTCCCGGGGGCTAAAGGGTTTGGTAAGATAATCGTCGGCTCCCAATTCTAAACCGACGACACGATCGACTTCGGATCCCTTGGCAGTGAGAATCAAAACGGGTGTGTTTTTGGTTTTTGGATCTTGCTTCATGGCCTTGCAAATTTCCAGCCCCCCCAAATCGGGTAGCATCAGATCCAGTACTACCAAGTCGGGAATGGTTTCTTTGACTCGCTGTAAGCCTGATTTTCCGTTATCGCAGACTTCAACGTGGAAGTGTTCTTCCTTAAGGTTGAATTCTACAAGTTCGGCAATGTCACGGTCGTCTTCAATGATTAACACCTTGCTCATGCCGCCAAGAGTAGTCTCATGTTTCTTTTGGAGCAAGTAACAAAGCCGTGACAGTGTGAAGGCTTTAGAGTGAAGATCCCCTGTTTTTATTCTAAGAAATAAAGAAAAAATTCTTTTAACCTCGCCCAAGGGAGTCCGGGATATGGGGACACGGTCCGTGCTATTTTTTTTTGCTGCTTTGCTGCTACTGGTTTTTTTCTCTGGAGGTTTATCGTGGGCTCAGGAGGCCGAGGGTTTTGATTTTTGGACCGAGTTTCAGACTAGTTACCGGGTGGGAAAGTCTCCTTGGACCGTAGTGTGGGCAACAGAAAATCGCTTTGACCAAAACGGAACTCATTACTATTTGTTTAATACCACAGCGGGTTTTCATTATCGTTTAACAGAGTGGTTTCGCCCGGGATTTCGCTATCGAGTGGAGAAGGCACAAGACCAACCCTGGGAAAATCGTCCTACGCCGGAGGCAATCTTTCTTAGCGACTGGGGGCCCCTAAAAATCGCTAATCGACATCTTTTTGAAAATCGTATTTTTCCTCATGATTATCGATTTCGTTATCGTATGCGAATTACGGTGGGCCCTTTTTTTGAGCATTGGGGGGTAACCTTTTATCCGTTTGTGGCCAATGAGATTTTCGTGGAAACCCGTGCTCAAAACGGTGGGTTTAATCAAAATCGGGTTTTTTTGGGGCATACCCTGGGCCTGCATCGAGAGCGTTATCGCTGGACTCTTTACTATATGCTACTCAAACAAAAGGGGACCGGTGGATGGGAAGATAAGGATGTTTTGGGTACGATTTTTTCCGTCAATTTTTAGGACTGGATGAAATAGCTTTTGGTCAAAAGTTCACCGTTTTGTCATCGTGATGGCATTGATTGTGACGATAAGAGCCTGTGGGTAACAGAAGTGTGAATATGGAAAACTGGATGAAACAACTGGCGGGGCATTACGAGCGAATGAAGGCTCGCTATCCCGGAGAAAAATTTATTATTCTTTTTGATATCGATGGCACCATTTTGGATATGCGATATCTCATTCATTACGTTTTACACGCCTTTGATCGCGTTCATCACAGTGCTTATTTTAAAAATTTAGTTTTTGAATCTATCGATGTTCATGAAGACGACATTGCGCCCTTATTGACTCGTTTGACGATTACTGAAGCAGAACAAGAAAAAATCATCGCTTGGTTTGATGAACACCGCTGGAATTCTAAATATCTGATGGAAGCTCATTTGCCCTTTCGTGGAGTTTTGGAGGTGATTCGGTGGTTTACCCTGCAGCCCCAAACTTGGGTCGGGCTCAATACCGCCCGACCCGAAGAATTGCGCGAGGATACCTTGCGTTCGCTCAACCGTTTGGGAAGAGAGTATCGCTTGAGTTTTGATTCTGAGTTGCTTTTTATGAATCCGGGAGGATGGGGGAAGGCGGTGCTAGATTCTAAAGTTAGAGGGGTTCGCTACTTTCAGCAACAGTCCTATCGAGTGGTGGCTTTTATCGACAACGAGCCCAAAAATCTTAAAGCGGTTTCCGAAGCTCCTGAGGCTCAGGAAGTTCTTTTGCTTCATGCCGACACCCTGTTTCAATCCCAACGTAAACACATTCCCCCCCATTCTGCGGTGGGACGCGAGTATACGTTGTCCGAGTTGATTCTCGAAGATCAATTGCCTCACCATGTGCAGTTGGTATGGAAGGGCATCAAAGATCCCCGTAATCTGGAGCAGTTTCTTGCCTCAAAGATTTTTTGGTCAGCGGCCGAGTTGCGCCTAGACCCGGCGACCGAACATTGGGTGTTGCGCGAGGGTAGTTTTCGCGAGCTTCCGGTTCAGGAAGGTGAAGAGGTGGTATCAGCTCAACAGGTCATGCGAAGAATTCGCGATCAGGGTAGGGGCGTGCAGTTGAGTTTAAAGGAATCTCCCGATTTTTTTCGGGACATTTTTTCTTTGCTCGATCGTGTGGGTTTAGAAGATCGCAGTTTATGGTTTAAAGGAGAGTTGGCCGATTGGGGTGAAAGCGGGTTTCGGGCTGTTCGACAGTACTATCCCAAGTCCATCGTAGAATGTCCGGTGCATTTCATTACGCCGTTGTTGCTTGGGGCCCCCGACAAGGCCAAGGATATTTTGAAGATGCTTCAGAGTTGGGGAATCGATCGTTTTACCGTGAGTTTTTTTGATCCCCATCGCGCCGAAGCCTGTCATCGTTTGCAGGAGTGGGGGTTTGGGGTGAATCTTGAAGACGTTTTAGATCTCGAGTCTTTTTTGCAGGGAGTGTTATACCTGCCCACTTCTCTAACTTCTAATTTTAATTTTCCTGAGTGGGGGTATCACGGAGTTCTTGCTAAAAAGCCATCGGCTCTCCCTTCTTAAGATTTTAAATTAAAAGACGTCACGCAAAAGTCGTCCTGTGCGTGTCGAGACGATATTGTCTCAGGCCCGTTTTGGCAATTTGCAACCGCAAGTACGAAGGGTTGTTTGCTTGCACTTGCATTCCCTTCGAATGATTCTATTACGAGCTTGCATGGTGCTTGTCGTGGATTATTTTACAGGTTCAACTCCAAAATAATTGGGCAATGGTCAGAGCCCAAAACTTCGGGTTGATGATAGATGTCTTGGACCTTGTTTTTCAACTCCTGGGTGACGAAAAAATAGTCAATGCGCCAGCCAATGTTTCTTTCTCTTGCTCCTGCACGATAAGACCACCAACTATAATGGTGGGGCTTGGATTCGCGTTCGCGAAAGATATCGACAAATCCATGAGATAAGAGACGGTCGAGCCATGCTCGTTCTTCGGGAAGAAAGCCTGTGTTCCCTTCATTTTCGCGGGGGCGTGCTAAATCGATTGGACGATGAGCTGTATTAAAATCACCCGTGAGGATGACGGGTTTGAGCTTGCTCTTTTGCATTTCAAGAGCGTGCTGCAAAACCATCTCGCTATATTTCAGTTTGTAGGGCACTCGACCCAAGTCAGGTTGTCCATTGGGGTAGTATCCGTTGTAGAGTAAAAAATCTGGAAATTCGGCGATGAGAGAACGGCCTTCTCGGTCAAATTCGGGAATGCCAAGCCCTTCCCAAAGGTTGAGGGGTTTTTGTTGAGTCCATAAAGAGACTCCACTATATCCTTTTTTTTCTGCAGAGGCCCAAAACGTGGAGTAACCTTGGGGAGAGAGTAACTCATCATCGAGTTGCTCGGGGTGAGCTTTGGTTTCTTGCAGACACAAAATGTCGGGCATTTCCTGGTTGAGCCAGACTTTGAGTCCTTTTTTCTGGACGGCGCGTATTCCGTTAACATTCCAAGTGGCAATTTTCATGGAGGTCGTGATGTCTCAAAAAAAACAATCGTGGAAAATAAAAGATTTTAGCCTTCGCGTGCTCTTACCGTACTTCTGGGCTGGGAAAAAGCGTTGGCTTTCTTTTTTTAAATTTTTTGTTTTGTCGATAGGTTTTGTTTCGGGGTGGGGAGAAACTGTGTTTGCTCAAGAGGGTAAACCGATTCCATTTCAGTTAAAACAACAGGGGCCCGTACAAAAGATTGCGCCCAAGCAATTTGAAGAACAGGTGGAGCGGCAGCTGATTCAAGAGAGTAATGGGGTTCGTCAAAAATCAGGCTTAGCGATTTTGCAAAGCAATTCCCTGCTACAGGAAGTGGCGCGCAATCATTCTGAAGATATGTTGAAACGTAATTATCTGTCCCATAGCAGCCCCGAAGGCAAGTCGGTGGCGGATCGAGTGCAATTGAAGGTAAAAAAATTACAGACCGACTTGGGGGAAAACCTCCATATGATTTCAGCGGCCCAGGGGCTTTACGATGCTACAGCGGTGGCTGAGCTGATGGTGTCGGATTGGATGAACTCCAAACCACATCGCGAAAATCTTCTGGCTAAGAGATTCACCCAGTTGGGGGTGGGCTGTGCTAGTGACGGTCGACGCATCTATTGCACTCAGGTGTTTTCGGGCCCTGGTTTGTGAACATTAAGGGGCAACTTCTAGAAGAAGGCCTTGTTGACAGCGGGATTTCATGGGACTAGGGCGAAAAATCAAGGAGAAGTGCATGAGTTCATCTCAACCCAAAAGCAAAAACATCGTCTGGCATCACGGAAAACTTTCCGAGCAAGATCGCTACCAATATTTAGGTCAAAGAGGAGCGGTGCTGTGGTTTACCGGCTTGTCTGGTTCCGGCAAGTCCACCGTAGCTAGGGAGGGGGAGCTCGCGCTTGTGCAAAATCGTCGATACGCTTACGTTCTCGACGGAGACAATATTCGGCATGGATTAAACTCCAACTTGGGTTTTTCTCCTGAAGATCGAAAGGAAAATATTCGTCGCATTGGTGAGCTTGCTAAACTATTTTGCGAATCCAATGTCGTTGTTCTTACCGCGTTTATTTCTCCTTATCGGGAAGATCGTGATTTGGCCCGACGCTTGTTGCCCGCGGGAAGTTTTTTTGAAATTTTTTGCGATGCCTCTTTGAAAGTGTGTGAAGATCGAGATCCTAAGGGCCTGTATAAAAAGGCGAGGGCCGGTGAGATACCTGAGTTTACAGGTATTTCCGCTCCCTACGAGGCACCCGAAAGGGCTGAATTGGTGCTAAAAACCGGAGAGGAAACTCTCGAGCAATCGACGAGGCGGGTCTTGGATCTTCTGACGCAAGCGGGTATTCTCAGCTGGTAGCGAAACGTCAAGAGCATTCTCTTTCCCTTTTGGGTGGGGATGTTTTTCCAAATCATCTGAGAGAAGTGTAACTCCCATGCCAAATCCTTTAGCAGAACTTTCTGAGCTACAGGCCATTCAAGATCCGCAGCGTCTGATCGCCGAGGTTGTGGCCCGTTTTGGTTCACGGGCCGCCATTGGCACTAGTGGTCAGCTGACCGGTATGGTGATGATTGACATGGCGGTGCAAGCGGGTCTTAAGCCTCGAGTTTTTTTAATCGATACGTTACGTTTGTTTCCCGAGACCTACCGCTTGGTAGAAGCGGTGGAGAAAAAATATCAAATTGAAGTAGAGCGAGTGCAGGCCGAGCCTGAGCGTTTGGCGACCATGCTTCGCGAGCACGGAGAATATCTTTTTTTCGACAGCAAGCAAAAACAAGAACTGTGCTGCCAGGTTCGCAAGGTAGAGCCTAATCACCGCATTTTAGATAGCTTAGATGTTTGGTTGACGGGCTTGCGTTCGGATCAGTCACCGAAGCGGGCGGCCACTTTAAAATTTGAAACTCTCTTCCACGGAGAAGCGCGGCGGCCTTTGTTAAAGGTTGCGCCTTTGGTCGATTGGACCGAGGCTCGACTGCGCGAATACTGTCAGAAGCACGGTGTTCCCACCCATCCTCTATTAGAGCAGACTCAAGCGGGGGGTTGGTATTACGAGTCTTTGGGTTGTGTGATTTGTACCACGCCCATCGGGCCCCATGAGCCTCGTCGTGCGGGTCGGTGGCGTTGGTTCCAGCAAGAAGACGATGCCAAAGAGTGTGGTCTTCATGTTACTCACAAGGACGAACCCTGATGGTATCTTCCGAAGATCTACTGTTCTTACAAACGGCCCGACAGCTTGCGGCTCAGGCGTCTGCTGTTATTGTCCAGCATTTGCGCCTACCCATCGAAAAAAAATATAAACAAGACGACTCTCCCGTGACTCATGCAGATCTTCAATCCGATGCTATCTTGCGGGAGGGTTTACTCAGGGCCTTTCCTCATCACGGTTTGCTCTCCGAAGAAACGGGACTGGCGGGGTCTTCCGATGCAGAATATGTTTGGGTCATTGATCCCTTGGATGGGACCAAGGCTTTCGCTAAAAAGATTCCGGGCTTTTGTGTAATGGTGGGTTTGTTGAAACGAGGGCAACCTTATTTGGGGGTGGTCCACGATCCTTGGGAAGGGCGGGTTTACGAAGCAATTCGTGGTCAGGGAGCTTATCACACCGGCCCTGAGGGACGACGTCGTCGCTTGCAGGTATCTTCTCGAAAACATTTAAATGAGATGCCTTTGGTGATTTCGACGGGCTTTCCCCCTGAAGCGTTGGAAAAAATTCGACAACGACTTTCGGGGCCCTTGGTGGATCCCATCAACAGTGTGGGAATTAAAGTCGGGCTTTTGGTGAGGCAAGAGGGGGATCTCTACCTTAATCATCATGGGGTACACTATTGGGATACCTGTGCTCCCTTGGTTATTTTGGAAGAGGCGGGCGGAAAAATAACAGCCCTAAATGGGGCTGTTTTACGTTACGATTTAAGTCGAGGTTTTGATCATGGTCACGCCAGTTTGGCCAGTAATGGTTATTTGCATGACGAGGTGTTGAAGATACTTCAAGAACTCGCGCTCTCTTTGGGCTGGGACCAGCGAATCCTTGGCGAGGGCGGGGATTTTCGTTAGTCTCCTCTCATGGCTTCATTTCAACCCATGATGTTGGTGGCGGTTCCGCAACTGTTAGATCCTCAATTCAAACGCAGTGTGATTCTTTTGCTTCATCACGATCGTGAAGGGGCCTTCGGTTTGGTAGTCAACGACCCCATGAATCTTACCTTAGAAGATTTTTCTCAGAGTCAGCGTTTGTCTTGTCATTCGGCCGTTTTGGCCCGTTCGGTTTTCTCCGGTGGTCCGGTGGAACCCTACCGAGGATGGATTCTGCATCAAAATCCCCAGCTTTCAGAGCGAGAAGAAATTCTCCCAGCTCTCTATGTCAGTGGAACCCAAGACGCTCTTCAAGAAATTCTTCAGGATGGCGAACATCCTTTTTTGTTTTTGTTAGGATGCAGTGGCTGGGGGGCTGGACAGTTAGAAAAGGAAATGAAAGACGGTTCTTGGATTGCCGCCGAAGCTGATCCCAAATATATATTTTTCCAAAATCCGCAAGATACTTGGGATGCCATTTTGCATGACATGGGAGTGGATCCTACTCGTTTGGCCTTGGGGACTGGATTGCATTGAAGACACCAAAGGTAAAATCGGTATTCTGGATTTTTTCGCTCTTGTTTGTCGGATATTTTTTATATTTTTTTCAAGACCTGGGCAGTATTCCTTTCCTGTACTGGGACGAACAAACTTACATTAATGTTGCTCGTTCTTATCTGACGAGTTCAGGACCTTTTCCTAATCCACAACATCCTCCTTTGGCTAAAGAGCTGATGGCTTTGAGTCTCTCCTGGTGGGGGGATAATCCGCTCGGATGGAGAATGTCTGCGGTGTTGTGCGGGTCCCTCGCTTTGACCTTGGTTGTTTATTTGGTTTTTCGTGTCACTCGAAGATGGGGTGTGGCCTTGGGCATGGCTGTGCTTTTACTTTTGGATCCATTTCTGGTGGTTCACGCTCGGATGGGGCTTTTAGAAACTCCTCTGCTTGCGTTTTTACTGCTGGCCACCTGGGCTGCTTATGAGTTTGTAACGGCGCCCACAGCACGAAGTCTCTATATCTGGGGAAGTATGTTGGGTTTAGCCTTGGCGACAAAATTGAACGCCTTGGTATTTTTTCCAATTGCGTGGCTCTTGGTGTTTTTGGTGCTGCGGAAACAAACCTCAGGGCCTAGGCTTTGGACTCACGCGCTGTTGGCCTTGGGCCCTTTGCCCATTGCATTTTTTTTTCTGAGCTATGCCTTGTTGGGTTACACACCGCGCGAGGTGTGTAGCTTGCTCCCCTTCATGTTCGACTTTCACCAATTTCATCGGGGACCCACGGCTTATCAAAGTCGATGGTACCAATGGTTTTGGATTGCGAAGCCCTTTTGGTATTTTCTTAAATCGGAAACTCCGGGAAAGTTGGTCGGTGTTTTACTCACGGGGAATCTCGTGCTTTGGGTGGGGGCTTTCTTGGGAACGGGTTACATAGCGATGCGTCGTTGGCGAGATCCGGTTCTCGCGGTTTTTCTTTTGCCCGTTGTTGCTCAACTTTGCTTGTACGGGATGAAATCGAGCACTTTTTTTTACTATATGTTGAGCGTTTTACCCTTTCTTTACATTTTACTGGGAATGGCTTGGGGGGATTTGTGGGATCGTTGGGGGAAGCGTTATCCAGGTACTTTATGTGTTGATACCGCTTTATTTTTTGTAGCTGCTTTTGGAGTATTCATGGCTTGCTGGCCCTTTATTTGGGGTAAAACTTTTTCTGAAGAGACTTATCGTCGCAAGGCAGGCCTTTTATCTCCTCAGTCTCCTCCCTAAAAAATTATAAAAAAACCCCATCCCCCCGAGAGGGGATGGGGCAAAATGTAAAGAGTTTTTTAAGTGACTAGGCCTTGCGACGTCGGAGATAACCGAGTGCGCCCAAACCTAAGCCCAAGCTCATCAACGAGAGCAATCCTTGAGAGACGCTCATCGTAACTCCATGCTG
>DALYDW010000042.1:0-13894 GCA_031972915.1 bacterium
AGCGAAGGTTGAAAAAAATAGATCCGAGCGTTTCCTAACTGGTGTGGCATTTTGTCGCATCCAATGCGACTTTTCACCCAATTGTTGAATCTCCCAAAAACTTTTACAGAGTCGACCGTAGACCGCGCTTTTAATTTTAAAAAGGAGTGTTGATTATGTCGGTTGCCTCTGTTGCATTGAAGGATCGTGGCACTTGTTCTTCGATTTCCCAGTATACAGTCGATGGGAAAGACCTCACAAAATTAAAAAAACTGGTGACAGACATCATGGTGGGTGACCTCAATAACCCCGACGATGGTTTGCAGGATATTTATGCGAATATGCAAGTAAAGACCCAAGGTCAAAGTTTTCCTCCTATGGCTTTGCAAACCGCGGCGGCTTCGCAGTGGATCGATCAGCATGGGGATCTTTACAAGCAGCTCAAACGGTTCGGTTTGCAACCCGAGGTGAGCGAGTGTCGTTCTTCCCAGGAATTTTGTGATTTGACTGATAACGGAGCATCCCCCGACTTATACGCCAATATGGTGACTTTGGTGGGCGCCTTACAACAGAACCGGCTAGAGAGTCTAACTTACTACATTTACGGGCAAGCTCGTGAGAAGTGCAAATTTTTTGGGATGCACGAGGGAATGTTGGTCTTAAATCTCAAAGACAAATGTCAGGGTTAAGATCGAAATTCTTTTATGTCTCTTGATTCAGCTTTCATATGCCGCGTCGGTGTTAGAGAAGTGGGAGTCTTTTGATGACACCTCCTGCATTGGGTTCTGTATCACGCGTCGATGCTAGGTTTTCCTCACCCTCGATTTCGGGTGGTCAAGATCTCTCTCGGGTGAAAACGGGCGTCCCCCCAGGTGGAGAGCAAAAATCCCCTCCTGCAAGCCAGGGGGCCTCTGGAGATAAGTATCTCGAGGCCCTGGGGGGACTGCCTAACGATGGAGGAGATACGGCCACTGCACTCAATCAGTCGGCGAAAAATTTTTGTCCTTCTTGTCAACAAGCTGCCGAATTAGGAGGACAGGAATCCATGGCCAGGACCATGAGCCAGTTGGAGACACTGCGTAATCAGGTACAGCAGGAGGAAACTCTCGCCGCCAAGTTTCAGTTTTCGTCTCAAGAACAAGCTGAGCCACCGGCCCAGCGACAACAGCCACAGCTTTCGACTTCTAAGCAACAGCCTTCCCCTAAAAATTCCGAATCCACTGCTTTCCAGCGCGGGCAAGAACAGGTTTCTGCCAGAGAAAATCAATTTCTCCAGAGGCAGAGTTCTGCATCGGGTCGAGCTGAGAACAACGGCACCTCTACAAAGCAATCGACCCAAGAGTCTTTTTTCGAGGTGAAGAAAAATTTTAGTGAGGCTGCGTTTCGCGGTGAGACAAAAAATCTACCTTCACGTTCTGAACTTGTTTCGGGAGGGTTCACCGAGCGTTTGATTTCTGCAGGTTTGCTAGCAAGGCATTCGGTTGCTCAGGCGGCCTTTTCTAACAGTAACTTAGGGACTCATGGTCTTAATCTGGATTTTTTAAAATTTTCTTTTTTATCTTTTTTAAGAAGCGGTGAGCCTAGCAGTGCCAAGACAATGAATTTTCATGATGTTTTCTATCAACTTTCAAAAGAGTTTGGATCGCCTTCTTCAAAACGTATTTTGTTGGATGCTTCGATGAAACCCACTTTAACCGCTTGGTCCAACCCTACAGGAGCCTTTGTTGGAAAGACTCAAGGGGTATGGGTGAGTTCAAAAGAGGCGGGTGGGATGTTTTCTAATTTTATTAAAAATCTTTTTAGAAATATGAATTACAAGTTTTAAATTTGCTTACTCCTAAGCTTTGGTTTAAGCCCTTGCCGCAAAAGGCCCTTGCAAAAACACAAGACGGGGCCTTTTTATCTTCTCCCATGGCAGCTTTAGCTGCTCCGGTTCGTACTTCGGGAAAAGATCCTCGGGCCGCTTTGTCTTGGTTAGAAAATTGGATCAAAAAAATCCTTCCGGGCCAGGTCTCAATTTCAGTTGCCGAGATGAACGAAGCGGAAATTCGCTTCTGGATGGCCTTTTGGAAAAAAATGAGAAAAAAAAGGAAATCGTCTTCTTGGGAGGATGATTTCGAAGATCTCGAAGAGATTTTAGCCGAGCTTTCTCAAAGCCATTTTATTCCTTCGGTGTTAAAACGGGAAATCCTCGCGAGACACGGCTAAAACTTATCCTTGATCTCATTTCCCTTTCTTTGGAGAATTAAGCGAGGGGGTGGGTGTCATGAGGTCAATTTTCTTTGGAATTTTCTTAGCGGTATTTTTACTTTTGCCAATTCAGTCTTCGTTTTGCACCTATTGCTCGGGGGGCACGCCTTGTGCCTCCAACGAAGAGTGTTCTGCGGGGTGCACCTGCCTGCACGCTCTTTATCAAGAGGGCGTATGTATTCCTCAGTGAGTTGGTCTTGCTTCGAGCAACTCCTGGGCCCGTTGTAGGGCTAGATCGATGTGTGGCACGATGTTTTGCGCTCCGATTTCTTGAAGTAGTCCCGAGTGCTCCAGGGCCTCTCGAGGTTGGGCTTGCACACCCGAGAGAATCAGTTGAGTTTTATTGCGGATGCATTGGCGGTGTAAGTCTTGAATGGCTCTTAGGCCGGTTGCGTCGAGGGCCAAAATGTGGCGGGTTCTGAGGATAAGAATTTTAGGGGGATCCCGTCCGATATCTAAATTATCGCGGAATAGTTCTGTAACCCCGAAGAACAAAGCACCTTCAATTTCATAAACTGAAACATCCTGAGGAATTTTTCTTGAAGTGATCGAGTCGCTTTGTTGGTGCAGTGTTTCTTCGTCGGGCTCTTCTTGCTCTGAAATCGAGGTCATTTTTTTAAGGCTCGAGACCTTGGACATTCTTTTTACAAAGAGGGCAAAGGCGATAAAAATTCCTGCCGAAACCCCAACAGTGATATCAACGAATACCGTTAGAAAAAAAGTACTCAACATAACGAGAGTATCTTCTTTGGGGGACTTGAAGACAGACTGGCAGGACTTCCAGTCGATCATGTTATAGGAAATTATCAGGAGAACGGAGGCTAGTGCGGCTAAAGGGATTTGAGTGATCCACTCTTTAAAAAGAAGTACGACGATCCACAGAAACAGGGCATGGATCATGCCCGCTACAGGAGTTTTTCCCCCGTTCTTCACATTGGTGAGAGTTCGGGCTAGAGCTCCGGATACGGGCATCCCTCCGAAAAAGGGAACCACCATATTAGAAATTCCCTGAGCAAGAAGTTCGGTGTTGGGGCGATGACGTCCTTCGATGAATCCGTCGGCTACGCTGGCGGAGAGAAGACTTTGCAGAGCTCCCAAAAAAGCGATGGTAAAGGCTGGGCTCAACAAGGCCTTGAGGTTGGATGGGTTCCAATCAAAATGTTCGGGGCTAAGGTTAAGAAAGCTGAGTTTTGTATTTAAGGTTGGAGTCGGGATAGAAAAAACGTTTACCAGTAGGGTGCTGCTGACAATCGCGATGAGGGGAGCAGGAATTTTTCGACTGATCTTGGGCCACAGTACCAACAGAAGAATACAAAATAGGGAGAGCAAACTTGTCTTGGGATCAATTGAGGGAAAGGCATAAAAGTAAGTGCGCCACTTTTCCAAAAAATCTCCGGGAAGTTCTTGTATGTCTAGACCGAAGAGGTCTCTGATTTGAGAAGAGGCGATGAGTATACCGACTCCTGCAGTGAACCCGACCGTGAGCGGGTAGGGGATATAACGGATGATGGCTCCCCATTTTAGCAAGCCCATGATGACAAGTATGAGTCCGGCGAGAAAGGTACAGAGCAAAAGCGCTTCAATTCCTTGGTGCGCTAAAATTTGAGCAACGATGATGGCAAAGGCCCCAGTTGTGCCTCCAATCTGAACTCGAGATCCACCAAGTAGAGAAATAAGAAAACCACCCACGATGGAAGCGATGAGCCCCCGGCTGGGATCTAGCCCCGAAGCGATGGAAAAAGCGATAGCCAATGGAAAGGCTGCAATGCCCACAATGATTCCGGCGTGGAGGTCGTTAAAAAAAGACTGAAGAGAATAATTTTTCTTTAGTGAAAGAATTTTTGGAGAGAAAAAAGGTTCGGCATTGAGTTGTTTGGATTTTTTGCTCGAATTTAGCAACGTCGTGCTCATGTTACCGGGCTTTCTCAGAAAGGCGAAGTGAGTTTAAGTTTTGTTTTGCATTGCCTCGGCTATCGGGAAGTTTTCTTACGATGAGGCTCGCGAGTAGACTAAAAAAGGCATAGAGCAAAAAGGCGTTTTGTGAATTCCAGTACTTCCATAAAATTCCAAAAATTAGAGAGGCGGGCAAGAGTCCGATCCCATAGGCAAAGTAATACCAGCCCAGGGCCGTGGCTCGAAGACCTTCATCGCTGATATGGATGGGGTAAGTTCTTTCAGAGGCTTCAACGATTCCTATTTGTAGGCCATAGGTGGCTAAGAGCACCCAGGCAAAACTTAGGCTTTGATTGAAGGCAAAGCCAACATAGACCAAAGAAAATAAAAACCAGCCTAAGGCGATAGTTGAGCGTCGGCTCCAGGCATCGGCCAATCTCCCTCCAACATAGGTTGCCAGCAAACTTAGAGAAGTCATGACAATCCATGCCATTGGCATGAGATATTCAGCCATGCCAAGATCCTTCATTTTTAAGAGCAGAAACAGCTCCGAGGGAGAGGTGAGGGCCGAGAAAAAAATCACCCCAAGGTAGAGTTTGAGGGAGCCATTGAGTTGGGTCCAAGCCGAACGATTTGTTAAAGGTTTGGGAGTAAAAGGAATGGAGGGAATTTTTTTGGCCAGAACGAAGACTGAAAACAGAGCTGGGATGCTGGCGGCAAGAAAAAGATAAGGTAGGGAAAGTTTTACTTTTAACAAAATATAAGTCGCTGTGAGTGCGCCCAGGATGGATCCCATATGATCCATGGCTCGCTGTACGCCGAAGGCTCTTCCCCATTGAAATTTTTCGGTAATGGAGGTGATGAGGGTATCTCTGGGGGCAGTTCGAATACCTTTTCCGATTCGATCAGTGATGCGCACCGCGAGTATGGAGGGGGCCCAGGGAATAGCCATAAACACTCGAACGACGGCGCAGATCCCATAACCTAGCAGTGTCATTTCTTTGTTCTTACCGTGGCGATCTACATAATTTCCCGCCAAGTGCATGGTAAGGTAAGAAAAAAAATTGGCTAGGCCTTCCATAATTCCGAGAAAGGCCGGCCCCATGCCGAGACTCGCCAAATAGACCGGAAGCAGGGGCGTGATCATGTCAGCGGTGAAGTCGTTAAAAAGACTGAGCAGGCCGATTTTATAGATCGCTTTCTTGAGCTTTGGAGACATAGTCTGGCCTAGAGTTGGAAAGATCTACAGGATTTGTAGTTTTCTTCGATCCGAGAAGATAAGTCAAAAAATTAAAGGTTTTTTTTATGAAAAGAGCTAAACTCCGGAAAGTGCTTTTGGAGTTTTTTGGGGATTTTTATCATGCGTGTGGCGGTCTTCGATATTCACAAGTTTGAAAAAAGCTTTTTGGAAGCGACCTTGTCAGGTTTTCACGAAATTCGCTTCATCGAGGCCAAGCTCGATGTTCATACCGCCCCATACGCTCAGGGATGCGATGCGGTAGTCGTGTTTATTCACGATGATGCTTCTGGAGAAAATTTAAAAGTTTTGCAGCAAATGGGTGTTCGTTTTTTAGTCACTCGCTCGGCTGGCTTTAATCACATCGATTTAAAGGCGGCGGAGTCTTTAGGTATCCAAGTTGCCAATGTCCCCGATTATTCGCCTTATGCTGTTGCTGAGCACGCTGTGGCTTTGATGTTGGCACTCAATCGAAAACTGATCCGGGCTCATCATCGATTGATGGATCTGAATTTTTCCCTAAACGGTTTGGTAGGCTTCGACATGCACGGTAAAACTGTGGGAATCATCGGTTTAGGAAAAATAGGCCGGGTGGTTGCTAAAATCCTATCGGGGTTTGGTTGTTCTCTCTTGGCTTACGACTTGATTCTCGATCCTCAACTTGAAAAAAACTATTCGCTGCAATTTACCGATTTAGACGATCTCTATCACCGTTCGGACATCATTACTCTTCATGTTCCTCTCAATGCTCAGACTCGCTATTTGATCAATAAAGAGAGTATTCAAAAAATGAAACAGGGGGTGATGTTAATCAATACGGGGCGGGGCGGATTGATTAATACCCGTGAAGTTATTCAGGGAATTAAATCGGGCCAAGTGGGTTACTTAGGGTTGGATGTCTACGAAGAAGAAAATAAGCTCTTTTTCGAAGATCATTCCGAGGATATTTTACAAGACGATATTATTGCCCGTTTGATGACCTTTCCGAATGTCTTGATTACCAGCCATCAGGCCTTTTTAACTCATGAGGCCATGAGCAATATTGCACAAACCACTTTAGAAAATTTGAATTGTTTTCAATCCGGTGAGAAATGCCGTAACCGATTGACTTCTTTCTAGGTAAAAGTAGGTCGAAGCCCTTCGGGAAAACAAAACTATGGAGCCATTCAAAAATAATCGACACCGTTCCTTAAAGCTCAAGCGCATTGGCATTGATACCCACCAAGAGGCGGTGGTTTATATGAGAGCTGACTGTCCCATTTGTCGCTCCGAGGGTTTTCAAGCCCAGGCTAGGGTATTGATTAAAACGCCAAGGCAAAAAATTATCGCTACTCTCAATGTGGTTTACGATCATATCCTGGGTACCGATGAGGCCGGTCTATCCGAAGCCGCTTGGACGCGTTTACAGCCCACCGAAGGAGAAATGGCCGAGTTTTCCCATCCGCCAACGGTCGAATCTTTAAGCGAATTGCGTGCTAAGGTGTACGGCCATCGTTTGGGTGCTCAGGCCTTTAAAAATATCATTCGGGATATTGTAACCGGTCAATACGCTGATGTGCATTTGGCAAGCTTTATTACTGCGTGTTCGGGAAACGCTTTGAGTCTGGACGAAATTATTTATCTCACCGAGGCCATGGTTGAAGTTGGCGATCAGCTCCATTGGAAAAACGAAATTATTGTCGATAAACATTGTGTTGGTGGTTTGCCAGGAAACCGAACTACGCCCATTGTTGTGGCGATCGTTGCGGCGGCGGGTTTGACCATGCCCAAAACTTCTTCCAGGGCCATTACCTCTCCGGCGGGGACGGCCGATACTATGGAGACCTTGACTCCTGTTGCGCTTTCTCTTGCCGAGATGCGTCGAGTTGTTGAGCTAGAGGGCGCTTGTCTTGTTTGGGGTGGAGCTGCGAATTTGAGCCCTGCCGACGATATTCTGATTCGCGTAGAGCGTTCCTTAGATTTGGATAGCGAGGCCCAGCTCATTGCCTCGGTACTTTCTAAAAAGAAGGCAGCAGGGGCGACCCATGTTGTGTTGGATATTCCGGTGGGGTTGACGGCCAAAGTACGATCTCAACAGGACGCACAACGATTAGCATCGCTTTTTGAGCAGGCCGGACAAAAAATGGGTTTAAAGATAAAATGTCTTCTCAGTGACGGAAATCAGCCTGTAGGTTCGGGCATGGGTCCCGCTTTGGAGGCTAGGGATGTCTTGGCAGTGCTTCGTGGTGAAGCTCATGCTCCTCAGGATCTTCGCGAGCGTGCTATCGTGTTAGCAGGAAATGTCTTAGAGCTTTCGGCGAAGGTTTCTTCTGGGCAAGGAATAGCTAGGGCGGAACAGCTTTTGAAATCGGGTGAGGCTTGGAAGAAATTCTATCGTATTTGCGAAGCTCAGGGGGGATTTCATGAGCCAGGCCAAGCCCGTTTTTCTAAAACAGTTTCGGCTTCGCATTCGGGATATGTGCGCAACATCGATAATCGAAAGTTGGCCAGGGTAGCCAAATTAGCGGGGGCCCCCAATGATAAGACCGCGGGATTGCTTTTGCATGCCCATCTCGATGATTTTGTCGGTTGTGGTGAGGACCTTTTTACTATCCATGCCGAGTCGGAAGGCGAGTTGCACTATGCGATGGATTATGTGAAGCGACATCCTAACATTCTTACTTTAGGCGAGTAATTATGGCCCTTATTTTCTCTTTGAATTCTGAAAACACTCTGGCCTCTTTATTAGCCCAGCATTTGGGTTTGAGTGTGTCAAATTTTGAATTAAGAAGTTTTCCTGACGGAGAGACTTACCTCAGAGTTCCACAAGCTGTCTGTGGCGAAAAAGTTGTTGTGGTGGCCGATCTCCAGAATCCCAATGCCAAACTGCTGCCTCTCTTTTTTTTGGGGGAAACATTGAAGGATTTGGGTGCCTCCCAAGTGGGTTTGGTTTCTCCCTACTTGCCTTACATGAGACAAGATTATCGGTTTCACGAGGGAGAAGGTATTACTTCCAGATATTTTGCCAAACTACTATCCCAAGTTTTTTCTTGGTTGATTACGGTTGATCCCCATTTGCATCGTTACCATTCTCTCGATGAGATTTATACGATTCCAAGCTGTGTTCTTCACGGGGCTTTATCAATTGCTAAATGGATTCGCGATCATGTGACGTGTCCGCTTTTGATTGGTCCTGATCAGGAGAGTCAGCAGTGGGTCGTTGATGTGGCCCAAGCTGCCCGGGCTCCTTATGTTGTTTTAAAAAAAATTAGGCATGGAGACAGGTCGGTAGAAGTTTCTGTTCCCGAGGTGGAAAAATGGAAACGCCATACCCCCGTTTTGGTGGACGACATAATTTCAACCGGTCACACCATGATGGAAACCATCGGACACTTGAATGGGCTGGGAATGGAGGCGCCGGTTTGTATTGGAGTTCATGGAATTTTTATCGGAACAGCCTACGAAGATCTGTTAAAAGCCGGGGCCCGAGAGATTGTGACCAGTAATACTCTTTTCTCCAGCTCTAGCAAGATCGATCTTTCGGATATTTTGGCTTCGGCTGTTGAGAGCTTTATTTATCAATAAAAAATGAATCAAAATAGTCTCAGTTCTTAGGCTCCTTTTTTTCCTTTACCTTTTTGTTGGGGGCCTTTTTTGGATCGAATTTTTTGAGACCGTCTTTCTTTAAAACGGGAAGAAAATTTTTTCTTCTGTTTTTCTTTTGAATGTTCTGTTTCCTGTCGAGGAAATCGTTTTTTAGGACGATTTTCTTGAACGTTTTGGGGGCTTTCAGAAAAAAAGTTGTCTCGAGGAGAGGCCTCTGCAAAGAGGTCGGGATGAAGCATATTTAAAAATCTTCCAACGATTTCGGTTTTTCTCATAGTACCGATGCTTTGCTTCCAGAGTTTTTCGATGGTTGCCACGTGCTCTTCTGAAATTTCTCTCTGATGAAATTGGTCAGCTATTTTTTTGATTCTGTTTTCTCGGATTTCAGCTTGGCTGGGAACTTTTCCGAGCTGGATGCGGCTATGGGTCATGCGTTCAATTTTAGAGATCAAATAAAAATGACTTGGGGTAACCAAGCTCATGGCGAAGCCCGTTTTTCCACTTCGAGCCGTTCTGCCGATACGGTGCACGTAGCTTTCGAGTTCTTTGGGAATAGAGTAGTTGATGACATGGGTGACATTTTGAATATCCAAGCCTCGTGAAGCAACATCGGTGCAAATCAAGATTTTAACCTTAGCCTCCCGAAAGCTTTTCATGGTTCTTTCTCGAGCGCTTTGATCTTTGTCCCCGTGCAGGCAGTCGACCTTGTAACCTTGGTCTTTTAAATATTGGGTGAGTTCTATCACCAACGATTTGGTTTGGCAGAAAACAAGCCCATAAAAATCCTCAGCGGTATCGATGAGTTTACAAATCAACTGGGGTTTTTCATGCTCTTGAGTTTTGTAATAGATTTGCTCGACGGTTTTGGAGAGAACTTCAGTTTTATTAATTTGTACCTGGTCGGGTTCGTCGAGATAGGTATCGGCTACCTTGCGAACCTCTTTTCCCATGGTGGCTGAAAAAAGCCAGATGGATTTATTTTTTTCGGGCAGACTTTTTAAAATAGCTTCCAAGTGCTCTTTAAAACCCATTGAGATCATTTCGTCGGCTTCATCAAGAATTAGGGTGCTTACGTTTTCTAATTTTAAGGTGCCGCGTTCTAAATGATCAAAGAGGCGTCCTGGTGTTCCTACCACGATAGGCGCTCCGGCCTTGAGTGCTCGAAGTTGTTCGCTAAAAGAGGCGCCACCGTAAATGGCCGTGGAATGAATTTTAAGGTGTTTTCCTAAAAGTTTGATTTGTTCGGAAACTTGAACGGCAAGCTCTCGAGTGGGACACAACACTAGGGCTTGTAAGAATTTTTTCGAGGGGTCGATTTTTTCCAGCAGAGGAATTGAGAAAGCGGCGGTTTTTCCTGTTCCGGTTGCGGCCAACCCGATGAAGTCCCCGGATTTTTTCAATAAAATGGGAATGGATTTGGCCTGAATGGGGCTTGGGGTTTGATAATTGAGGTCTTCGATAGCTTGAAGCAGGGCGGGTTTTAGCGGAAGTTCAGAAAATGTTTTCATGGTATTAGGCTTTGTTTTTTGAATTTAGGCTTCTTGGATGAAGAATGGCGTGCTGAATCCATTCGGTGTCGTCGTGGAGAAGGCCAAAACGGGGTTCTTTAGACTCTTAAAAATAAGGAAAATCAAGCCTCTGAAAATCAATAGGCTTTCGGAGGGAGCGCCCTTCTAACTTAGGATGAAGGAATAGCCAAGAGCTATTTCCTCATTTGCAATTGCATTCGACGAGAAGAAACCCCAATATCAGATTTTTAAGAAAGACCTGAAATCCTAGCGTTATTCAGGAAAAGCATAATTTTCCACTAGGATATCATCAAAAGAGGGGGAATCGTCAGGTTGATCTTCTTTATCAAAGGGGGAAAGTCGAATGACGCTGCTCAGGCCCATGGTAGCGTCTTCGCTAATCATCTCCGGAGACGCTAGGATGCTACCATCGAAGAGTTCGAGAACAACTTTTACCTTAGTATCTTCTCGGTAAAAATGGACAACGACATAAGGTTGATCTGGGGGTAGGGTGAAGTTCACCGTGATACGTTTTTTAGAATTATTAACTTGGCCGATATAAGCGGTGGCTTTGGTGTTTCCGTCGTAACGAAGCTCAGTTCCCACTTGATTATTTTTGTCGTAGAGAACGGAGAAAATTCCCGATTTAAAAAGTTTTGCGCTGTAGACCTTGCCATCGGGAGAGTGTTTGAAGCTTTGCACTGTTTGAAGGTATTTATTTTTATTGATTCGGGCGCCCTCATCTACGGTGGTGCCGTTAGGATGTCTAGAATTGTCTTGTCCATTCCAGGTAATAGAATCATCGATTCTAGTTTCGTCGGGTAAGGAAAAATCTTCGCAAAAAACAGCATCTACCAAACTACAATCTATGGGATAGAGGTAGGGGCTTTTGATGACTTTGACAATCTTGAGTCCGGCTGTCCCTGCCGCGATCATTAGAAAATCACCTCGGTAGGCAATGGAGTTTGCCGACACATTTTCCTCGAAAGGAAGTTTGCCGATGATTGAGGTTGATACCTGGCCTTCGTTTTGTACCCAGGAAGCGGCTCGAATTCCAGCCTCACCATTTGAAATAAATAGAAGATCTTCTTGGGCTGTGACCGCATTGCTTACTTCTAAGAGATTGTCTAAGGAGGCATCGTCAGGATTTTCTAATGTGGCGAGAATCTTAGTTGAGACAGGATCCACGATTAACGCCCCCGAATCACCGGCTCCAATAAAGAGCAGACCCTTAAAAAATTCTAAAGTGCTTTTTGATTCTGGAATATTGGCCCCGCCGACAATAAAACTTTCATGAGATAAGTTTTCGGGATTCACCACGGCGACCCTTCCTGGAGTCCCTTGAAATACATAAAGTAGCTTCGCTTCTGGGTCGTAGTCTATGGAGCGAGCATCCTCTAAATCGAGAAAATCAAGAATGCTGAGATTTTCTGGATCTATCTTGCTAAGACCTCCTTGGTTGCCACTGGTGACGAATAACAGTCCATCGGCCACCACGCCATCGGTTCCTACAAAAGACTGAATAGAAGCTGGATCGGAAAAAGATTCTGGAATTCCTAGATCATCCAATTTGGCCTTGAGTACCTCGGCGGGAGAATCGAAACCCGTGATATCCATGTTCTCTCCTGCCATCAGATAAAGAAAAGAGGCGTCTAATAGGCCTGAGCTGACATCGCGATTGGGGAAAACGGTTTGAGATAAAATTTTTGGATTTGTGGGGGTGCTGACATCGACGATTTGAATGGCCCCTAAATAGCTCTCTCCGGCCATGTTATAAGTGACGACTGCCGTGTCTCCGTTAAAAAACACATCGGAGGCTCCTAAGTATTTTTCGTTCACGAGGGGGGCATCTACAGTTCCGACTAGAATCAATTTGAGTTTTTTGGGAATCGAGCTTTCAGCAGCGTTTAATTGAAAGGCCTTGGAAACGGATTGAGATGAGGAAGACGAAATTTCTAAGGCTTGCTGGGTATAGTCAAACTGACAGTCCAGGGTTTGTGGATCTGAGACCACGATGGCGTCGGTGTCGCCTTCTTGGGTTTCAACAGAGGGGACAGAGTCATAAACGCACGAAGATTGGTAGGTTTCGAGTGCGGCAACATCAATGGTTTGAGGGGTTTCTCCTGTCGAAGACTGAGAGCCGCAAGCTGCGATAAAAACAGAAAATAAAAGCCAGGATAGGTAAAAAGCAAAGTTACGAAACATAGCCCCCCCTATTGCTTCGAACAATTTCTAAAGAAAAAACAAAGCGGACTTACCTCAAAACACAAAGCCCAAGATGATTTCAGAGCCGCCATCCGAAATTGTCGAGATAATCCAAAGAAAAGAGAAGCAATTTTTCAAAGGCTCCTGATGGCTGGCTTTAAAAAAATGCGATATTTTTTCTTTTAGTTTCTTAAGTTGCGAATATTACTTTGCTTTGCAGGGCTAGATTTTTCTCTGCGAAAAGCTTGATAAGCTTTAAGTTGGAGTTGTGGCCATTTTGGAACTTTTTACAAAGCCGCTATTGTTGCACCGACGCCGAAAAGGTTACGTCTTCATGGCCTGTTGGCCCGGCGTTGTAGAAAACGATCCAGCGATTAGACTCTGGATCAAAAGTAAGGTGAGGGCGCCACAGGTTGACCGCTTCTTCTGAGGCTTGTTCTGCGGGATTGCTGGCAAGTTTTTCCCATGGACCTTCGATATTTTGAGTCACAGCGAAGCCCCAAGAAGAGCGGGGTGGTTCTTCTCCGACGCGAAAGGTTCGGGTTGAGCCTGCATTATAGGCCATCCAAAAACTTCCATCGTTGGCCATTCTGACTTGAGGCCCTCCGATCCAGCCGTAATCCCAATCGCCTTCTTGTTGAGAGGGATTGAGTACGACGCCTTTTTTTTCAAAAGGTCCTTGAGGATTTTCACTTTCAGCGAGCAAGAGGCGCTGAGCAAGGCCGTAGGTTTCGTCTTCTACCCATGGGTGTCCCATATACCAAAGACGTACCTTGCCTTGATAAAGCATGGCGTAGGGCGCATCGACATTACATCCATCGGGACCATCGTGCTCGCCAGGTAAAAGTGCTTCTTGTGGAGGCGACCACGGGCCGCTGAGTGCTGGAGAGGAAGAAAAATAGATTTTTTTATTTACGGGGATCCAGTCGATGGTTTCGGTAAAGCCTACGAAGTAGCCGTAATATTGATCGTTGATTTTTACGGGTTTCCCCTGTGCATCTACGAGAAGGGCAAACTTGTGATAGCCAATCAGGTTGGAAAAAGTTGTTTCGTCGATCCAGGGGCCGCTGAGATTTTCTGAAGTTGTGCTGTGAATGGTCTCTATCCCATTTTGAGAGCGGTGAAAAAACATCCTCCACTTCGAAATAGCATCATCGTAGACCACAAAGGGTTCCCCCGCGATGCCGCCAGAACCGTCGATGAGCACGCTATCAGAACTTTGGTAATGAGCTAATGT
>DALYDW010000043.1:0-12478 GCA_031972915.1 bacterium
CTCGTAGTTATCGGCGACCAGTAAGCCCGCTCCAGCATCCACAAGGCCGACGAGAAGTAGGGCGTTTCCCGCTCGGGAAGCCAAGGCACCCTTCCAGCCCATATCACTCAACGCAAGCCCCACCCTTGCCTGGTAGTAAGTCAGCCCCCCCCAAGCAGCCGCCGCCACAACAAGGCTACCCTCTTCACGCCAAGGACTGTCTTTTTTGACACCGACGGCCTCAGCACCTTGGTCGTAGGCCAAGGCCGCCAAGTAGGCGGGGCCCAGAGTCTTAGGCACCCAAGCAAACGCTTGACTTGCAGACTTCCATAAAAACCGCGTCATGGGAAAAGACCGGCTCGATCCTCCCATCAGCGTGCGGATAGGTCCGAGGCTCAGATCCCATAAAAAATAGCCCAATAAACCGTTGGTTAATTTTTCTAAGGCCTGTTCTTGGGTAGAAGCAGGATCTTCGCACTTTAAATCCGCAAGGGCAGGACCACCCAAGGCGTGCATCGTGGTACAAACCTGAGGAACCCCTGTTTGTTCTCGAGGGTCGAGAGGTCGAAGAGGAGTCTTGTTATTTTCGGGCACAACCCAAGGTCCCTGTCTTGTCATAGCCAATCGCCCCCAACCATGATTCATTTCGGTGGCATTGGCCAAACTGCTGAGCCGCATCGAAAAAAAACGACACTTTTCCCCCAAGGAGCACGACTCATCCGCATAATAAAGCACCAGCTGACGCCCCCCCTGCTCGGGTATCGAGCTTGCGCTCTCCTCCAGCACCTGAATGGCCTCGGGCCGGGGCTGCTCACCACGATGCTCAGAAATATATTGGTAAAAGTCCCACAGGGGCTGATGCCCGGAAATCAATTCGGCGCTTAGCTTAGGGTGGGCTACAGGAGGGCTCATGGGGACATTCTCACTTGACGGCGACCACCCGATCAGGTGGGGATTGCCGTAAAAAATCGTCAAAAAAGGCCTGCTCTCGCTTTGTCTTGGAGGCCTGCACCGAGGCCTTCATCGCACTTTGGTGGGGACCCCAGGTGTCAACGGGCCCAAACAGTTCTTCTAAAAGAGCATTTTCTTGACCATAGCGCAGAGCGCCATCGGATTTAAAAAATCGGCGCGCCCAATCGTTGGTGTCGATCTCGATGACGTGCAAAATGGCCACAGCCTCTTGAAAATTTTGTAAGGCTAACTGACGCAATCGCGCAGCCATGGCCTCATCGCTCAGCCCAAAAGCTTTCTGTGTTTTTGCTTCTCCCAGACTGCTTAAACTCTGAACGAAGAGCTTACTTACGGGCTCAGCCTTAGAATATAAAAAGCTAAAATCGAAGGACGCCTCGGAATTTTGCATGGCAGCCAAAGGCAACAAGACATCGCGCAGATTCTGTCGGGCCTTAAGGCAAGCTTCTCGGTCTTGGTGGCGCAAGGCCTCTTCAAATTGGGGGTTTCCGGCAGAAACGGCCCATTCTATGGCCTCAGGGGCAAGCCAACGCGCCGTACGTCGCAAGGCCATGAGGGTTTCTCCCAGGTCTTCCGCAACCCGACCCCAAAAGCCATATTTCGCTAGCGCTGCCAATTCTTGGCTATCGCTCGCATAAGCCGCGTCGGTGGCCCTGTGATTGATATGGCGATCGTAATCGTCACCCACCAGAAAAAAATCCACTCCCAAATCCAAAAGCGCCACGGCAACTAAGCCATTGTGCACCCGCGGGGCGACTTTGATCGCGGGAAAGCGCGTCCCAATACTCCGGCTCAAGGCGCTCTCCGCTCCCACCCCAGCACCCTGCCGCATCTCGTGAGCCGCCAAAACACCTAGGGTCGTCAAACCCACTACAGGGGTACCCACGCTGCGAAGGGTATCATCAGTCTCGATACCGACGGCAGCGGCACTTTGGTCGTAGATAAAGGCGCTTAAAAAAGCCGCGCCAATCGTTTTGCTAAAAACATCCAAGCCACGAACCAAAAACTTCGCTGCCAAATGCCCCGGTTTTACGGGCGAGCGCCACGCCGCCACTAAACGCTGGACGTAAGTTGTATGCAAAATCTTCTGACCGCCCGCACGCACCAACAGAGGACGCCCTTCTAAAAATCTCCAATTGTAAAAAACGGGGAGCCGAAAATTATGGAAATACTCTAGGCTTCTCAAAACTGGCAAATGTCCCAACAATCGCCGCAACGGTGTGGCCGCGCCCAGAGCAGTCAAACCCAAGAATTTCAGCAAGCCCACATGACTCACCGCTGCCTCATCCAGCCATTGGCCAGTGCCCGTCTGATCTTGGCAGCTAGGACTCACCTGAGCCCCAAGGTCTTGACCCAAAGTACAGGCATCGTCTGCTAGAAAAAATTCGACTTCGTTTTTAGATTCTTCTCTAATCCAGGGTTGAAGCTGACGCTGAAGGGGGTCTGGATTGGGATTGGGCTTAAGCTTGCCGCTTTTCAAGCGCAGGACATGATCTTGGAGACTGAGAACGCCCTCACAGTAAAACCCCACGGCGGAATCTTCGAAATGCAATACGAGGTAAGAAAGACCGGGCCGCGTTTCGACCCAAACCCGATCCCAAGAAAACTCAGCCGAAAAATTTCGCCCGGTTGCCTGATCGAGTTTTTCGCCACAATAGTCGGCAAACTTGGCCAGGGTTAAGGACTGCCCCTCTTGGGATAAGGCCTCCAACTGTGGACTCCAAGGCGCATCGCTGCACTCGGCCACATTGCTCTGAAAAGCCCTCGTTCCCAAAATTTCCTCAGCCTCGGCACAGGCGTTAGACCAAGGCAGACTCGCTTTACGGGTTAGCAAGGGAGCTCCACCGTCACGGCCTGGCTCAAAAAGAAAGATGCCTATATTTTTGCGTTGGATATCAAAGTTGCCAAAACAAGCCAAAACGCCATCCTTACCGCTGGGGTCTTGGATTGTATCGAACAACCTAAACTGTCCATCTCCCCCAACCTTGTCTTCAACGTTGGCCTGAATTTTTTCTGGGGAAAAACCGATACCCGAGCCTTTTGACAACCCATCTGTGCCCGGCTGAGCTGAAAGATCTGAAAAGACCTCCGCGCAGGCCTCTTGATAGGCGACAACACCCGACAAATCTTGCGGCGTGGAACTCGGTCTTGTCGTGGAAGGTGGCGCCATAATATTCTCAATAGGACACTTAAACTACCCGAAACCTTGAAACTTAAGGGAAAGCGGCCACAGCTTCAAAACAACCGAACCGCTCGGAGCTTATTATCGGTTTTTAGGTTCGAGGGTTGTCTTTTTTACGGAAAAATTTCCCCAATCAACATGGGGAAAATATTCCCCATGGGTTTAAAAATAATTTTTCCTCCCTTTAACCCACTACTGCTCCTAAAATGAAGCTGAACCCAGGCGATGCAGCGCTTCCGATCCACCTCATTTCCCGGAGGTTCCTGATGCCCCTCTCCCAAGCCCCTTTTCAATTGGCGGGACAATCCCTACCCGCCGGATCCAGAACCCGAATCTCCCTAGAATTACCCAGCCTCTACGTACAAATTCCCGTTACCTTGCCGATCATCGTCTTACACGGAACTCAAGCCGGCCCGGTGCTCTGGGTAAGCGCCGCCATCCATGGAGATGAAATCAACGGCGTTTTCATCATCAAACAACTCTTGCAGGCCGTCGATCCCAAGCATTTAACAGGGACCGTGCTGGCCATTCCCATCGTCAATATTTTTGGCCTCATTCACCAAAGTCGTTACCTACCCGATCGACGGGATCTCAACCGATCCTTTCCTGGCTCGAGTCGGGGCTCCTTAGCCGCCACGGTGGCCAATGTTTTTTTAAAGGAAGTGGTTAAGCGCTCTACCCACGGCATCGATCTTCACACGGCAGCGATTCATCGCAACAACTGGCCTCAGATACGCGCCAACCTGGAGGACCCCGAGACCCTCCGTCTAGCCAAGGCCTTTGGAGCCCACTTGGCCCTCCATTCGAAGCATCGAGATGGCTCCCTCAGGCAAGTGGCAGGAAGTCGAGGCAAGATCTGCCTCCTTTACGAGGCTGGAGAGGCCTTGCGCCATAACCAGGAGGCCATCACCATCGGCACCCACGGAATATTAAACGTAATGCGCGCTCTCAAAATGCTGCCTTCCCACCTCACAGAAAAACCAAAACCAACCCGCGTGTGCTTTGAAGACCTGTGGGTCAGGGCCCCGCAAAGCGGGATGTGCGTCCTTCATGTTCGTCTGGGCGACAAGGTTCGGGCGGGACAAAGTCTCGGGACCTTACACTTTAGACTCCACAAGGATTTTAATCCGCAAACCGAAATCGAGCTTCCGGCGCCCAGCTCGGGGGTGGTGATCGGCGTAACCGAAAATCCACTAGTTTTAAAGGGAGAGGCCCTAGTACACCTGGCCCGCTGACAAATCAGGATGCAACAGAGCTTGATTAAAAAAAACAACCCGGACCTCAACGGGGAGATCCGGGTTATTAGGGGGTGTGGTTGCCCTATCCCTGGGGAGGGATAGGGAGCTTTCGCATCTTATAAGCACTAAAAACTAACGTATTTCAGCCTCTGCCATGTCGGGAAGCTCGATCACCTGCCCGGGCTGAGGGACCTCTCCCACCTGATTAAACTGGGGATCCTCAACGGATTGCCCCTGCAATGCCAAACGATGAGCCTGCATGGCATCTATCCCAAGATGAGCCTGCGTGGCATCTATCTCAAGAGAGGAGCCGCCCAAGGCTGGGTTGGCATAAACCTCCTCCATTCTTGTGGCTGCATCACCAAAATGATAGGCGGGCGTAACACCCCAGTTTTTTGCCAGTTCACCCTGATCGTAATCGGAACCCTGAGCCGAATGGATCAAGTACACGAGCATTGCAGGGATTAAAACGCCACTTAAAACAGGCTTACCCATAAAAACCGCGGCGCCACCGAAGGCCTGAACACTACTGACGGAATGCGCACCAAGCGCCTTTGCGCTTTCCACAAAACCCTCTTTACCCACTTTGCCCCGAGCCTCGGCCGTCAAGCCTCGAGCGACTTCTACCTCAGCACCTATCGATTCGAACATGGGCTTCACCCGAGGGAATTTCTGGCCCAGGTAAGCGATGGTTCCGCTTTTTGCCCGCTCCCAAATGCCAAAGGGAAAATTTCTCACAAGCCCATTAGCAGAATTTTGAAACAGACCAGCTCCCCTCTGGTTGGCCATGGCGGCCCCTTGCATTGCCGTGACAGGACGCCCTTCGATCTGAAAACCGCGCCGCGCCCAACTCATAGCGCGCTGCACTCGCCCCAACACCATGCCCTCAACAACATAACCAATACCGGTGGGGCTGGCCGAATACTTCAATTGACGAACCCCTCGAGCAAACTCTCGCCCCGGCCCACGAAGCGTAAAAAACATGGCCAAACCACCTAACACGCGACCCGTCATGTTGAGATGGGTGACGTCAGACCACTCTTCGGGTTTATCGAACAGCGCCTTACGAAACAGCCACTGGATTAAAGCTGCATCGTTTCCCTCACCAGTCATATCGATGGAGGCATCGAGTGCTTTTTTGGCCACCTCTGAATCCTGGCTGGCCGCCAATTCGGTAAACACGGCCTCTGCAAACACTAAATTAAAATGCCGCCCACTAATGTTATAGAGAGAACGGTCGGTGGTGTTGCTTCCCCCCTTCCATCCCCAATGGGTGCCACGTTCTGCCAGGGCAAAATCTAAAAGAGCCTGGTCTCGACGCTTAGGATCGGTCTCGCCGAGGATATCGTGTATCTTGCCAATGGGTAAAACTTCCCGAAGCACCTCGATATCGGCACGCAGCATCGCGGCATCTTCCTGAGAAAGACGATCACCAAACACGTCGTAATCACCCTGCTCCCAAGCCTTGGCTTGAGTCTCCATCATGGCAAGGGCCCCGTCGAGATTGCCGGCCGCCAACCAACTCCACGCCGAGTCGTCTTCTCCCTTGGCGACGGCCTGCTCGTGAGCGGCGGCCGACTTAACCACAACGGCTTCTAGGCTATTTAAAGCACGCCGATATTCGCCAATGGCGATTTCTCCCGCAGCCTGAGCATGTAGATCGAAATACTCGGTTTGCAGATCTCCATCTTCGTCTAAAACATTGCTAAAATCTTCGGAGCCTTCAGGATTAAGACTAGCTGTGTCGTAAAAAGGGGCCAAGGCCAGATCGTGTACCTTAAAAGGCGCCCATCCCAAGAGATTGAGCCCAGACTTCATCAGCTGATCGGGGCTACACCAAGCATGGGCCTGGCGTTTTTTTTCTTCTGCTAAACCATCGACATAGGCTCGGGCCAGCTCTAGGGTGGGAAGGAAGTTCCATTTGGCCTGACTTCGCGCCCACTCTCGAGCCATGGGAGCCACGATCCCCGCCACAAAGGCCTGCCGGATCTGTAACCACTGGGCTACCTCTACGCTCCCGCCGAGATGGTTGCTGGCCTCCAACAAAGAGACCTTACCATCGCCATTAGCATCTACCTGAATTAACTCGTTCAACCACGCTTCATAGGCCTCAACCGGAAGTGTTTGTTGTTGCTTCAAATAAGCAACCACATCGGAAGCCTGAAATTTTCCTGCGGCAAAGCCCTCTACATTTTTCAATGAGCTCGTCCACGCTAGTACCTGTGCCAGCACTTCTTGGGGCACAAGACCCGCGGCGCTTATTCGCTTGGCATAGGTGTCATTCTCAACGCCATTGATGGGAGCATTTAAAAAACCGGTCATGCCCTCGAGGTCTACCGCAAGACCCACACTGTCTTTTTGACCGAGGTAGCTATTTAAAAGCTGTAGGGCAAATCGCTGTGTCGGCGTCAAACGAGAAAGACCATAGGTAGAACCCTGCCCCCCCAAGAGACTTAGATCTGGGGCGGATTCGTACTTATCGTAAGACAGGCCACCTGCCTGTGCCACTCCCTGGAGATCTTGCAACACGCTAGGATCCAGCTCTTGCTGGGTCTTAAAAATTTCAAAACTAAAATTTTTGGCCGCTGTAATGTCGATAGAATCCGTCTCGGTTAACTCGACCGCTTGAGGGGCTGAAGATGAAACACTAGGAGGCGCCATAATTTTACACTCCGCGAGAAAATCTCCCTTTTCTTTGGAGATTTTTGATCATTGACATCTACCTTGAGGAAAAGGCTTTAAACCCGGTTTTACTGGGCCAGGTGGATTTAAGAATCATGTCGACCCCAAAACCCAATCCACTGGCCAGGGGGGTTATCGGATTGTGTTGTGGATTAAGCGCTTTTTCTTTCAAAACCACCGGGGCTTGGGGATAAAACCCCCCATCTCGTTATTCGTGGTGGGGGGTGGAGGGTTCGGTGTGCACCACAACATCAACCACACCGGGGATGCTTTGTTTAATTTTATAAATCACTTGGTGGGTTAAGTCGTGGGCCTCTTGGGTACTCAACTGAGAATCCACATGAATGTTGAGGTCCATGTAAATTGCCGTGGCGTGTCCTCGAGTGCGAACATCGTGAGCGCTTTGCACCCCAGGCACCGCGTGAACCACATCGAGCACCTGACGAGGATCTAAAACCGAGGTATCTAACAAGGTTCCCAAACTTTCCAACACGATCTGGTAACCGCTGTAGCCTACAATGAGCGCAATTAGTCCCGCCGCGATGATGTCTAAGTAGGGCCAATTGAAATAAACCCCCACCAGCGCAATCAACACCGAAAAACTCGCATAGATATCACTACGGGTATGGGCCGAGTCGGCGGTAAGAATTTGACTGCGTAACTCCTCACCCTTGCGATGCTCGTACTGGCTAACCCAGTAATTGATGGCCATCGTACCCAGCATAATTAAAAAGCTATAGAGGGTCACCTGAGGTTGAGTGTGATGGTAAAGACGCTGATGGGCGTGGGTAAGGATTTCGTAACAAGCGTAGAATAAGGTTCCCGAAATAAAAATAGCCGCTAAGGCCTCGATTTTACGATGACCATAGGGATGATGATGGTCGGCGGGTCTGGCCGCAAAACCCAAGGCAATGAGCCCAACCACGTTAGAAGAGGCATCGAGCACCGAATGAAAACCATCGGCCACCATGCTCAAGGTCTCGGTAAAAAAACCGTAACCCAACTTGGCCCCGGCCACCAAAAAATTGAGCCCCAAGGTGATAAGTAAAACCCGGCGAACTTCTTTTAATCTTGATTGGGGATCTAAAATCGACACACGGCGATCTTAGAAGAAGCTGCGACGAAAAGCTATTCTCCTTTCGAGAGAACTTCCCATCTCCGCATCTCCGCAAAAAAACACCGACGGATTATTGAATACCCAAAACCCGAATCAGATATAGGCTTAAATCGGGCCAGTAGGTGATGACCATCAGAGCCAACAAAAGCAACAACATGAAAGGCAAGGTTACACGGTAAAGATGACCGATGCTCTTTTTAAAACGAATACTAGAGATGAACAAATTGATACCAACGGGAGGAGTTAGATAGCCTATCTCTAAGTTAGTCAGAAAGATAATGGCCAAATGAACCGGATTCACACCGAACTTCTGCGCGATGGGCAAGATCAGAGGCACCACCACGATGATGGCCGAGAAGATATCCATCAGAGCGCCCACAATGAGCAAAAAGATATTGAGGGCTATCAAAAAGACCCAACGGCTTGTCACAAAAGTTTGAATCCACTCGAAGATCTTGTTGGGGATCTGTTCATCCACGAGATAGCTGGTAAAGCCCATCGCCACCGCCAAAATCACCAAGATAGACCCCACCAAAATCATGCTTTCTTTGACGATGCGGGGAACATCGCGAAACAAGTGGATATCGCGATAGATAAATACCTCGACGACGAAAATGTAAAAAGCCGTTACTGCTGCCGCCTCTCCTGCGGTGAAAAATCCACCATAAATACCCACCAACACGATGATAGGCAGAGGAATTTCCCAAGCCGCCGCCTTGACGGCCTTGAAAACTTCACTCATTCGAAAAGGAGTTTTTATGGCGTGAGTTTTATGGGCCGCCCGAACAGCATGAACCCCCAGAATAACCAAAATCAACAAGCCAGGCAAAATACCCGCCACAAAAAGCTGATCGATGGAAACCGAGGAAATCAATCCGTAAAGAATGATGGGCAAGGAAGGAGGAAACAGCAACCCCAGGGATCCTCCCGTGGTGATGAGACCCATGGAAAAATTTTCACCGTATTGCTCTTTCACCAGAATGGGATAGAGCAATCCCCCCAAAGCAATGATGGTCACCCCCGAGGCGCCGGTAAAAGCGGTGAAAAACGAACACGCCACAATGGCCACCAAGGCCAATCCCCCTGGCATCCAACCGAATAAGGCCTTGCTCAAATTGACCAAGCGCTCCGGAGTTCGGCTCTCGGCCATGAGATACCCGGCAAAGGTAAACATGGGAATGGCCGACAAGGTAGGCGCCGAAATCAACCGACTCATTTCGATGATAATCGCCGAAGCCGGAATATCGACGACCTTAAAAGCCAAAAGCCCCATGCCTCCAAACAACACAAACAGAGGGGCACCCGCGATGGCGATGAGTAAAATACCTAAAGCGAGAAGGGAGTTCATGAAGCGTTTTCCCCGGCATCGGCAGCATAAACTCCGAAGAGATCCTCAAGGGCCGCCAACAACATACGAAAGGCGATGATACAAAAACTCACCGGAATAATGGACAAGGCCATCCAGGAGGGCAAATGGGGAACCAACATATCCCCAAACTCTTTTTCGCTGAGCACAAATTCGTAGGAGGCCTTGGCCAACAACACGCAAATCACGGCAGAAGCCAAATAAACCACCCCATCGGCCCAGCGGTGTAAAAACTTAGGCAAAAATTTGGCGAAGACATCGAAGCGAATATGGCTGCGCTTTTGTGTGGCAATGGAAGCTCCCAAAAAGCCCACCCACAAAACCAGGGCCCGAACCACGGGGTCACCCCAAGAAATTCCCGTATCCCAGAAATTGCGGAGCACAACTTGAAGAAAGGCCACTCCAATCATAAAGAGCAGGGTCAAAGCCATTAAAAGGCTCTCGAATTTTTCCAGGCCCCTGCTCAGGCCTTGCAATAATTTCATGGAAAACCACTCCCGGGATCTCGAAAGAACCCGACTAAAGAAACTACTGGCCGCGTTTTTCTTTGAGGTAAGCTCGAACCTGATCGAGGAGTTGAGCGGGGTAGAGCGTTCCCACCAGCTTAGGATAGACCGATTCGGAAACCGTCACCAACTCGGCCTTGGCCTGGGGATCCATTTCTAAGATTTGAATTCCCGCCTTTTGCAGAGAGGCAATGGCCTGGGTATTTTCGGCTCGGATTTTTTGCACCAAGGTTTGGGAGTATTTCTGGGCAACCTCACGCAAGGTTTGTTGAAGATCGGCGGGAAGCTTCGCCATCTCTTTTTGGGAAATCAACAAGGCCCCAGTGGAGTTGGCTAAATTGACGTTAGTCATGTTTTTTACCTTGGTAAACCATTGCAAGGCGATGATTCCCAAAGGGGGACCGTAAACACCATCGATGAGATTGGTCTGCAAGGAGGTCAAGACATCGGGCAAGGCCAAGGGAATGGGGGTAATGCCCATGCTTTCATACATGGCCTTGACGAGAGGGTCACCCTCCCAAGCCCACATTTTTACCCCATTCATGTCGGCTTTATTTTTGATGGGCTTGTTAGAATAAATATTCACGAAACCGGCCTCGGCCCACCCCAGCAACTCGAAGCCCTTAGCTTGAAATTCTTTTTGAAACTGAGGAACCAGCTTACCTTTGACGTAATCGACTTCTTCGTAAGAGCGAAACAAGAAGGGAAGTTCGAGGATACGCACCGAAGGAACGATTTGTCCCAATCCTACCCCGGTGAAAGCGGCGGCGTGAACCTGGCCGATTCGCATTTTTCTCAACACGTCTTTTTCGTCGCCACTCACCCCGCCAGCGTAAATTTTTAGAGCCAAACGCCCCTGGGATTGCTGTTGGAGGGCCTGATTCATTTCCTCCATGACCTTAACCCAGGTGGAACCTTCGGGAGCCAAAACAGAAACCTTAATTTCATACTCGGCGGCACGGACCACAGGACTTAAAAACAGAGCAAACAACAAGGTGAAAACGATATGGGCAAAGCGCTTTTTCATTTTTCAGGACCTCCATCCTCAACACTCAAGGTGGGCGTTTATCCAAGACTCGAGATATTGCAAGGCTCAGTGCGTCATTATGGGCGGGTTTTGGATTTTTTCTTCTCTACCGAGGTAAAAAACAGGGATTGCTTGTCTAACAAAATCTGGGCACGGAGCTTCGCCAGCTCGTTACTTAAACGTTGCTCGGGCAGGGCCGCTGCATCGGCAGCCAACACCTCGTTCAATAGTTTTTGGTAAAGCGCCGCGTCTTGAACTTGAACTGCGTAAAACTGGGCCATTGTCACTGCAGCCATGAGATTTCTTCCTTGGGTCGTCGCCATGGCCTTTTCGAAATATTGTTTGGAAAGATCGGGATTACCTCCCAGCATGGCTGGACGACTACCATAAACCGCCCCTAAAAACATATTGGGCCCACCGTAGTAATAATCGGCATCCAATTCTAAAACTCGCTTCATCATGGACTCAACCTTAGGCAACTGCACCACCGCGCCGATGTCGTCTTTATTGAAATTAAGATGGTTACCCCAAGCAAAGGCTACCCAAAATAAAGTTTCGATGTCTTTAGGTCCCATGCCCTGTAAAACCTTGTTGAAGTCGTCGGGCGATCCTTCGATGGCGGATTTCATGCCGGGCACTTGCTCTAACAAAGCCAAGCCGTAATCTTTAGCTCTGCCGTAAAATAATTTCGCCCGATTGTAGGCCTTTTGATACTGGATGGGATCGCTCTCTTTGTATTTAAGCAAATCGTTTTCAGTAAAACCAAAAGCGTAGCCAGCGTAAGAACGCGCCAAAAGAAGCAGCACCAGCTTATCTTTGGGATTTTGAAAATAAAACCCCTCCAACATTTTTAAAAAACTCAAACTGGCTTGTTCGGCCAAGTCGACGTCGGACTCTTGATCGATCGCGGGTGTCGCGTCGTAAAAGACTTGCGCCGAAGCCTTGGTGGCCACCTTTTTAAAACCGCACCCGGCGGCAGCCGAAAGAAACAGAGGAATTAAGATTAAAAGCGAAAAGGAAGAACGAGTTTTCATAAGGTCTGGCTGCCTATCACAGCGAAGAATAGCCAGGCAAGTAGCTCGCATGGGAATTTCAAGACCTAAAATTTTTCGTGTCAAGACCTTGAAAAATACGGAAGCGAAAGGCTCCTCAGTCGTCGGCCAACAGGGTTCGCGAGGTATAGGGATTGGAGTAAACCCGCTTAGGAAAAATCTTACGCGTCACAGCGGCCCGTTCGCCTTGGCGACGATAGGCTTCACAAATAATCGCCTCACGAATCGGTGCGGCATAATATTTTATCTCAGGGGTACCGCGATCGGCGTCACGCAAAAACTGACAAATGGGATCGGGAGCGTAACCCATCATGGCCAGCATTCGTCCACAAAAAGCGTCGGCCGAGGCCTCTTCTTCAC
>DALYDW010000043.1:12488-13731 GCA_031972915.1 bacterium
GGCGCAAGGCGTAGATTTCTTCCCAACTCAGGTGATCTAAATTGCCTTGTTTGGCCATTTGACTGATGAGATGTCCCCACTCGTGGGCCATCACCGCCGCCAGCAAGGCGTCATTTTGACCATAGGCCTGTAGAAACTCTACCCCTAAGTAGACATTGCCACGATTATCGGCGGCCCCCACCGTGTTGCGCGCCAACAAAATATTGGCATCTCGCCCCGATAATTGCCGCAATTTGCGCCGCAATTTCTGCAAAATACCGTAATGAGCCCAGAGAGGCGCCAGTTCGGGATGCTCTTCGAGCCGCTCAACGACCGGCGGCACCTCACCCAAGGTCTTGGGCTGGGCCTTTCCCGAAGCGGAAGAGCGCGAGGCCCCCGCATCACGCTTGAGCCACGTGGGCAATCGACTGAGTCCTGTTTCTACTTTCATCGACATGCTCTCACCCTACCCTAAAACGTTTTATCGGACCAGAGGACTCGGGGTGGCTTTATATTCTCGCGCTGTCCTCATGCAAAAAATCCCGATGCCTTGGAGGACATCGGGATTTCTGCAAATTCCTTGAAACGGAAATTAAACTTCCACAAGACCCAACCGCTATCACGGACGTGGTCTTGGGGGCTTCCTCCGCAACTAGGCAATCTTGCCTTGCAACAAGAAGGCGATAACCAAGGCGTAGATGACCAAGGACTCGATCAAGGCCAAGGCGATGATCATGGGGGTCTGAACCTTGGAGGCGGCGCCAGGATTACGGCTAATGCCTTCTAAAGCGGTGGCAGCAGCACGGGACTGGGCCAAAACACCGAAGGCCGCCGAAATGGCAATGGCGAGACCAGCAACAATGGCGTAAATCGCGTTGGTATAAGAACCGTTAGCCACGGTGGTGGCAGCGTGTTCTTGGGCTACGGCCATACCGGTCGTGAACAAAACACCGGCAAGACCGGCCAAACGAACGAATAGTTTTTTCATTTTTACTTCTCCTAGTTTTTTATTTTAGTTGGGCCCTTTTGGAACTCGAAGACTTCCACAGTGCAAAAACAAGCGTTCTCTTGCTCGAAAAAGCTTCCAAGCCAGAGGCTACGCCTCTCAGACCTCAATGGTGTTCGTCATGAGGCAACGACAGCGAAATATAAATCGTCGTCAGCAGCGAAAAGACGAAGGCCTGAATGAAAGACACGAAGATCCCCAAACCCAAAAAGGCGATGGGTACGATTAAAGGAACCAAATCAGAAAAAATTCCCAAGA
>DALYDW010000044.1:0-13718 GCA_031972915.1 bacterium
TGGAGGACGAGGCTCATCCTTTACAAGAGGGGGGGGAAGCTATGGCTCCTGAAAATAGACGTATCGCCATCTTTGAGGTTACCGAAGGTAAAAACAAGGGAATGGTGATCAAGCTCCCCTTGGGCACTTGTAAGGCGATTGGTCGCAGTTTGGACGACATCAATAAGACTCAGGTTTTTAGTATGGACTTCGCCATGTCTTTAGATGACATGACTAAAAAACTGATCATGAACTACATTGCCAAACGCTCAGATCAAACTTCTTCGGCGCCTCGAGAGCTTTCTAGCGATTTTATTGGCTCCTTCAAGCGTTTGCCTGATTTGATCTTGGACGATCCCGCCATTTCTCGGCTCCATGCCATGATGTTTCATGATAGTGCCGGGGCGGGTATTCTCGATTTGGTGAGTCGGAATGGCACTTTCGTCAACGGCGAGGAGATCGAGAGTCGCACTTTACAAGATGGAGACCTGGTCGAGGTTGGGGGTTCCAAGCTAGTATTTTCCTATCGTTAGTTCTATTCTTTCGCGTTGCCTCGTTTCATCCTGTTAAAATTTGGGTTTATTCTTGTCTTGCGCCTCTGGAAGGCGCGAGTGTATTTTACCCGGCAAAATGCCGGTTTTGTTTTAAGTCGTGGTAGGAGGCGGTTTTCATGGTAAAAAGCATGACGGGTTATGGAATGGCCGAGGGGAAAGTGGGATCCCGGCACCTATCGATCGAAGCCAAAAGCGTAAATCATAAATACTGTGAGGTGAGTCTTCGGGTATCTCCACGTTATTTATCTTTGGAGCCGCAGATCGTCGAGCTTGCGCGAACTTTTTTTAACCGTGGTCGCATTGATATTGTAATTCGGGAAGATCACGGGGCACTAGGTGGTGCACCGGCAAAAATTGATGGGGAACGCCTGAAAGATTACTACAAGCAATTAAAAAAAATTTCTAAGGATTTGGGTTTGACTCAGGAGCTTCGCTTAACGGGTTTGTTGGGTTTGCCTCATGTCATTGTGGGAGAAGAAGAGGAAAATCCTGAGAGGCATTGGATTCGATTGAAGGTTTTGTTGAAAGCTGCATTTCAATCTTTAGAAAAAATGCGAGTGCGAGAAGGTAAAGCCATTCAAACTTTTTTTATCGAGCAGTTGGATTTCTTATCAAAGGCAATTCGCACTATTCAAGATTTAGTTCCGGAAAATGTTCGTAATCATCAAAAAAATTTAACCGAACGATTGCGGCTTTTGACAGCTTCTAATGAGGTGGATCCTCAGCGCTTAGCGCAAGAGATGGCCTATTATGTCGACAGAACTGACATTGCGGAGGAGTTGCATCGTTTGCAGGAACATGTGCGACACTTTGCGGAGTTGATTCGTAGTAAAACTCCTTCGGGGCGTAAATTAGATTTTCTGTTACAGGAAATGAACCGGGAAATTAACACCTTGAGCGCTAAATCCCAAAATGCCACTATTTCCAGAGAAGTTGTCGAGTGCAAGCACTCCCTCGAAAAAATGCGAGAACAGGTTCAAAACGTAGAGTAGAAATTCATGAAAAAGCAGCCAGGTAAACTTTTTGTTCTTTCCGGAGCTTCGGGTGCCGGAAAAACCACCTTGAGCCGGGCTTTGCAAGAAGAACTCGGTTGTTTTTTTTCTGTTAGTGCCACGACACGTCCTTCTCGAAGTACAGAATTAGAGGGACGCGACTATTACTTTCTTAGTCACGAGGATTTTCAAAATAAAATTCGGTTGGGAGAATTTCTAGAGTGGGCCGAGGTACATGGCCACTATTATGGAACTCCCCGTTTTCCTATTGAGAAGGCTTTGGCAGAGGGGCGTAGTGTTCTCTTGGATTTGGACACTCAAGGGGCCCTGAGGCTGAAACAAGAACGGAAAGACGTGGTGCTGATTTTTGTCTTGCCCCCTAATTCAGAAGAACTAGAGAAGCGTTTATTGAGTCGTGGCACTGACGATTTATCGAATATTCAGCGTCGCATCGAAAGATCTCGTGATGAAATGGCTTTGAAGCATCACTACGATTACACCGTGGTTAACGAAAATTTAGCGGCGGCCCATCGGGAGCTGATTCAAATTTTGCGGAGCCATGGGGTTGACCTTCCATCTGAAAAATAAGTGAGACTTTGTGATCAGTATCGAGGATATCAAGACCAAGGTTAAAGAGTACGATTCTCACGCCGATTTGCAAAAAATACAAAAGGCTTACGATCTAGCGGCTCGCGCCCACGAAGGCCAGAAGCGAGTTTCTGGTGATCCGTATCTTATTCACCCGTTAGAAGTGGCAGATATTCTCGCTCAAATGCGTATGGATTCTTCCTCTATCGCTGCTGGGTTGTTGCACGATACGGTCGAAGACACCCTGGTAAAGTTAGAGGATATCCGTGACACCTTTGGCAACGAAATCAGCCAGCTGGTCGATGGGGTTACGAAATTGAGCCGAATGCATTTTTCTTCTAAGGAAGAAAAGCAGGCAGAAAATTTTCGTAAAATGATTTTGGCCATGGCTTCGGATATTCGAGTTGTTTTGATTAAGTTGGCCGATCGTCTTAACAATATGAGAACTTTGGGGGCCTTGTCTCCAAGTCGCCAAGTTAAGATCGCCTCCGAGACCCTCGATATTTATGCTCCCTTAGCTAATCGATTGGGCATTCAATGGATGAAAATTGAATTGGAGGATCTCTGTTTAAAGTATCTCAAGCCCGATATTTACAATGCTTTATATCAAGCCTCCCGGGAGCAGAGAAAAAAACGCGAAGAATATATGTCTCGAGTGCAGCAGGTTGTGGATGAAAAACTGCTGTTTTACAAAATCCCTCATCGTATTTCAGGGCGGATGAAGCATATTTACAGCATCTATCGCAAGATGGAGACGCAGAATTTAGCCTTCGGTCAGGTTCACGACATTATCGCCTTTCGCATTGTCGTGCAGAGCATTCGGCAATGTTACGAGGTATTGGGAATTCTTCACGAACAGTGGAAGCCTGTGCCCGGTCGATTTAAAGATTATATCGCCATGCCCAAGGTCAATAATTACCAGTCCCTGCATACCACGGTGGTTTGCTTGGAAGGGCAACAGGTCGAGTTTCAGATTCGTACTCAGGAGATGCACGATACGGCCGAGTCTGGAATTGCCGCTCATTGGACCTACAAAGAAGATGGCAATATTTCTCAAGCAGATCGGGAGCGCTTTCAATGGTTGCGTGAGTTGATAGATTTACAAAAGGATGTGCAGGATCCGGCTGAATTTTTGGATACGGTAAAGCTCGACCTCTTCGCCACCGACGTTTACGTATTTACTCCTAAAGGGGATCTCATCGAATTGCCCTATGGTTCTACTCCCATCGATTTTGCCTATTCCATTCATACTGATGTGGGAAATCAGTGCATCGGTGCCAAAGTCGACGATAAGATCGTGCCACTTGATTATCAGTTACGCAGTGGAGACACGATTTCGGTTTTGACTAAGACGGGTTCTCATCCCAAACGCGACTGGCTTAAGTTTGTTAAATCCAGTCGCGCCAGAGCTAAGATTCGCCAGGAAATTAAAAAAGAACAGCGGGATAAGTCGGTGGCTCTCGGGCGGGATATGCTGGGGCGTGAGATTGAAAAGTACGGGGAGTCGACTTCGTTTTACCTCAAAGAAGAGCCTTTGTCTGAAGTCGCAGAGCGCTATTTTCACTTAAAGAGTGCTGATTCTCTTTTGGCACAATTGGGTTATGGCAAGCTCACTGCCAGCAATGTGGTGTCTAAGTTATTACCGAAAGAATCAGTTTTACGAGCCGGTGACAGTCCAAAACGCCCTGGTGTTTTAGAAGAAATTTTTCAGAAGGTGAAGAAACGTAATCGCACCGGAATTCAGGTGGGGGGACATGATGATATTTTGGTTACTCTAGGAAAGTGTTGTAGTCCTTTGCCGGGGGATTCGGTGACTGGTTTTATCAGTCGTGGTCGTGGAGTGATTGTGCATTCGGTGGATTGTCCTAAGGTATTGGCGAGCGATCCCGAAAGGCGCATTGAGGTGAGTTGGGACAACTCAGAAGATTTGTTGCATCAGGCTAAGCTTAAGACCGTCAATGTGGATCGGCCGGGAATTTTGGCCGCCATCACTAAAAAGATTAGCAATATGGGAGTTAATATTTCTCAGGCCAGCATTCGTACCACGAGTGACCAGAAGGCTATGAATATATTTACCTTGGACATTAAAAGCCGAGAGCAGCTCGAGGATGTGATCCGCGCCTTAGAAAGTATTAAGGGAGTGATTTCGGTGAGCAAGATTCGTTCTTAAGCACAGCATTTATTTCCAAAGTTGGTCTGCTAAGACGAATCCGAAGAACATTAGGCTCAACAGTCCATTGGCCGTAAAAAAGGCCATATCAATTTTTTTCAAATTGTGATCGAGGATTTTGTGTTGCCAGAGCAGCAAGCCGCCTGTGATTAGCCATCCTATCCAGTAGAGCCATCCCAATTGATTCCATTGACCGTAGAGGGCCAGAAGAATAAAAAAACCTAGGTGGAGAATAAGAGAAACTCGAAAAGTTTTTTCCATCCCCCATTTGACCGTTAAAGTGTGGAGCCCCTGACTTTGATCAAAGTTCAAGTCTTGTAGTGCATAGAGCAAATCGAAGCCGCTTACCCAAAAACAGACTGCGATCCCGAGAATCACTGGGCTCCAAGATAGGGATCCAGTGACGGCGATGTGGGCGCCGATGGGCGCCATGCCAAGGGCAAGTCCTAAGAAAAATTGGGTGTAGTCGGTAAAGCGCTTGGTCAGAGAATAGAACAGGAGCAAAGCCAAACAGGGCAGGGCTAGTGCTCCCGCAAGTGTGTTCAACTGAAAAGCTCCTAAGATAAAAACTAAGGAGCTGAAGATAACCAGACCAAGAACGTAAGTGGAGCTGAGTAGGCCAGCGGGTAGATGGCGATTTTGGGTACGCGGGTTTAGGGCGTCGAACTTCGCATCAGCCCAGCGATTAAAGGCCATGGCGGAAGTTCGGGCACTGATTAAACAAAGCAAAACCCATCCCAAAGTTTTAGGCTGGAGTTTTCCTGTCGTGGCCACAAAGTAAGCCGACAAGGCAAAGGGTAAGGCAAATAGTGTGTGTGAAAATTTAATGAGTTCTAAGGTGTGTCGGATACGGCGCAGCATGGCAATGAGGATATTATTGAGCAAGGACGCGGTGGACGATGCCACCTGAGAGTGATTTGGACTCGAAGGAAGTGAAGCCGTGTTGGAGCAATAAACGGCGATATTCTTCTACACTTAAGAATTGCAGGATGGAGTCTTGCAAATATTGATAGGCCTGACGGTTTTTAGCGAGCCAGCCGCCTATTCTGGGAATCACAAATTTTCCGTAAGTTTGGTAGAAACCTTTTGCAATCAAACCTTCTGGTCGGAAAAATTCCAAGACCACCAGGCTACCTCCTGGTTTGAGAATGCGACGAATTTCAGAGGCCGCTTGGACCCGATTTTCTAAGTTGCGGATCCCGAAACCACAGAGAACGGCATCGACACTTTGGGACGGAAGTGGAAGTCGGTGTCCATCGGCACAGAGTAGGTGGCCGCGGGGACTGGCTTTAAGTTTTTTTTTGCCCTGCTCGAGCATGGCTAGAGAAAAGTCGAGGGAGAAGATTTGTGCCTTGGGAAAAATTTCCAAAAGTCGTTCTGTAAGGTCTAGGGTTCCGGCGCATAGGTCGAGAATTTTTGTGGAAGTCTCTTGTGGAAGCAATTTTTTTAAGGGAGCCAAGGCCTGTTCTCGCCAACGCTTATCGATCGATAGACTTAAGGTGCGGTTGAGACGATCGTAGTCGGCGGCGATTGCGGTAAAAAGTTCTTGAACGGCCTTGGACATATTTGGAGCCTATAAGAGCATTCGTTTCCGTTTGTAAAGGGGCTCTGAGGATTGGGTTAGAGAGGGGTCTTTCTCAAGCGTAGGGCGTTCGCAAGGACCGATACCGAAGACAAACTCATGGCCGCGGCGGCTATCATAGGATTTAGGGTCCAACCTAAAAGTGGGTAAAACAGCCCGGCCGCTAGTGGAATTCCTAGAGAGTTGTAGAAAAAGGCAAAGAAAAGATTTTGTCGGATGTTTCCCATTACCTTTCGACTTAAATGCAAGGCTCGAACTATTCCCATAAGGTCACCCTTCACCAAAGTGATTTGTGCACTTTCAATGGCGACGTCGGTGCCTGTTCCCATAGCAATTCCTAAATCGGCTTGGGCCAAAGCGGGAGCGTCGTTAATTCCATCCCCCGCCATGGCGACGCAATATCCTTGCTTTTGAAGTCGTTCCAAATGGTGATGTTTTTCTTGGGGGAGTACTTCGGCTATGATTTGATCGATGTTGAGTTGAGATGCAACGGCTGTAGCTGTTTTTTGATTATCGCCCGTTAGCATAATCAATCGTAGGCCCTCGTTTTTGAGCTGTTTGAGCGCCTCAGCTGCGTTGGCTTTGATGGAATCTGCGATGACGAAAAAACCTAGGGGTTTAGAATCATCGGCGGCAAAGACGACGGTTTGTCCTTGGGTTTGGGCGGCTTGAGCTTGGGGCTTTAGGACTTCCAAAGAAATGCCATGGCGATGGATCCAAGCTTGATTTCCTAAAAGCAGCTTTCGTCCTTCGATGGTTCCTAGGATGCCCTGACCGCTTTCAACCTGAAAAGAGCTAACGATGGGTAGGGAAAGTTGGCGAACCTGAGCTGCTTCTACAAAAGCTCGGGCCAAGGGATGCTCGCTGCCTTGTTCGAGGGCAGCGGCCCGACGCAACAGGTCTTCGGGATTTTCTTCTCCTAAGACCTCGATGCTGTTGAGGCTCGGTCTACCTTGAGTGAGTGTTCCGGTTTTATCAAAGACCAAGGTATCGATTTTCTCCATTTTTTCTAAGGCTTCGGCGTTTTTGACGAGAATTCCCGCTTGGGCCCCGCGTCCTGTGCCCACCATGATGGAAACTGGGGTGGCTAGTCCCAGAGCACAGGGACAAGCGATGATCAAAACGGCGACAGCGTTGGTTAAGGCGTGGGAAAATCGGGGTTCGGGTCCTAGGACTAGCCAAATAAAAAAAGTAGCCAAGGCGATGAGCATGACTGCGGGAACAAAGTAGGAAGAAATTTTATCTGCCAGGCTTTGAATCGGGGCTCGGGAGCGTTGTGCTTGTAAGACAAGTGCGACGATTTGACTGAGTAAGGTTTCAGTGCCAACCCGTTTCGCCTCCATAACAAACATGCCTGCTCCGTTGAGCGTGGCGCCCGTAACCGCATCGTGGATATTTTTTTTCACCGGATTGGCCTCTCCCGTGAGCATGGATTCATCGACAAAACTGCTGCCTTCTAAAACAATTCCGTCGACTGGAATTTTTTCTCCAGGTCTTACCCGAAGACGGTCTCCCACTTTGATTTCGTTTAAAGGCACTTCGCTTTCCAATCCCGAGGCGTCGAGACGACGGGCGAGTTTAGGGGCTAGGTCTAAAAGTTCTCGAATGGCACTACCGGTTTTTTCTCGAGCCCGTAGTTCTAGAACCTGCCCCAGCAACACCAGGGTGACGATGACTGCGGTGGCCTCAAAGTAAACGGGTAATCCTCCTTCGCCGGAGTGATTTTTTAAAGATTCGGGAAAGACATGAGGAACGAGAATTGCCGCTACGCTGTAGGCATAGGCCGCACTGGTTCCCATGGTGACTAAAGTAAACATGTTGGCGCTACGATTTTTGAGAGCTAGGTACGCTCGTTCAAAAAAAGGCCGAGCTCCCCAAAGCAACACAGGAGTGGCGAGAATCCATTGGGTGATAGACATGGAGACCGGTAGAGGATTGAGCCATACCGATTGAATTCCGATCATCTCTCCCATGGCCAACACCAAAATCGGCAGGGTGAGGAGTAGGCATATCCAGAAACGGCGAGTCATGTCTTGCAATTCAGCATTTTCTGGTTCTGTGGAAGATTCGTGTGCTTCTAAAGCCATGCCGCAAATGGGGCAGCTTCCAGGCTGCTGACGGACAACTTCGGGGTGCATGGGACAAAGGTATTTTGTAGTTTGAGCGAATATAAAGGTGGGGTTTTTTTCTAGAGCCATACCGCATAGCGAGCAAGGACCGGGGTTTTCTGAACTGATCGAAGGACACATGGGGCAAAAATAGGCCGATTGAGGGGGTGGAGAGACTGGATTTTCTGTAGAAGGACAATGACAGCAACTCATGATTAGGTCTTTTTCTGTGGTAAAAGGTTTTGGCTTTTCAGCAGAACTCTCTAAAAATTTGCGATAGACTGAGGTGGACTTAAAACAACTTTTTAGCTCAGAAACAAGGGCTATCCCCTGTTGAGAAAAAAATCGAAGAATCGGTGAGCTGTTTTTTCTAGTCTAGGGGGGATGTTTAAAACTACACTACTTCCACTCGCCTCCATTTCTCTTAGGTGTTTTATTGGAAGTTTTTTGACAAACTTTTTTATGAGGAGAAAAGACGTTATGAAAAAAAATCTATTGCTTCTATTGTCCATTTTTCTTCTTGGGATTTCTGGTTTTGCCCAGGCCCAAACCAGCCCACAGCCCGCTGTTGTGCCGTCGAAAGCCGAGTTAAAAAAGGCCATTGCGGCGGGAGATCATAAAACCTTGGCCCAATATTATAAGGCCTTGGCTGATGAAGAGCGCGCCGAGGCAGCGATGCATGAAGAATTGGCAAAAACTTATCGAGAAAGCTATGTTCACTACGACGGCATTCAGGACAACATCCCCGATCAATGCAATCAATTGAAGGATCACGCCCTAAAAAAAGCGGCCCAATACGATCAGATGGCCGCTCTGGAAACTCGTCTGGCCTCCATACCTCCTAAGCCAGCTATGCCGACAGCTCCCCAGGCCCAGTAGTTTTTAGTTTTTTGGGTAAGTGGGCGACCCTGTTTTTTCTTTTAAAAGCGGGTCGCCTTTTTTATTTCCTTTTTGGCAAAAGCAAGTCAGGAAGGCCACAACGGAGGTTGCAGATGCCTGAAAAAATTGAAGCTCCTCAAGTCATCCCTGCGGTGGGGAATCGTCCCAAACGTATTGAAGAGTTTTTTGGCCGAGTGAGCAGTGGTAGTCATGCTTTAAGTATTGCTCGCATGAAAAGCCCTTCGGGATGGGAAGAGCCCGGGCAACGACCCGAATTTGATGAATATACGGTGGTATTAGCGGGAGAATTGCGAGTCGAATTTTCCGGCGGTGAGATGTGGATCGGTGCGGGGCAGGGGGTTTTAGCGCGAAAGGGAGAATGGATTCGCTACAGCACTCCAGGACAGGAAGGAGCGGAGTATATCGCTATCTGTCTTCCTGCTTTTTCTCCTCAAACGGTTCATCGCGATTCGGAAATTTTGCCTTAGGTGGCATATGCCCAAGCTTCTCTTGTTGCAGCCGCCCGTTCAGGATTTTTACAACACGGACTTGCGCTTGCAACCTATTGGCTTGGCCTATCTGAAGGCTGCCGTAAGACAGAGCCTGCCCCATTGGGAAGTGAAAATTCTCGATCTGCATCAAGGTTGGGGCAAACGTTCCCTAGCCCTACCCCAAGAGCTGGCTTATCTTCGCGAATACTACGCTCATCCTGATCAAAGTCCTTTTTCTACTTTTTATCATTACTATCATTTTGGCGCTCCCTGGGAGCGCATCGGTGAGTTTTTGCAAAAGGAAAAACCGGATGTGGTGGGGATTTCCTCCCTTTTTTCGCCTTATTATCGAGAAGCCTTAGAAACAGCACGTTGGGTAAAGCAAACAAGTCAGGCGGCGGTGCTGTTGGGGGGGTCCCATGTCTCCGCAGAGCCTGAGGAGATGTTGCGGAACCCAGCAGTTGATTTTGTTATTCGTGGTGAGGGGGAGAGGCCTCTTACTTTGTTTTTACGAGAGTGGGAGCTCGGAAAAGGGAATTGGGATCGAGTTCCAAACTTGGGTTACAAACAAGGGGAGCGGCTTATACTCAATCCCATAGAAGAAAACGATTTTCCCGACCAATTACCCATGCCTGATTTAAGTGATTTTCCTCTCGATCGTTATTGCTATGAAGGTAGGCCCTTGGCTTTTTTGGTGACTTCCAGAAGCTACCCCCATCGTTGCTCTTTTTGTTCGGTGCATACCACTTTTGGCAATATTTATCGGCGCAATTCCGTGTCTCGGGTATTGGAAGAAATTCGCACGCGTCACGCTCAAGGGTACCGCGTTTTGGATTTCGAAGATGATAATCTCTCTTTTTACCAAGAGCCCATGGAGCAAATCTGTCACGGTATTCTCAAAGCTCTACCCGAAGGCGAGATGCAGCTTACCGCCATGAATGGCATTTCTTATTTGAGCTTGAATCAGACTTTGCTTCGTTTGATGCGACGAAGTGGTTTTTCCCAGTTAAATTTGGCTTTGGTGACTTCGGATCGATCAGTGCGAGAATCCACGAAGCGGCCCCATACCTTGGAAAAATATTTGGAAGTGGTGGAGCAATCCATTGAGTTAGGATTTAAAGTCGTGTCCTACCAGATCTTAGGCTTACCTCAGGAAAGTTTAATGAGCATGGTGCAAACGCTGTCTGTCAATGCGCGTTTACCGGTTTTATTAGGGGCAAGCCCTTTTTATCTGACGCCAGCTTCCCCCTTATCCAAGGCGTGGTTAGGCCCCAAGCCCGATGCCTTTCGCGCTCGATTGACTGCCATGGCGGTGGAGACTGAGTATTTTAGCCGAGAGGATCTTTACACCCTTCTAGTAACGACACGAATCTTCAATTTCTTAAAAGGATTGCCCATTTCTGGAATGAAAAATTCCATCAAGAATCTCTTTTCTCAAAGAATGAGTGCTTTGTCCTCACGCCAGGAGACCGGTTTAATTTTGTTAAAAAAATTACTGGAAACTGGAGAACTCTGCGCGGCTACCGGGCGTGGCTGTTTTCCGTTGAAAAAATTTCGTGGGGATTTATTTCTTCGAGTTCTACGTGAAACCCAATCAGTAAAAACCCTCTTGGGTAGCGAGCTTAAATTGAGCATTTAGCAAATATAAGAAGAGTTTTGCTTAGGTCTGTTTGTCTGAAAATTTTAAAATTCTAAGCCAATAAGCATAAGTCCTTTGCTTTTTTGATTCTGTGAAATTCTAGCTCCGTTTTGAGTAGCCTTTTGTGTGTGATCGGAGCGCTATGGATTGGGAATGGAGGGGGACGATGACAATATTTTTTAAAGAGGGAATTCGGTGGGTGTACGGATTGTTCGGGGCAACGATATTTTTTTCAGCTTTGGCATACGTTATTTTTCGCAGTGAAAGAGCGGGTTTTATTTTTAGCCTGAGCTTGAGCGGAGTTTTTTACTTTCTGTTGATGCAATTTTTAACCGCCTGGATGGCTTTACCTGAAAAATGGCGTTTGAGTTTGTCTTTATTTTTTCCTTTTTTTATCTTGATTCTCCTTTCTTCTTCTCAGTGGAAAACCAAAGCGGTCATGCCCTTGGCCTCAGTGCGAGCCGCTGACTTTTGGTATTTGCCCGGTGCCTGGGTGAGGGAATTTGCTTTGGGAGGGATTCGCCAAGGCTTGGCGCGGTGGAGGTTCTCACCCGAATTCGATCTAGAAACTTACTATCGGAATCCCGATGCAGATTTGCGTTTTTTAGACGCGGCATTAGATGCTCAAGGGCGTTTGCTCCTATTGGTAGAGATTGACAACCGAGAAGCTAATCGCCGTTTTTTAAAACTTTACCGTTTGTTTTCCGATGGAAGACCTGATCCGGATTTTGACTTGAATAACAAAGCGATTTCTTCTCGTGTTTCTAATCTATTGTTGGGGGTTCAAGGTGAGATTTTTCTTTATTCTCCAGCGCAAGAGGGAAGGAATGAGTTAACTCTCTTGGTTTTTCAAAAAGATGGGGGTGGAGTGTCGTCTCATGTAATTTCTCAAGAAAATAAAGGAATTATCAAGTTAGGTTTTTCTTTTCAGGGAGAGCTTTATGGTTTGGAACTGAGTTCAGAACTTGACTCAGAAAGTCTAGAATACTCTTTGGTGAGAATTGAGTTACTTCCTGAGGGAAATTTAAAACTCAATCGAGTGATTTCATTGAATGGTGATGATTGGGATTCTTTATTGGGAAATCGCTGGAAGGTGTTGGATTTTTATTTCGATCATTCGGAAAAAATACGTTGGTTTGTCTTAAAACAAGGGGAGCGTGTTGTTGATTATTTGTTAGAAAGTCAAAGGGATGGAAAGAGTCTCCGCATTCTGGGAAGTCAGCAAGTTCCAGGTCCATTTCCAGAACTTTATGAGCCTCATTTTTTAGAAGATGGGTCTGTTTTTTTAATTTATCGAGACCCGCTCCTAGGTAGCTTAGGAGGAGTGGAAATGATTTCGGTCTCAGGAAAATTGGAAGAAAATTTTTTAAATCACAAGCTTTCTTTAGCTCTGAAAAAGCGATTACTAAACGTATTTCCTTTGGGTGATGATACGTTTTTTGCGGAGTTTGATGCAGACAATCTCTTGCTCAGCCATTTTCCAAAACCGACATCCGAGGGGGGGCGGTCGAGGATGGGCTTGCTTAATGAGCCCGGGCAATGGACACCTTTCTATGCGGAAAGCCTTTTGAAAAAATAAGATCGGCCTCGATCGAGGAAGACTTTGATGTTTTGAATGTTGAAGTATACGAGCTATTTTGGGTCGAGCTTGGGTCGGAGTGTTTTGACTTCGGAATGGCGAAAACAATCGATTAAATGATCATTGACCATGCCTACAGCTTGCATATGAGCGTAGAGAATGGTGGGGCCCACAAAACGAAAGCCTCGTTTTTTCATATCGCGACTCCAAGCTTCAGAAATTTTATCTTGAGCCGGAATTTCCTTCATTGAGCAAAAATTATGTTGGATAGGTTGACCTCCTACCCATTCCCACATGTATTTCGCGAAGCTCCCATGGCTCTCGATAATCTTGAGAAATGCCTGGGCATTACCAATGGTGGCCGATATCTTGAGACGGTTTCGAATGATGCCAGAATCTTGTAAAAGTTTTATTTGATCGGTTTCGGTAAATCGGGCCACTTGCTCCGGATCGAATTGTTTGAAAGCTCGGCGATAATGTTCTCGACGTTTTAGGATGGTCAACCAACTCAAGCCAGCTTGCGCTCCCTCCAAGATCAAAAATTCGAACAAATCCTTATCGTCTTGCAAAGGTACACCCCACTCTTGGTCGTGATAGAGCTGATAGATTGGATCTGAAAGGCACCAAGAACAGCGTGTTACAGATGAAGAGTCATTCAAATGCATTGTGTCGATGATAAGCTTTTAAATTGATGAAAAGTATTGAAACCGTTTTTAATTTTGTAAGGTTTTTACCGGAGGGTTATGACCTCGTAAGGCAGCGCGGGCTTCTCCCACCCAGGAGAGAATCTTGGTTTTTTCTTCATGAGTGAGGCCGGATTTCCAATGCATTACTTTATAAACTAAGGGGGGCATATCTCCTTCTTGGACCACTTCTTTAATTTCTTCGAGTCCGTGGTCTACGCCTTTTTGGGTGCGGAAGGGAAATCCCCAGGTCATGTTAATGTCTTCGACTGCCTCTCTCATGTCGTGATCAACCAGGGCCTTGCTGAGAGGAAGTTTCGCATAAAGCGGTAACTGTTTGGGCATGCCATGACACATCAGGCATTTGGCTTCAAAAATGGGTTGGATTTCTTTTTGATAACTTTGGTTCAGGGCTTGAAGCAATGAACAAGGATATTGATCTTTTTCGACATTGGCAGGAATCGAATCATCTTG
>DALYDW010000045.1:0-12138 GCA_031972915.1 bacterium
AGCCTAAGTAAAAATCACAATGATTTCAGTGAGTTAAGGGTTTTGGCATGATTGACTTGATGCCTAATATGACGCTCTTCGTGCAGATGGGGATTTTTATCTTCGTCTTGCTGTCGATGCATTTTCTGATCTTTCGTCCGGTATTGCGTATTTTAGCCGCACGCCACGCTCTGACGGAAGGAGCTCAAAAAGAGGCTAAGAGGCTACAAGATTCAGCGGCTGAGATGTTGAATACGGTGTCTGCTCGAGTGAAGGCAGCCCGAGATGAGGGCCTGAAAGAAAAGAGCGCCCTTACCCGTGACGGGGAAACTCATGCCCACGAATTAGTTCACCAATCCCGTCAAGTTTGGGAGGGGCGTCTAGAAGAGAGTCGGGCGATATTGAGTGCGGAGGCCAGGGCTGCCCAGGAGAGTTTGCGACAACGTTCACAGGAGCTTTCCAAAGAAATGACAGAAAAGCTTTTGGGCAGAAAGGTTTCGGCCTAAATCATGGCGATCCAATCCAAAAAGATAGGGTGGAAGTTGAGTTTAGGTCTAGCCTTGGTTTTGGTTTCGGCTGGGGCTTTTGCGGCAGGGGGAGGCCATGGTCACGAAGCTGGTATTCCGGTACGCCCGGTTTTGTTTGCTTCAGTCAACTTGGCTTTGTTGTTGGGACTGCTTTTTTTCTTGTTGCGTAAACCCGCAAAGGATTTCTTTGCCTCGCGTAGTGCTTTGATTCAAAAAAACTTGGAACAGTCCCAGTCTCTTAAGCGAGAGGCCGAGCTTAAGTTTAGCGAGGCCCAAAGTCGATTGAGTGGAATTGAAGAAGAGACTCAGCGTTTGGTTGCTGAGCTAAAAAGAGATGGGGAGTTGGAAAGGGCTCGTCTTATTCAAGAGGCCCAAGATCAGGTGAAGGGTCTCCAACAAACTGGGGAGAGAATTTTGGCCCAAGAGCTTCGCAAGGCGAAAGAAGAGTTAAAGAAAGAAACGGTCGCTCTAGCGGCGGAAATGGCCGAGGCTCTTGTGAAGCAGAATTTAACGCCCGAAGATCAGCGTCGTTTGGTTAGTCAATATCTCGGTAAAATGGAGAATCTCTCATGAGGGGTGGTTCCGCAGCCAAAAGGTACGCTCGAGCCTTGCTCATCGTTGCCCAAGGACAAAACCAGGTTGATGCTGTCAATCAAGACTTGCAGAAGCTTTCAGTAGAATTGAAAGCTCATTCTGAATTGCGACAGGTTTTAGAATCGCCCGTTGTTAAACCCTCGGTTAAGCAGGCGGTGTTTGAGAAAGTCGCGGTCCGATTGGCCTTGGCTCCTGCTTTGATTAACTTGGTTCGTGTTTTGATTGACCGAGATCGAATGGAAGTCTTGGCCCTGCTGGCCCGCATTTACCAAGATTTGGCCGATGAATCCTTGGGACGTGTGCGCGTTCAGGTCAAGTCGGCGGGTCCTTTGGAGGAACAAGAGTCGAAGTTGAAAGTTTTGTTGGAGCGGTCCTTGGGTAAGCAGGTCCTCATGGAGACCCAGGTGGATCCAAGTTTGTTGGGTGGTTTTACCATTCAGGTCAACGATCGAGTTTTCGATGCCTCTTTGAAGCATGAATTAGAGAAGCTTAAAGAAGAGGTAATTCAAAAGGCTATCGCTTAGTGGAGTTGAAGTTGGGCTGGAGGGCGGCCCGATCGTCAAAAAAATCAGGCTGAGAGCCTAGTAAGTTTTTTTGGATAAAATAAGGAAGACTTATGCAGATTCGTCCCGAAGAAATCTCGGATATCATCCGAAAACAGATTCAAGATTACGACCGTGTGGTGGAGATGGAAGAGGTGGGTACCGTTCTCTCTGTGGGAGACGGCATTGCTCGTGTGTATGGGCTTTCTCAAGCCATGTCGGGGGAACTGCTCGAATTCGAAAACAAAGTTTATGGTCTGGCCCTTAACCTCGAAGAAGATAACGTCGGGGTGTGTATCATGGGAGAGGCGTCGGGAATTCGTGAAGGCGCCACTGTCCGTCGCACGGGACGAATCGCCGAAGTCCCCGTGGGTGAGGCGCTTGTCGGTCGCGTCGTTGATGCCTTGGGAAATCCCATTGATGGCCTGGGACCTATTCAAAGCCAGCATCGCAGTAAAATTGAAATCAAAGCCCCTGGGATTGTTGCCAGGCAACCGGTGCACGAGCCTTTGCAGACCGGAATCAAGGCCATCGACGCCATGATTCCCGTGGGCCGTGGACAACGCGAATTGATCATTGGTGACCGTCAAACTGGCAAAACAGCGGTCGCCATTGATACGATTCTCAATCAAAAGGGCGGCAATGTTTTTTGTATCTATGTGGCCATTGGACAAAAGCAGTCCACCGTGGCTCAGGTCGTAGAAAAACTCAAACAACACGGCGCCATGGATTACACTATCGTGGTCGCGGCTAATGCCTCTGACTCGGCACCGTTGCAGTTTTTGGCGCCTTATAGCGGGTGCACCATCGGGGAATATTTTCGCGACAATGGTAAGCATGCTTTGATTGTTTACGATGACCTTTCTAAACACGCGGTGGCCTATCGCCAGTTAAGTCTGTTGTTGCGTCGTCCTCCCGGACGCGAGGCTTTTCCTGGAGACGTCTTTTATCTTCACTCCCGTCTTTTGGAACGGGCCGCGAAGATGTCTGATGAAAAAGGCGCGGGATCTTTGACGGCTTTGCCTATCATCGAAACCCAGGCGGGAGACGTTTCGGCGTATATTCCGACCAACGTGATTTCTATTACCGACGGGCAAATTTATCTCGAAAGTGACTTGTTCTTCTCTGGGGTGCGCCCTGCCGTTAACGTAGGTCTCTCCGTGAGCCGCGTTGGTGGTAATGCCCAAATTAAGGCCATGAAACAGGTGGCTGGTACCCTTCGTCTTGAATTGGCTCAGTTTCGCGAGTTAGCCGCATTTGCCCAGTTTGGCAGCGATTTAGATAAGGCGACCCAGCGCCAATTGAGTCGCGGAGAGCGCTTGGTAGAGGTGTTAAAGCAAGGGCAATATGTTCCCATGGCCGTAGAAAAGCAGATTTTGGAAATTTTCGCGGCCATCAATGGATACTTGGACGACTATCCCAAAGATAAGGTCGCTGCTTACCTCAAGGAATTGCACCTGTTTATCGACGCCAAGTATCCAGAAATTCCTAAAGAGATTGCGACTAAAAAGAAGTTAGACGATGACCTGATTGCTAAGGTCAAGCGAGCCCTCGAAGAGATGGGAGCCAGCTTTTCGGCCTAGAGGTTTTGAGGTTAATCAGGGGCTGGTGGCGAAAACCAGCGTGGATTGAGTATTTATGGCGACTTTAAAGACCATTCGAAAACGGATCGTCTCGGTGAAAAACACCCAGAAGATCACCAAGGCCATGAAAATGGTGGCCGCGGCCAAATTGCGCCGCGCCCAACAGGCCTTGAGTAACGCTCGCCCCCATGCACGACTCTTAGAGCAATCTTTAGGACGTCTCGTTCCCGCAGCGGGAGCTTGGGAACATCCCCTGTTGCGTACGGTGGAGCTGCCGAAAAAGGCGGCGGTCTTGGTTTTGACCAGCGATCGAGGACTTTGTGGGGGCTTCAACGGTAATTTGTTGCGCAAGGTGGAAGACTTTTTACGCCATGAAGCGACCCAGTATGAGAGCGTTGAGGTTTCTGTTATCGGTCGTAAGGGACGCGATTATTTTCGCGCTAAAAAACGCGAACTCAAAGAGTCAGAATCTCTCAATGCCGAGGAATTTGATTTTACCAAAGCTGAGTCTTTAGCTCAGCTCTGGCGTTCCCGTTATCAAAGTGGGGAGTTTGATCACCTTTATATTGCTTTCAATTCTTTTCAGAGTGCCATCTCTCAAGTTCCTACTTTGGCACGTGTTCTGCCTTTGCAGGTTGCCGAAGAGAGTTTAGGCGAGGAAAGCGCTATCCCTAAAGCGTTACGTTACGGTCGTCCTTTGATTTGGGGTGGGGAGGCTCAGCCAATTTTAAATGGGCTGTTGGAGCGGCAATTGACGACAGTGTTTTATCTGGCCATTCTCGAATCCTTAGCCAGTGAGTTGGGCGCTCGCATGAGCGCGATGGAAAACGCCACCAACAACGCCTCCGAAATGATGGCGACCCTAACTTTGCAGTACAATCGGGCCCGCCAGGCGGCCATTACCTTAGAACTTATGGATATCGTGAATGGTGCCGAGTCCCTGAGTGCTTAGTGATTTTTATAGGAGTCCAGTATGACTGAGAAGGTGAATGACGGAAAAATTACCCAGATTATTGGTCCAGTGGTGGACGTATCTTTCGCGACCGGCGATCTGCCCGAAATTTATACCGCTTTAACGGTAAGTAATCCTTCTGTCAGCGATGAGCCCGACAACTTGGTATTAGAAGTAGCCCAACATTTGGGCGAACACACGGTTCGCACCATTGCCATGGATGCCACCGAAGGTTTGGTTCGCGGTCAGTTGGTTAAGAATACCGGACGTCCTATCAGTATGCCGGTGGGCCCTGAAACTTTGGGACGTATTCTCAACGTGGTTGGAAAACCCGTGGACGAAGCGGGTCCAGTCGCTGCGAAAAAGCAATTGCCTATTCACCGTTCGGCCCCTGAGTTCACCAATCAATCGACCAAAGTTGAAATGTTTGAAACCGGTATTAAGGTCATCGATCTTTTAGCCCCCTATTCCAAGGGTGGAAAAATCGGTTTGTTCGGCGGCGCGGGTGTCGGAAAGACCGTTTTGATCATGGAGCTGATCAACAACGTTGCGATGAAGCACGGGGGATATTCCGTGTTTGGTGGTGTGGGTGAGCGTACCCGTGAAGGAAATGACCTCTGGCGGGAAATGAAAGAGTCGGGTGTTATTAATAAAACTTGTTTGGTTTATGGTCAGATGAACGAGCCCCCCGGCGCTCGTGCCCGGGTGGCCTTATCCGCCTTGACCGTGGCCGAATATTTTCGCGATGAAGAAAATCAAGACGTTCTCTTATTCATCGATAATATCTTCCGTTTTACCCAAGCGGGCGCGGAAGTTTCGGCCTTGTTGGGTCGTATTCCCTCAGCGGTGGGTTATCAGCCAACTTTGTCCACCGATTTGGGTGGTTTACAAGAGCGTATTACTTCGACCAATTCGGGTTCGATCACTTCGGTTCAGGCCATCTACGTGCCCGCCGACGATTTGACCGATCCTGCGCCTGCAACAACCTTCTCCCATTTGGATGCGACGACCGTTCTTTCGCGACAGATTGCCGAATTGGGAATTTATCCCGCAGTAGATCCTCTCGATTCCACCAGCCGGATTCTCGATCCTCAAGTGATCGGCGAGGAACATTACGCGACCGCCCGTAACGTGCAGCAGTTGTTGCAGCGTTATAAAGACTTGCAAGATATCATCGCCATTTTGGGTATGGACGAGCTCTCCGAAGAAGACAAGTTGGTGGTGGCTCGTGCTCGTAAGGTGCAGCGTTTTCTCAGCCAACCCTTCTTCGTTGCGGCCCAGTTTACCGGCCTAGAGGGTAAGTATGTCGAACTCAAGGATACCCTCAAGGGCTTCCGCGAGATTCTCGAGGGCAAACACGATGATATTCCCGAACAGGCCTTTTACCTGGTGGGAACCATCGAAGAAGTTTTGGAGAAGGCCCAAAAGTTGGCTGCCTAAGAGAACCTAAAGCTGTTTGAAACTGAGACTGATTTATGAAACTGCACGTGGTGACGCCGAAACAGAATGTCCTCGAAACTGAGGCAGAAGAAGTAATTCTGCCCAGTGCACAAGGCCCGATGGGTATTTTGCCGGGCCACGCCCACTATGTGGGGCAGTTGGCCACGGGCGCCTTGTACTATCAGCGGGGCGGAAAAAAAGAAGCCCTGGTGGTGTCGGGAGGATTTTTAGAAATCCTCGACGATCAAATTTCTGTGTTGGCCGATAGTGCTCAGTTGGGCAGCCAAATCAATCGTGAGGCCGTGCGGCAAGAACTAGAGTCCTTGGAGGCGCGCTTAGTCTCGGGGACCGTGAGCTTAGAAGAGTATCCCGCCGTACTTGCACAACGAGAGTTAGAACAAGCTCGTTTAGCTGCGGCGCTTTAGATTCTTTCCCGTTTGTGGGCGGTTGGCCCCGAGACGAAATTTCTCTTCGTACTCTTTTTTTTCTCAATCAAATTACTGTTCCCTACGGATCAAAACAAACTGGGTTGAGATTAAATCTTCACGGGGTGGTGTGTTTATTCTCCATCACTCCTCTGTCAGGGGAGAACATCCCTCAATGGGAAAATCCCAGAATATAAATAACCCCATAAATATTAAATGTTTATAACGTTTTTGTAGAGCGCGCAGTTTGGCGCTTTTTTTGCAGATTTCTTCCGCTTTAGAGAAACTGATGGGGAAATAAAAATGGGCGTGCTTTTTGAGAGGTTGAGAGAGGGTTGGTCCGGTCTTCGGGATGAATCTTGGCGGGGTGATTTGGGTTTACCACACTTGGCTTCCCCATCCACAGAGCCAGGGTTCAAGCTAGAGGGCAAAGCCTTGCTGGAATCCTCCTACCGGCACTTGCCCAGTTTTTTAAAATCCTTTGCCAAGCCCTTTGTGACCCCTGAGGTCTATCAAAACAGATTGAGACATATTTCTCCTCTGCAGGCGGATGCCCTCAGCCGATCAATTACGGCTCTTGAGCACGATACGAGGAGTGAGAAACCCTTGGCTCATCGCTCCCAACAGGTGTGGGGTCGTGAGGGATGGCTTTTCTATTCCATTCATTTTTATCTTCCAGAAAATATCTTAACGGAAGCCCAACAAAACAGTCTTTTTTCACTCGCCGCGGGATTGAATAAGTATGCTGATTTTCCGATGCAATATGTATATTGGGATGCGGATGCAATTAACATAGGGTCAGAGCAGCACCCTTTTTACGGGGCCCATTATAATCCTCTTGAAAGAGACATTCATCTTGAGCCCCTAGCGGCGTCTGCAGAAGTTGATTATTTTTTCTCTATTCAATCGATCTATGTTCACGAGTTCATGCATTACCTTTTTAGGGGTCGGGAAATCTTCAAGGATGCGGATTGGACCGAGATCATTTATCCCCTTTGTTTGGGAAATCGAAACTACGAAATCTTGCAGGATGCCAATTATGTAGAGGGGACCCCTAATCATCGGAGCGGCCATCCCTGGGATAATGCCAACGAGGCCTTTGCTTCGGGGGGCAGAGCTTTTTATTTTTCAGCCGATCAATTTGCGACTTTTATTTTGCATCCCGAGACTCCCCCCGAGATGGCAAAATTTGGCAAATTGGTGTGGTGTTATATGCGCGACCGTGTCTTCGGTGGAGTTTTTACTCAAGACGGACGGGATCCTTTTGCTCGAGAGTCCCTGGACGATCTTTTAGCCCAGGCCAAGGACAGGAGATTATATTCTCTACTGCAAGGGATACAGGATCCAGTTAGCCATGAAATGGCTTCCTATCATCTGCTCGAGGGCGGCTTAGTCTCCTTCCGGGAGATTCCCAGGCTCTTTCATGGAGGCTCAAGCGAAGAAAAAAAAGATGTTCTTCGAGGTTTGATCCTGGCTGTTCAATTTGGCCAGGAACAGCATTTAGCTATTCGAAATAGTATGTTTCCCAATCAAACATCTATCTCCTCCGGTTATACCATTCCGACTTCTTTAGAATGCATTATTAAAACAGCTATCGCCATGGCCCTCCAGGATGCCGATCCTGGGGTCCGTTGGTGGGGTCTGAGGGGGCTTGAAAGCTTACATCAGGACCCTGTAAAAACGTTTCACGCGATCTTGCCGCTGGTGAAGGGAGAGAATCAGGAGCTTGCCCATCAAGCCAGAGACTTTCTGGAGGAACTTTTTTTACAAAAATGGTCTTCCATCTCAAGCTCGGCTTCTCTTAACGAGATATCGGGGGTCTTCGATGCTCTTGTGGATCTTGCCCACCATGGGACGGTGGATAACAGCACTTGGGCCTTTTTTTTATTAAAGAACAATTCTCGTTTATGGGATTTGGATTCGCTTACAGAGACTATGATGGAATTTGCGGAAACCCATCCAGAACTTGAGGTGAGAAGACATGCTTTCTCCTATTTGAGAAGTAAGTTCTTGGAAGGTTCTCCTGAGCAAATTTCCGAGGAAGAAGAAATAAAAGAAATAAAGTCTCTTAGTTGGCGAATTTGGGCGGGAGAAACGGATGCCTCGTTTCGTGTGCTAGTTATACAAAACATCTATGAGTTGGAAAAAGAAACTAGTTTTTCAGACACTTTAGAGTTCTTGAAACTAGGGCTATCGGATTCCAATTCGGAGGTGTTTTTTGCGAGTGCAGGGTTATTGCGGGAAGTACATTATCTTCAGCCTAGTATTGAGACGAGTATTCTCGTGGAATTGATGATGTCTCGCCTATGGGAAATCGCGGAAAAGCATCCTCAGATTGAAGAGCGAGACAGGGCTTTAAATTTGATTATTGAAAATAGTGAACCCTCGGAACTCAATGTCTTATTTTGGAAAATTTGGGAGGAAGAATCAGATCCTGCTCGGCGTTGTATGGCGCTTAGGGGAATCTATTATCTGGAAAGCTCGCCATACGCCATCGACGACTTTGGAAACGCTCTTTCGGACAATTTTTCCGAGCGATTTTTAGATGTTTTAAATAGGGGAGCCTCAGACCTCAACAATGAGAGGATCGCCTCAGAAAGTGCTTCTTTATTGGCTGATGTAGTGGCATGGAACGCTTGACATGGGTGATCCAATTCATGGAGAGACTCGGGATAAGGTTCAGTGAAAGTTTTCTATTACGGATTCTTTTGGTTTTAGCGAGAGCTTTGGTCGAATGTTCCCACAGGGTCGATTCTAGCAATTCCTTTTAAATTCTGTGCAACGAGGTAGTTCCTATGACAATTGACAAACCCCAACTTCGAGTAGGGCTGGCTGGCCGCCTGCTTAATAAGATGGCTGACTTTGCGGTCGATACTGGAGAAACTTCAACCAAGATTGCTGAGCGAAAGCAGCAAATTGCTCTGGATGACCAAGACTACGCTCGATATGTGAAGGCTGGAAGTTTTTTCAACCGTAACCCATCAAAGAGTGGGAGAGCCTTGGGAATACTATCAATTCCCTTTGGGTGCAGTGTGGAGGATAAGAGGGAAGTTCATGCCGATTTGGAAGTTAGGGTTTATAGCAGTAATGAATCTGGAAGTTTAGTAGATGTTTTAGCTGCTAGTTCTGAAGACGATGTTCCTGTTACATACGATCAGACAGAACTTACGGTTAGCCCAGGCAAACCTCTAGTATTGGAGGTCGAAGCCATTTCTGCCTTACCTGACGAGATGAGTGTGAAGATTTTCGTGGGCGATGCTACTGGTATTACGTCCTCTGGCAATCCATCTTCGGCCGACTGGTTGGTATATCAAAGTGGATTAGTCAATTTTAGTAACTGTATTACTGGGCTAAAGCCTGCTCCCGCTTGTTTATTAGCTTCTAGCGATACACAGGATTTGGCGAGTGGGGAGGACTTGGATGGGGATGGCATAATAGATCCAGGGCCACAGTGGATACAGCTTGACGACACTAACCAGTGGGGAATTAAGACAACCCGTTTTCAGTTTGATGTCTATGAAACTGTCTACGATAAGATGGGATTTGTGAATCCAGGACTCGAGGGGTTGAATTTTTATGTGGTTGCCGAAGTGGGAGCGGGTGCTTGTAATTTTAACGGTGGGGGGCAGCCTCTTATCGGGACTCTCAAGTCGAGTATTCTGAAGCAGGGAGCGTGCTCGGGGGCTGTGGCGATAAAAGTTAATAAATAGCGTGTTTCAAAAAGGGGATGGTGGAGCGATCGACAAAAATACTTTCACCCGTCATTTTGTTATCTCTTTCTCGGCTTTTTAGTGGAGCCCGAGTCCTGAGGAGAGCGAAGATTTTTGACGGGGAAAAAGATTTCTTTGTGCCTAGTCTTGCCTGTAATAAAACCGCTCCATGAAGGGTAAAAAAAGTTTTCTATTACTGATTCTTTTGGTTTTAGCGGGAGCTCTGGCTTGGCAGCTTTTCTTTAAGAAAAAATCTGTCAAAAAGAAGAGTCACGATGTTGCGGTATCGGTAAAAGATAGCACTCCCTCTCCCGAAGAAAAGGTCGAAGCGGCAAGTCCTTCTGCACAGGCTTCGGCCATGCCTGAGTCTTTCCAAGCGACCGAGGCGCCTCAAAGTGTTACGCCCGAACCCGCTCTAGAAATCCCACAAGCCCAAGAACAGGGCCCAGAAATTCAATCTACCATTCGTGTCCAGTCCCCTGAGGTACTCAACCTTCCCGAAGGAACTAGTGTGGTCTTGGCCGAACAACTGCAAGTTAGTTATGGTGGTAACCGTAGTCTGCAGTATTTTTGGGAATGGGAGGGGCCACCTCCAGACTCCTTTGAACTTATGGGAAATAACGACGCCTCAACGCTGTTGATGGTGGGGAATATCGAAAATCCTGTTGAGGTGGTCTTAAAGGGTCGCATTACCGATGGAGCCACAGAAGTCGTCGTTCGTTTGCCATTGCGAGTTTTTCCGGCACAATTCAAATTAATTGCTCAGTCTCCCGCACCTTGGTTGGGCTTGGAACATTGGGGCGATCTTTGGGTGGCTGCCCGCAACCATCAATTGGATTTTTACAATGCCCAAATGGAATGGAAGGAAAGCGTTCCCCTAGCCACGGAGCTGAGGCGGTTTTTTTCTTTTGTCCATCGACAGAGTCCTGCGCTTTCTGGCGTATTTGTGCAGGATACCCAAGGGGCTTGGACTTTGGTGCAAGGGCAGGGGCAAACCTACAAGTTGCCCAGCTTGGGACGAAAAATTCAGAGCGTGACTCCCTTCGAATTGGAGGGGCAACCTTTTGTTTTTGCTCTTTTGGAAAAATCCGTCGAGCTGTGGAGTCTCAACGATCCGCGACGTCCGGTGCTTAAAGGTTCTACGGCGGTTTCTTTAAAAGACCCGCAGGTTTTGAGTTTTTACGATCGCTTTGTCTACGTGGCCGATGAACAAAACTTGCAGATTTTGGATTTCTCCTCGGGGGCGCCCGTGGCGATTTTAGCTTCGGGTGGGTCCATTACGGACTTAGTGACTTATTCGTCAGCTGGAAAAAATTTTTTAGTCGCTTCCATTGGTCAGGATCGTAGCTCCCAAGGTCGTAAGGATTTTGGTTTACGAGTTTTCGAGATTTTAGCCAACGGCCGTTTAGGCGCCGAACAACGCATCAAAGTGACCCATGCTGGCCAAAGCCTTCCTGTACAGTCTTTACAAATTGTTCCTGGTGTTCAGCAGGCCCTGATGGTGGTTGATGGTCCCAAGGGATTTGAAATTAGAATTTATGACACGGCCACTTGGCGTGAAATCCCAGTCACCTTTGAACAAGCCCCCAATTTTTTAAAGCTTCCCACGGTGCGAACGGGAAAAATTAATGGAGAGCGGGTTGCCCTTACTGTGGAAGGCAATCAGTTGCGCATTTGGGTCTTTCAAGCTCAAGGCGAGCCTATCGCCAGTTATCAAGCTCGAGAACTGGCCGTGAAACCGGCCATCAAAAGCGCGGCTTGGGTTAAGTCGGATTCGAAAGGGCAACAATTGTGGGTGGGAGATGAAGTTAGTGCGGCAGGGGGGAGTGTCGCTTGGGTGCAGGGAAGCGATCTTCAGGTACAGGCGGTAAAAAATTCTCCGGGATTTTTTCCCTTAGACGGAGCCTTTCCTGCGGGAGCTACTGAGGGCGCGGTGCTTTACCTTTTGGCCGGTGATCCCAGGAGTTTGCCCGAAGGCAGCATGTTGGGAAGTTTGGGATTGGTACCTCAAAGCGCTGGAGCTTGGAATCAATTGCAGCGCTCAGTTCCGTTTTTAGGAAAGTTGGAGGCACAAGGGGCCGTCGTACCTTTAGGAATTTACGGAACGGGCAAAGGGCAAGACCTTACTTTAGGGATAGCATTGTCCAGCCTGGGGAGTAGTTCGGGTGGAGCTGGTTTGGGTATTTTAAAAAAGGCGGCTACGGAAGAGGTGGCGACCTTCGTAGAAAAAAAACTAGCCGAAGTTTTGGAGCTTATTCCCTTTCAAGATGTGCGTGATGTGGCCTTTTCCGATGATGGAAAGGCCGCATTTTTAGCGGCGGGGGTAAGTGGTGTTTTAACCGTGGATTTGCCGAGAAAGTTGCCGCTCTCACGCATGACCTTGGGA
>DALYDW010000045.1:12148-13650 GCA_031972915.1 bacterium
CGATTGGCTGGCAGATCGCGTTTTGGTGTCCCATGGTGGAAATTTGGTGTTTGTTTCTTTTGTTCAGGCTTCGTCTCGCCAAGTGATTGTGAAGATTTTTAGTGTGGGGCGCGAGTTGACTTTGCAAGAGTTGGGAACCTTCGCCAATCTTGGTGCTGTGGAGACCCCCACGGGTTGGCGGGCTTCGCCCCTCGCTTTAACTGAAGACGATCGGTTTCTTTTTATTCCCGAACCCCAAGGACATTTGGCGGTTTACAATTTCAGCAATCCTGCCCAACCTTTGAAAGTGGCCGAACATATTTTTCCCGGAGAGATTCGCGATATTACAATTGCCAACCGTTATCGCGATGTTTTTGTCGCCTTGGGACATAAAGGGCTGTGGAAGTTGAATTTCGATTTTCATCTTCCCAAGGAGCTATTACCGCCGCCTGTGCAGCCTCAGCCCGTTGCACCGGCCACACCTCCACCCGGGGAGGTTGTTGTCAGCACTCCCCGACCGATACCAAGCTCGCAACCGCGATAGGGCTTGGAAAAAATCGACAGCATTTTAGGTTATTTCAGGTGTTGGAAGATTTTTTCAAGGGCGCGCCTGAGTGGCAAGCGATTGAATTCCGAAGTTGCACAGCTTTTTAAGTGGACAGTCTGTGCAATTGGGGCGCCGTGCCGCACATAGGGAACGCCCGTGGAGAATCATTCGGTGATGGGCGTCAATCCATTCAGCGCGGGGAATGACTTCCATCAATTGGCGTTCGACATGTTCGGGAGTTTTTGCCTGAGCTAAACCTAATCGTTGGGAGACACGAAACACATGGGTGTCCACCGCTAATGCAGGAACACCAAAGGCGTTGGATAAAACCACGTTGGCGGTTTTTCGTCCCACTCCGGGTAAGCTCTCGAGAGCCGCTCGGTCTTTGGGCACTGTTCCGTGGTGTTGTTTTGCTAATAAGAAACAGGTCGCTAAAATATTTTTCGCCTTACTTTGGTAGAGTCCACAACTGGAAATAAATTGAGAAAGTTTTTTTTCGCCTAAGGCGTGCATGCTTTCAGGATCAGGAGCGGCGGCAAAAAGAGCCGGCGTCACCTTGTTGACTCGAGCATCCGTACATTGGGCAGAAAGAATGGTGGCAATGAGTAACTCGAAGGGATTTTTATGATCGAGAGCGCAACGGGCATCTGGATAGAGCTTTTGCAAACCTTTGAGGATGGCGCGAACCTTTTCTCGAGGAGGGGGGAGGTGGCGATGAATTGGTGGTTTGGAAGTGGGAGCGGTGGACAAGTTTTTGAGACCTTTGTTAAAAGGGCAGTACAGAGCCCGTAAAATATTTTGTGTAAACCGGCATGAAAATTTTTACTCCGACACCTAGAAGAGAACACAAATTAATTTATAGAAAAAAAGCTGTTCAACCGAGTTTTATTGAATTTTTCTGGAAGAACAAAAATAAAAACGCCCTGAGGTTTCAGGGTGTTTTTATTTTTGAATTGTGTTGGATGAGTTACGGGTA
>DALYDW010000046.1:0-1962 GCA_031972915.1 bacterium
GTCGATAACGCGGTCATGTTCTTCGTGGGAAAGAGTGGCCGATTCTCCGGTGGTTCCGCAAGGAACGAGAACTTGGGTTCCTGCTTGGATTTGTTCTTCGATGAGGAGACGCAGGGCGGCTTCGTCGATTTTTCCGTTTTTAAAAGGGGTGACGAGAGCCACCCCGCTTCCTTGAAACATGATCTACCTCTTTCTGCTGTGAGGCGCCGTTAGGGCAAGCCTCGCTTAGGGGAGCGAAATCTCTCCCGAGTACACTTCTTCAGCGGGCCCGGTCATATAGACCCGATTGTCTTGTCCGCTCCATCGGATTTGCAAATCGCCGCCCTGCAAATGCAATACGGCCTCTCGTTCGCTTAAACCATTGAGTACGGCAGCCACCAGCGAGGCGCAGGCTCCTGTGCCACAGGCCAGGGTTTCTCCCGAACCGCGTTCCCAAACGCGCATGCGCAAATGGGTTGAATCAAGTACCTGGATAAACTCCACATTAATCCGATTGGGGAAGAGCTCGTGTCGTTCGAGGAGTGGACCCCAATGGGGCACAGCAAAGTTTTTCACGTCATCGACAAAAATAACGCAATGGGGATTGCCCATGCTGACGCAGGTGATGGAGAAGTCTTGGCCTTCTAGGTTGAGCGAGTGTTGAATCACTTTTCCTGGAAGGCGCACGGGGATGTCCGGCCCTTGGAGAATGGGTTCTCCCATGTCGACCTCGACCAAGTCGCCCAAGAGGCGTGGACGGATTAATCCGCCTTGGGTTTCGATGCTCATTTCTTTTTTGGAGGTGGCTCCATGACTATGGAGGTAGCGGGCCACGCATCGAATGCCATTGCCACACATTTCGACTTCGCTACCGTCGGAATTGAGAATCTCCATTTTAAAGTCGGCTTGTTCCGAGGGCTTGATGATGAGCATTTGGTCGAAACCAATTCCGAATCGTCGGTCGGCCCAAGCCCGTGCTAAAGGGCGAAAGTCTGGGCATCGGTCTTCGAGACAGTCCACCACCATAAAGTCATTGCCCAGTCCGTGCATCTTGGTAAATTTTAACGAGGTCATAGGAGAAGCTCATTGCTGCAAGGTGTTTGTGGTTTTTCCCTGTAAAATAACGCCAAGTTTTTTGTGATCCCTCTTCTCCGTGCGCTTAAACAAGGGGACAAGGGAAATTTTTTAGTCTCTAGCGACTTTTTCGGGCCTTTTCAAGGGTGGGGAGACTTTCCCCGCGAATCAAGTCTTTGAGGCTTTCTCGCTGACGAATCACGAAAAACTTTTTGCCCACGACCAAAACCTCTGCGGCGCGAGGCCGACTATTGTAGTTAGAAGCCATGGAAAACCCGTAAGCCCCGGCGCTTTGTACCGCTAAAGCTTCTCCTCGCTCCATTTTGGGCAAGAGTCGGTCGGTGGCCAAAAAGTCTCCTGTTTCGCAAACGGGTCCCACGACATCGACCTTTTCTCGACGACGTTTGTTGCGCTGTAGAGGAAGAATTTCGTGATAGCTGTTGTAGAAGGCCGGGCGAATGAGGTCGTTCATGGCGGCGTCCACCACGAGAAAGCGTTTGTTGTCCCGGTCTTTGGTAAAAATTACTTGAGTGAGTAAGACTCCCGCATTGCCCATGAGAGAACGCCCGGGCTCTAAGATTAATTTGAGTTTACGACCGCGAAGGTTTTTTTCGAGAGCTCGTGCATATTGCTTGGGGGAGGGTGGGGTTTCTTCGTGGTAGCGAATGCCCAGGCCTCCCCCAAGGTCTAGATATCGCAGAGGGATACCCTCGAGTTCTAGTTGATCTACCAGGGCTAAAATGCGGTGTAAGGCATCTACAAAGGGATTTACTTGGGTTAATTGGGAACCGATATGACAATCGATGCCTAAAATTTCGAGTCCTCGCATCGTTCGAGCCTGACGATAAGCGGGGAGGGCTTCTTCGTATTGAATGCCGAACTTAGATTTTTTCATGCCCGTCGTGATGT
>DALYDW010000046.1:1972-7886 GCA_031972915.1 bacterium
TCGATGTCAGGATTGACTCGCAGTGCGATGGGAGCACGCTTTTTCAATTTAAGGGCTACTTCATTAAGGACTTCTAATTCCTCTAGGCTTTCTACATTGAATAGGAGAATTCCCTTGCGTAGCGCCATGGCCATTTCTTCGGGACTTTTTCCAACTCCGCTGAAGACGATACGCTTTGGGTCGCAACCTGCTTTTAAGGCTCGGAACAGTTCACCTCCGCTGACGATGTCGATGCCGCTCCCCATTTTTACAAAAGATTCCAAAATCGAGAGATTGGAGTTGCACTTCATGGAATAGCAAATCAGCGGATTAAGCTTGGCGAAGGCTTGGGCATATTCTTCGAAACGTGCTTGCATGGCTCCATGAGAGTAGACATAAGCGGGTGAGCCCACGGCATCGAGAATATCGGAGAGGGCAACTTGCTCGGCGCAGAGTTGGTTATTTTTGTATGTAAAAAAATCCATAGCTTGTGGAGTGTCCATGAGAAGGTTGAGTGGCCGGGGTTAAGGAAGATTTTTCTTCAGTAGATTGCGCGCCCGACGTAATTCGGAGCGAATCCGTTTTCGTGAAGTGCCCCCCAGTGAATCGCGGCGATCCACGGCGTTTTCGGCCTGAAGCCAGCGAAATACTTCGTTTTCAATGGCTCCATGAAATTTTTTTAGTTCTTCGAGCGAAAGATCGGTGAGCTCTTTGTTTTGTTTTTGGCAATAGGCCCCGCCCGAACCCGCCACGTGGTGTGCTTCACGAAAGGGCACGCCCCGGGTAACGAGATAGTCGGCCAAGTCGGTGGCGAGTACATAGCCCGCTTCTAAGGCCTGACGCATGGCCTGAGAACAAAACCGAGTTTGGGCCACTAAGGGCGCGGCTAATTTTAAACAACTTTGCACCGTGTGAACGGCGTCAAAGAGCGGCTCTTTGTCTTCCTGCAGGTCTTTGTTGTAGGCGAGGGGCAGGCCTTTCATGGTAACTAACAAATTCACGAGGCTTCCATAGACGCGACCGGTTTTTCCGCGAATGAGTTCTAAAACGTCGGGATTCATTTTTTGCGGCATCATGGAAGATCCGGTGCAAAAGCCTTCGGGCAATTGGACGAACTGAAACTCCTGAGTGGTCCACAAAATCCATTCCTCAGCCCAACGACTCAAATGCATCATAATGAGAGAAAAGTTGGAGAGGGTTTCGATGACAAAATCTCGATCGCTGACGCCATCGAGGCTGTTGTGAGCAATGTGGTCAAACTCCAACTCTTTGGCCACCTGCTGACGATCGATGGGAAAAGTCGTTCCGGCGAGGGCGCCCGAACCCAAGGGAAGAATGTCGATTCTATCTAGGGAATCTTGTAAGCGGCCTATGTCGCGCTGGATCATTTCAAAGTAGGCCAAAAGGTAATGGCCCAAGCTTACCGGTTGGGCACGTTGCAAGTGGGTATAGCCCGGCAAGAGAATATCAATATTTTTTTCGGCTTGATCCACCAGGGCTTTTTGAAAATCGCGAAGTAAACCTAAGGTGGTGCGAACGGCTTCGCGGCAATAAAGGCGAAGGTCCGTGGCCACTTGGTCATTACGCGACCGCGCCGTGTGAAGCTTTCCGCCTAGGGGGCCCAAATGTTCGATAAGCGCGGATTCGATATTGAGATGAACATCTTCTTTGGCCAGACTCCATTCAAAATTCCCGGATTCAATTTTTTTTCGAAGATATTCTAAGCCCTCGATAATCTTTTTGGCTTCGTTTTGACTGAGGATTCCTTGTTCTCCCAGCATGCGGGCGTGGGCCATGCTGCCCCTGAGGTCATGGGGGTAGAGTTTCCAGTCGAAGGTGACGGAGGCGTTGAAGGCATCTACCTCTTTCAAGGTTTCCGAAGAGAATCTTCCGCCCCACAATTTTTGGTTTTTGGTTTTTTTTTGAGCCATGACCGCTCCAAGCTACCTAAGTTGATAGAGAAATCGGGGGCCAGGCATAAAGAGCGGAAGAAGTTCCTGTCAAGTCAAAGGGCGTGGGAAGCGGGTAAGGCTTGATGGATTTTTTGTGTTCCAAATTTTTTTAAGAAAAAACCTTGACAAGAACCGGGAGGCTTAAGATAATGCCCGGAAGCGTTAAGGGAACTAACAGGGATTCCCGATCCTCAGCACTTCGGCCGTCCCAGCATTCAATTAATCTTTAAAATCCTTACTACAAGCCTTTCGACGTTCTCCGTCAACGGAGGACATCCCCTAACGAGCCAATCGATAACCTTAAATCCAGAAAACAAATCCCTACACATTATGTCCGATAGAAAACATCCCGATAACCGAAACCGCCGCAATCCTTCCCGTCGCCCCTACATGAAAAAGGGGAATGGCCATCGTAATGGACCTTCTTCCTCCATTACGGATCATCTTCCCGATCCCGAACTCTTAGCCATCGAAGAAGAGGAAGCCTTACGGGCGTCCGAATCCGCTCCCGTGGGAAATGTGTTGAACTTGAAAGATTTGAAGCTCATGGACATCAATAACTTGGTGCACATGGCTAAGGATTTTGGTGTTGAAAACGCCGCCGGAATGACTCGCCAAGAGTTAATTTTTTCGATTTTACAAAATCAAACCGAAAAGCGTGGTTTGGTGTTTGGTGAAGGGGTGTTGGAAACTTTGCCAGATGGTTTTGGGTTTTTACGGGCTCCCGATTACAACTACCTGCCTGGTCCTGATGATATTTATGTTTCTCCATCGCAGATCCGCCGTTTTAACCTACGCACCGGGGATACTATTTCGGGTCAGATCCGTTCTCCTAAAGAGGGAGAGCGCTATTTCGCTTTACTCAAAGTCGAGTCTGTCAATTTTGAGGATCCCGAAGCAGCCCGAGACAAAATTTTGTTCGACAATTTGACTCCACTTTATCCCAACCAACGCTTGGTGATGGAGTCTGAAGATCGAAGTAAAAATTACACTCCTCGGGTTATCGACCTCATGGTTCCCATTGGTAAGGGGCAGCGTGCTTTGATCGTGGCAGCTCCCCGAACTGGAAAAACCATGATGATGCAAAATATCGCCAACAGCATCACCAAGAATAATCCCGATGTCACCCTGATCGTTTTGCTGATCGATGAGCGTCCCGAAGAAGTTACCGACATGAAGCGCAGTGTTCATGGAGAGGTCATTAGTTCGACCTTCGACGAGCCAGCCTCGCGTCACGTGCAGGTCTCCGAAATGGTTTTAGAAAAAGCGAAGCGTTTGGTGGAGCATAAAAAAGACGTGGTCATTCTGTTGGACAGCATTACCCGTTTGGCTCGTGCCTACAACACGGTAGTGCCTCCTTCCGGAAAAATTCTCTCCGGTGGTGTGGATTCCAATGCTTTGCATAAACCTAAGCGATTTTTCGGTGCAGCCCGTAATATCGAGCATGGTGGTTCCCTTACCATTATCGCTACGGCTTTGATCGATACGGGTTCTCGAATGGATGAAGTTATTTTCGAAGAGTTCAAAGGAACCGGTAATAGCGAAATTCATCTTGATCGAAAATTGATGGAAAAGCGTATTTTTCCCACTGTCGATATCAATCGTTCGGGGACTCGTCGCGAAGAATTGCTCTTGCCCGATGATGTGCTCAATCGAGTGTGGATTTTGCGTAAGCTCTTGGCTCCTTTAAATTCTGTCGATGCCATGGAATTCATTCTCGACAAATTGCAGCACACCAAGAGCAATCGCGAATTTCTTGATTCGATGAATCAATAGTCCTGATTTAAAGATTTTTTTAGAATCAGTTGACCCCAGCTTGAAGCTGATCTCAGAATGCCCACGGATCTGGATTTATTTTCCTTGGGAGCTTCCTTGAGATTACTTTTTCTTGGTGGTGTTCGTACGGTGACCGGTTCCATGCATGTTTTGGAGACCGAAGGCCATCGTCTGTTGTTGGAGTGCGGTTTGTTTCAAGGTAGGCGGCGCGAGTCGATTCAGCGCAATCGCATCCTGCCGTTTCCTTTCGATGTCTCGATGATCGATTCGGCGATTTTAAGCCATGCCCATATCGATCACGCGGGAAACTTTCCCACTTTGGTCAAGAAGGGCTATGGGGGAAATATTTATTCCACCCCGGCGACACGAGATTTGTGTTCGGTCATGTTGATGGATTCGGCCTTCTTGCAAGCCCAAGATGCCGACTACATTAATAAGCACAAGTTGTATGAACACGATTTGGGGCCCGTCGATCCGCTTTATAACGACGGAGACGTACTCAAGGCCATTACCCAATTTGTTTCGGTCGACTATCACCGCAGTTTTCAAATTTCCCCTCATATTCAGGCGAAATTTCTCGATGCCGGCCATGTCTTGGGTTCGGCTATCATTCAACTAGATGTCAAAACTCGGTCGGGTACGACGAAGATTGCTTTTACCGGAGACCTGGGACGGAAAAACATGCCCTTAATGCGTAACCCCGAAATTCCTGTGAAACCCAATTACCTCATTATGGAATCCACCTATGGTGATCGTCTTCATGAGCCTATTTCGGGAATGAAACGGGAGTTGGCGCGGGTCATTAACCAGACTTACGGTCGGCGTGGCAAAGTGATCATTCCTTCCTTTTCTTTAGAGCGCACTCAAGTGTTGGTTTACGTTTTGAGTCAGTTATTTCAGGAACAGGCTATTCCCAAAATGCCGGTTTATGTGGATTCGCCGCTTTCGGTACAGCTTACCGAAATTTTTAAACTGCATCCCGACGGTTTTGACGATGAGTTTCGAGAGTTGTTAGCGCGGGGGCGAGACCCGCTGGCTTATTCCTACGTGAAATATATTTCCTCCGTTGAAGAATCCATGGCGCTCAATGCCCGAGAGGATCCCATGATCATTATTTCGGCCTCAGGAATGTGTGAAGGAGGTCGTGTCGTGCATCATCTTCGCAACAACATAGAAAACCCTAACAATACGGTGTTGGTCATCGGTTACATGGCAAAGCATACGTTGGGACGACGCATTGTAGAACGACAGCGTAAATTGCGCATCTTCGGTTTGGAGCGTGATCTCAACGCCCGTGTCGAAGTCATCAATTCTTTTTCCGCTCATGCAGATCGCGACGAATTACTCGAGTTTGTCGAGAGTTGTGGCAAAGAATTGAAGGGAATTTTTATTGTTCATGGTGACGAGGATCAATCCCTTGCCCTGGGCGAGCACCTCAAGTCCAAGGGTTTTGAGGGGGTGGTAGTGCCCATGCCCAAGCAGTTTATCGAGTTAGATTAGGGGTGACGTTGGCGGTAGCTATCCCTTGGGTTTGAGCTTGGGCTGCCTTGAGTGCTTCGTATCTTGCTTTTGTTTGCTCGTAATACTCAATTTCAGGGCTCAATTCGGAATAATAAAAATCTCTCAGGGGAAAGCCATATTTTTGATCGATGCTATCTGGGGCAATGAACATGAAATTTTGGTTTAGGGTACGTGAGATATATTCTTGGGTAGTCCGGGTGCTAAGGTAAAGGGCAATGGATTGACCAGCCTGTCGCAGCAATCGGTCGGCTACTTCAAGCTTTCCACGGTCTAGAGCGATTTCAGCTCGGTCGATGGTAAGCCTGACGAGAGTGTCCAAATAATTGTCCGAGAGGTTTAAGCTATCGTAGTAGTCTTGTAGTTTTTCTCCGTAGGATTCTGCAGCTTCTCCCCTCCCGAGGGCCCAGTTGATTTCCATTAGTTTTTCTAGATTGATATACGAGTACTCTTCTTGCAGAGCCTGTTCCAGGGTCTCTAGAGCAGCCTCCCAATTTTTATGATAGCGGTAAACCTTGTAGAGGCACTGATAGAGATCTTGTCTCAGCGTGGGGTCTTCGGTCTGAGACAGGATAGTTTCGCCCATGGTAAAAAGTTCATGGGATTCGACGCGCAAAGGAACCTCTTCTGGTGTTTGCCAGTCTTCGGGAATGGATTCTCCAACAAGTTGAATAAAGCGAGAGGCTTCT
>DALYDW010000046.1:7896-9391 GCA_031972915.1 bacterium
CGCAAGATCTTGGAACTTAACTTTCTGAATACGCCATGCTCCGCCGACCTCTATCAAGGGAAGGGTCTCGCTAAAATATGGGGTTTTTCCCAGGGAAAGATGAATTTTGGAGTTTATCGTTCGAAGTCCTACGGTCTCGTGAGGTGCTGTGTCTTCATTGAGGGTGTAGAAGCTGTGTTGCCAAGGAACACCTAAGGCCTGTCCTAGACTGAGAATTAACAAATTGGCGGTTTCATTTTTGTAGCGGTAGCTTCCCAGTTGCCCATGGGCCCACGGGCTTAAATCGGTTGGCCAGCTAGAGGTTGACTGGTAATTCAGGTGCAACCCGAGGAAACGATTCCAGGTCTCATCTAGCAAAAATTTTTGATCTAAAGGGCTTTGGATGCGGATATCGGCTTCACTTATATAGTCTTGAGATTCTTGCAGAAGCGCTAAAAAAATCCCGTAGCTTTCTCGGAGATTTTTGTCATTTTCTTGGCTCGGTAGGCAAAAGTAAAATCCAGCCATCATTTGGTTTTCAAAGAGACTACTGGGCGGTTTACCATTTTTTCGGTGCGACTCTGTAAGGGTATAGGCGGTCCAGAGATGAGGGGTGTGCTCTTTGATATCAGCTTGGTTTCTGAAGAGGAAGGCGCGGATGTCGTTGTCGTCGAGTTGGCCGTTGTGATTATCGTCTCGTAGGGTTTCGCTGGAGCGATCCCATTGATCGTCATGGTTGAGGTCGACTCCCCAGCTTATTCCTTGAGAAATATTTTTTTCCTCAAAGACACCGAAGGATTGGCGAAATTCTCGAAAGCACAGTTTTTGAAAATAAGACGTCATGAAGCTTCTTCTACCCTGTCCAATAAGGGCTGGGACGTTACCTTATCGAGTCTTGGTTATGGGGGTTGCTTGAGAAGCCGCCCTGGTGAGCTGGACTCTACCAGCCCAGGACATAGGCGAAAATCAAGGGGGCGACGATAGTAGCATCGGACTCAATGACGAATTTGGGTGTCTCGACCCCGAGTTTACCCCAGGTGATTTTTTCATTGGGAACGGCTCCTGAATAGGAACCATAACTAGTGGTGCTATCGCTGATTTGGCAGAAGTATCCCCACAGAGCGACCTCTCTTCCCATATCTTGTTGAATCATGGGAACCACACAGATGGGAAAATCTCCTGCAATGCCACCACCGATTTGAAAAAAACCGATGGATTGTTGGGCTGAGGTAGCCAAATACCATTGAGCCAGTTGGGTCATATACTCGATACCCGAACGCAGCATGGTGGGCTTTTTGAGTTTTCCCGTAAGGTGATGTCCGGCAAACATATTGCCGAGGGTTGAGTCTTCCCAACCGGGAACGAACAAGGGGAGATTTTTTTCAGCGGCTGCCAGCATCCAAGAGTTTTTTGGGTCGATTTGGTAGTGCTCTTTGAGCAATCCTTCTCGTAGCAATCGGTAAAAAAACTCGTGTGGAAATTTGCGTTCGTCTTTGGCTTCGGCCTCTTCCCAAAG
>DALYDW010000046.1:9556-13647 GCA_031972915.1 bacterium
ACGTAATGATCGTGGGCGATCAGGTTGAAGATGTCTTCTTCCATGTTGGCGCCCGTCGAACAGATCGCGTGGACCTTATCTTGACGGATCATTTCGGCGAGGGAGAGGCCCAACTCAGCGCTGCTCATGGCGCCGGCCAGGGTTACGAGCATTTTGCCATTTTGATCTAAGTGGTGTCGATAGGCTTGGGCGGCATCTTTGAGGGCAGCGGCGTTAAAATGGCGGTAGTGGGTTTCGATAAAATGAGAAATGGGTCCCATGGAGGTTTTCCTTAAGCAATTTTTTGTGCAGGATCTTCGAGGGGTTCGAAGGGCGCGTGGCCCAGATAATTAAAAAATCTTTTTTCTTCAAGTGCCCTTTGTTCGGCATTCCATCCCAGTTGTTTTGCCATTAAATCGAGCACACGGGGCAAGGCCTGTCGGGCGGCGTTGGCATCGAGAAAGGTTAGGCGCATTCGTCGAGCCAAGACGTCGACTGCTGTTCGGGCCATTTCAGCGTCGATGGCGTAGACGACCTCGGCTTCTAAATAAGGGTGTTGGGGATGGAGCTGTTTATCGTAGCCCAGGGTCATCCAGCGAGCCACGTCGAGACTATGGTGGCCATAAGCTCGGGTCAAATGTCGGGCAACAGCTTCGGAAATCGGGTATTGCTGAACAAGTTCTTGCCAAAGTTGGGGATGATATCCCGTGGCTCCGCGCAGCGGTATGTCTTGGGTGCGAGAGGGCTTTGGGGGATGTAAATCCAAAATATGTACCGCGTGATCCACTGCATCGAGGGCCATCTTACGATAGGTGGTCCATTTTCCTCCAGTGACAGTGATGAGACCGCTTTCGCTGACGTGGACGATATGGTCTCGGGAGAGTCGGGCCGTATCGGAGGCTTTGGGATTGGACACTAGGGGACGAAGTCCAGACCAGGCGGCGAGTACGTCGCTGCGTGCTACGGGCATATCAAAATATTTTCGCAAGTGACGAAGGATGTATTGAATGTCTTCTTCTTGGGGGCGTGGGTGGGCTTCGATATTTGCAGGGTTGTCTGTGGTTCCCACCAGGGTGTGACCCAGCCAAGGCAATAGAAACAGCACCCGGTCATCCTCAGTTCTGGGAATGAGGAGTCCTGTATCGGGAGGAGAAAACTTTTTGCTTAGCACAATATGAATGCCCGAGCTGGCTTTAAGCATGGGGCTGACGGTGGGATCGTCGATTTTGCGGACGGCATCACAAAATGGGCCGGTGGCGTTGATGACCCCCCGTGCGCGTACCTCGGTGGTTTCGCCGTTGAGGGTATTGCGTAAGGTAGCCCCTCTCAATTTGCCGTGGGATTTTTTAAACGCGACAAGCTCTACATGATTGAGCACGATGGCTCCGTGGTCTTGGGCGGTAAGAGCTAGAGAAACGTTCATGCGAGCGTCGTCGAATTGGCCGTCGTAATATAAAACTCCACCGCGTAGGCCCTTGCTCTTGAGCATGGGAAAACTCTTTAGGGCAGCTTCTCGAGAGAGATATTTGCTGGGGGCTAGGTTTTGTTTTCCGGCAAGCCAGTCGTACATTTTGAGACCAGCTCGGTAATAGGGAATGCCAAGCCAGGAGTACAATGGGGTGACCAAGGGCAAGGCCTGAGCTAAGTGAGGAGCCAGTTTTAGCAAAAGGGATCGTTCTTTGAGGGCGTCTCGCACCAAGGCAAACTGTCCGCGGTCAAATTTTTTGACGGCGATTTCGAGGTAGCGCACTCCGCCATGGATCAGCTTGGTAGAACGGCTGGAGGTTCCCGAGGCGAAATCATCCCGTTCTACTAGTAAGACCTGGAGGCCTCGGGAGGCGGCGTCGAGCGCGATGCCCGCGCCTGTGGCGCCTCCGCCAATGATGAGTAGGTCGAAGTTTTTGTCCTGCAGGGAGGAGAAAGGATTTCTTTTAGCTTTCATGGTTGGCGGACCTCCTACACCAGGCACTGGGTCTGTGCAACTGTGGGACCGAAGACAAGGGTGGAAAAGTCACTATTTTTTTCGGGTGGTGGTGGGACGGGTCGAGGGAGAGTGCTTTTGAGTGGGGGCTTGTGGAGCCAAAAAATCCCCCCAAACGGGAAGATGGTCGCTGCTGGCGATGTTTTGTAGGACTCCGCCTTGTTGCCATCGCCAAGTCGAGGAGTAAAACAAATGATCCAAGGATTGAGTTGGTTTCCAACTCGGAAAGGTTAGAAAGTTTTCTGTTTCTTCCATCATCAGCAATTGGGAGTCTTGTGTGAATTGCCGAAGGAGTTCGCGAGAGTTTTTCAACTCTTGAGGTGAAAGTTCTTGGTCCCGGTAAGCTTGATTAAAATCGCCACCGACGATTTTTAAGGGGTGGGAATCGGCGGCAATGTGTTTGGCTAGCGCCTTCAATTGTGCGCTACGTGCTGTTTCATCAAAAGCCTCAAGGTGAACATTGTAGACCTTGATCCATTGAGTTCCCCATTGGATTTGTAAGCTTTGTACGATGCGATCCAAGTAAAACCATCGATACCAGAAGGCCTGTGCTTGGGGTTTAGGGAAAGAAATTAGATTTTGTTGCCGAATCGGAAAACGACTTAATACGGCCTGTCCAGAGACGATCCGGCCAAAATGTCGGGAGGGTGGCCAGTAGGGCCATGCCACGTAGTTTTTATTCCAAGTGACGGCGACCGCGGCGTAGGGAAATCGTAAGGCCTCTTGTAGATAAGTGACTTGATCGATGTTGGAGCTTCGTTTGGCGAAGAGATCGACTTCTTGCAGTAAAATTAGATCGGGATTTTGGTCTCGAAGCAGTTTGATGGCTGTTTGTAAATGCTCTTCAACAGAAGCTCGATTGAGCTTCTCCCCCAAGTTGTTTTTATCGCCGTAGGCGTAGCCCAGATTATAGCTGACGACTCGAAGGTTTTGTGGATTTTGCGGAGACAAGGGGGTGGGGCGTAATTGCCGAATGCCGTTGAGTTGGGTGGAGTTGCTTTTAAGCGCCGGGTGTTGGGCCCAAAAAATCAAGGTAGCGATTGATAATAGAAGTCCCAAAAGGCCGAGCCCGATTTTTCGAAGGGCTCGTTTTAGTTTCATTGTGGGCTCCATCGGTTGATTTTTGCGGCTACGATGAAATCGTTTTCTGAGAGCCCGTCGATGGCGTGGGTCCAAAGTCGCACTTCTACCTCGTTGTAATGCAGTGAAAAATCAGGATGGTGGTTTTCAGTCTCGGCGATTTCAGCCATGGCTTGGATAAATTCCATGGCTTGCGCGAAATCCTTCCAATGAAATTTTTTATGAATTTGATGTCCGACAATGTTCCACCCTGGAATTTGTCGAAGGAGTGTTTGACTTTCTAGAGTGGACAAGGGGGTGATTCCCCCTTCACAGGGTAGGCACTTTTTTTGGATGAGTTCCATGAGTTCTCCTGGGGCTATGGTGCCGGGCTTACACCCTTTCCATTGCCTTCGAGTCATAGTAAGGAGCGTACCTATGAAAGTAAAGTTGGCAATCTTAGTTCTCGGGTTTGTTTTTGGGGTGATGGGTGGGGTTGTTGGAGCGAGTGAACTTCAGGCTCAAGAAAAGTCGGAGACGCTCCCGGAACTTTACGAGGGAATTCCTCAAAAAATGTATGAGATTTTGGGACCCGTCGGAGTGGGAAAAGAAGACGTGGCCGAATCTCGTGAGCGTCTGCGTTACGAAGCTAAAAAACTAGATGCTGACGCGGTCATTGCTGTGCGTTGTCAAACGGGAGGAATACGGCGTCAGGGACTGACTTGGGCCAAGGAAAGTGCCTATTGCAAAGGAATGGCCGTCCGTTGGCGTCCAACTCCGTCAATGGAGCCCAGCGCGGGGAAACACCCCTAGCGCCACAGGCACTTTAACCAAGCCAGGCAAAATTCGAGTTTCCTTTCCTGCCTTTAAAAAAAACTGTGAGGAGGAGCCCCCATCGAGATTGAGGGCCTGAACCAAACCGACTCCACCCTGGGATTCGGGACGGGCCAAGATTTGGGCCAAGCGATTAATTTCGATGGGGCCGTCTGTGGCAATCAAAAATAGAGCCCCATGACGATTTAGGCCCACGGCCGATTTGGCTGAAGTTTCGGGTTTAAGTTTGAGAGGTTTT
>DALYDW010000047.1:0-3317 GCA_031972915.1 bacterium
ACCGGCATCGGCATGGCCATTGCCGCCAATAAATTTAAGGGAGTCCGGGCCGCGGTGGTCACGGATCCCTATACGGCGCAAATGAGCAAAGAGCATAACGATGCCAATGTGATTGCCGTGGGGGGGAGAGTTTTAAGCGAGGAGCAGGCGATTGAAACGGTTAAAGCTTGGCTCTCTGCCCGTTTTGCTGGGGGGCGCCATGAGCGCCGCTTGCAGAAAATTGCAGAATTCGAAGAAAAGAATTTTAAATAGCCGTGAAATAAGGTCTCGAAGGGGCGAAAAGAGAACGAATTCGATTCATTTTTTACCTCTTCAAAGTTCATAGCAGAGAAAAGGAGCGTTTCCGTGAGTGTGTTGCGAGATTTAGATCCCGAAATTTATGCCGCCATCCAGCATGAACAAGAGCGACAAGAATACAAGCTTGAGCTGATTGCTAGTGAGAATTACGTCAGTCAAGCCGTTCTGGAGGCCACCGGCAGCGTGTTAACCAACAAGTATGCCGAAGGCTACCCGGGCAAACGTTATTATGGCGGCTGTGAGTTTGTTGACGTGGCAGAAAGCTTAGCCCAGGAGCGAGCTAAAAAATTGTTCGGAGCTGCCGCCGTTAATGTTCAGCCGCATTCCGGTTCTCAAGCCAATATGGCGGTTTACTTAGCTGCCTTGGAGGCTGGAGACGCGGTGTTAGGGATGAGTCTTTCCCATGGAGGACATTTAACTCACGGTGCTTCGGTCAACTTTTCGGGTTTTTTGTTTAAGGCGGCTGCTTACGGTGTGCATCCTGAAACGGGACGCATTGATTTTGATCAGGTCAGGGATTTGGCACAAAAACATCGACCTAAAATGATTGTCGTGGGTGCTTCGGCCTATCCACGGGATATTCCTTTTCAGACTTTTCGCGAAATCGCCGATGAGGTGGGGGCCTTGTTGATGGCAGACATTGCCCATCCCGCAGGTTTGGTGGCGACGGGTTTGCATTCGGATCCCATTCCTCATTGTGACTTTGTGACCACGACCACCCATAAGACCTTGCGTGGACCCCGGGGGGGCATGATCATGATGCGTGAGGAGTGGGCGAAAAAAATCAATAGCCGAATCTTTCCCGGAATTCAGGGGGGACCTTTAATGCATGTGATCGCGGCTAAGGCTGTGGCCTTTCAAGAAAATCTTCAGCCCGCTTATAAAGAGTACTGTCGTCAGATCATTCGCAACGCTCAGGCCTTGGCAGAAGTTTTGGTAGGTTTCCGGCGGTACTGACAATCACCTTTTGTTGATGGATCTTTCAGAAAAACCCTACACCGGAAAAGACGCCGAAGAGGCCCTCGAACGTGCTGGGATTACGGTCAATAAAAATACTGTGCCCAATGAAAAGCGTTCTCCCTTCATTACCTCGGGCATTCGTATTGGTACTCCGGCGGTGACGACTCGGGGCTTCAAAGAAACAGAAATTCGCCAGGTGGGGCGTTGGATTGCTCGGGTATTAAACGAAGTTCAAAACACCCGTCTTCACCAGGAAATTAAAAACGAGGTCCATTCACTTTGTGAGAAATTTCCCCTGTATTGTTGATGAGCCCTTATGAACTGCCCGTTTTGCTCCCATCCGGATAGTAAGGTGATCGATTCCCGGGTCGGTAAGGACGGGGAGTCGATCCGTCGACGCCGTGAGTGCGAAGCCTGTAACAAGAGGTTTACAACTTACGAACGCGTCGAGGATGTGTTTCCCTTTATCGTTAAAAAAGACGGACGTCGTGAGCCCTACGATCGCTCTAAAGTAATTTCGGGTTTACAAAAAGCTTGCGAAAAACGTCCTGTTTCCGTGGAAACCATCGAGCGTGTGGCCAATGGTGTTGAGACAGCTCTTATGGAATCGGGAGAGCGTGAGTTGCCTTCGGCTTGGGTGGGGGAGCGCGTGATGGAGGCTCTTAAAAAACTCGATGATGTCGCTTACGTTCGTTTTGCCAGTGTGTACCGTTCTTTCAAAGACATTGGCGAATTTATGGAGTTGATTCGCGACCACGCCAAGACAGGAGAAGCGGAGTCGTCATCGTTTTGAAGTCGAGTTTTTCAAAAACAAAATCCGTAGAACCGTGCTCTGACGAATATTGGATGGGCCTCGCTTTGGCCGAGGCTCGCAAGGGCGAGGGGATGACTTCGCCCAATCCGGCAGTGGGAGCGGTTTTGGTGCGGGAGGGGCAGCTCTTGGCTAAGGGGTATCATCGCCAAGCGGGGGCGCCCCATGCCGAGCAAGAGGTGTTGAGCCAAGTCTCCGATGCCACAGGGGCGACTCTTTATGTCACCTTGGAGCCTTGCTGTCATACGCGTAAGCGTACTCCCCCTTGTGTTCCCAGTCTGCAAGCGGCGGGTTTGAAAAGAGTGGTGGTGGCTTGTCGGGATCCTAATCCGCAAGTTTCGGGCGCGGGTTTGCGGGCCTTGCGTCGTGCGGGCTTAGAGGTATCCCTGGGAGTCTTGCAAAGAGAGTGTGAGGAGTTAAATCGTTTTTACAATCATTGGATTCAAACGGGCCTGCCCTATGTGGTGCTCAAAATGGCGGCCAGTTTGGATGGCAAAGTGGCCTTGTCCAATGGAAAGTCCCGGTGGATTAGCTCGGAGGCAGCTCGTCAACGAGTTCACAAATTGCGCACTCAGGTCGATGCTATCGCGGTGGGTGTGGGTACTGTACTCGCGGATAATCCTCGTTTGACGGCGCGAGTTCCGGGGGCGACGCGCCAGCCTTTGCGTTTGGTTTTCGATCCCCGCTTGCGCTTGCCTGTGAAATCTCGGGTATTGCGGGAGCCCGGCGCTCTCGTTGTGGTGACGAGCATGCAAGCGGCTCGGGGAAAGCCAAGCAAGCTCTTAGAGGCGGCGGGCGCCGAGATACTTCCTCTTCCACTGGGGAGGCATGGCTTGATTTCTCTCAAAAAGGCACTTCGTGTTTTGGGGAGGCGCGGTGTCACTTCTTTGTTGGTGGAGGGTGGGCCTAAAACCTGGACAGAGTTTTTGCGTCAAGGCGCGGTGCAAGAGATACAGCTCTATTGGGGATCGTGTTTTTTGGGTGGGGATGCTCAATCGCTCTTAGCTCCTTTGGGCTTGCGAAGTATGGCGAGGGTGTCCCGTTGGCAAATGCAAGAAATTGAACTTTTGGAAGGCGGCGGGTATGTGCGGCTTGTCCCGCCCGCTTAAGGCCTTGACGCCGCTTTTTTGAACGGAGTACTGCAGGAAGTCCATGTTTACCGGTATTGTTACAGGCCTTGGTCTGATTAAAAAAATAGAGGATTTTCAAGAGAGTAAAAGAATTCTCATTAAGTGTCCCTTTAGCCTTG
>DALYDW010000047.1:3327-11997 GCA_031972915.1 bacterium
AGTGACGGGTAAGCGAGGACAAAATTTTTCTGCCGATGTTTCTCCGGAGACCCTGCGTGTTACCACCTTGGGAGAGTTGCGGGTGGGAAGTCAGGTGAATTTAGAACAAGCCCTGAAGGTGGGAGATGCCCTGGGGGGACATTGGGTTCAAGGCCACGTGGATGGGGTGGGAAAATTAGTTTCCCGACGGCGGAGTAAGCGAGACCAAGAACCTTACGAAGAGTTGGAGGTTCAGATTCCTTCCTCCCTGATGCGTTACATGATCTCCAAAGGTTCGATCACCGTCGATGGAATCAGTCTCACCGTTAACGCCTTAAAGGGAAATCGGGTTCGTTTGTGTTTGATCCCGCACACCTTGGAACGCACCGCTTTGACAGGCAAACCGGGGGGTGCTAGGGTCAACATCGAAGCAGATTTTCTGCTGAAATTTCTAGAAGCTAGACTCGCTCCTTTGAGCAAGAAAATGAAGTTGGGTAAGAGGAAAAAATAATCATGATGCAAGACCTCGCTGAAATCCACCGTAGTGTGGAGCGGGTACAGGCCGCCCTAGAAGATTGGGCCCAAGGAAAGATGGTCATCCTCGTCGACGACGAAGATAGAGAAAACGAAGGCGATCTGGCCATGGCCGCCGAAAAGGTGACGCCCGAGGCCATCAACTTTATGGCCAAGTATGCTCGCGGTTTGATTTGTTTGTCTCTCACCGAGGAGCGGGTGAGAGAGCTTAACCTTCCCCTCATGGTTCAGGATAACAGTAGTCTTTTCGAAACCGGATTTACGGTTTCCATCGATGCTAGGGAAGGAACGACGACGGGCATTTCGGCTCAGGATCGAGCAGTGACCATTCTCACGGCTCTTCGTCCCGACTGTCGTCCCGAGGATTTGGGTAGGCCCGGACACATCTTTCCTCTTCGCGCTAAAACCGGCGGGGTCTTGGTGCGTACCGGTCAGACAGAAGGTTCGGTAGATTTGTCTCGTTTAGCAGGCTTACATCCTTCCGGGGTGATTTGCGAGATCATGAACGACGACGGGACCATGGCGCGTATGCCTGACTTGGAAAAGTTTGCCCAAGAGCACCAACTCAAAATTGTTTCGGTCGCGGATTTGGTCCGTTATCGTTTGCAAAAGGAGAGTTTGGTGACGCTCTCCAGCGAAGCCAGTTTGCCCACGGAGTTCGGTGATTTTAAAATCAAGGTCTTTGAAAACCTCGTCGATGATTTTCATCATGTGGCTTTGGTCAAAGGGGAGATTTCTCCCGACGAACCCACTTTAGTTCGCGTTCATTCTGAGTGCCTAACGGGGGATTCCTTCGGTTCCTTGCGCTGTGATTGTGGCCCCCAGTTGCACCGCGCCATGGAGATGATTCAAGAAGCCGAGAAGGGAGTGGTTTTGTATATCCGGCAGGAGGGGCGGGGGATTGGCCTCATGAATAAAATCAAGGCCTACACTCTCCAAGAAAAGGGCTTGGATACGGTCGAGGCCAACGAACAATTGGGCTTTAAGGCCGATTTGCGGGACTACGGTATCGGGGCGCAAATCTTGGCTTCCTTGGGTTTGAAAAATATTCGTCTCATGACCAACAATCCCAAAAAGATTGTGGGGCTTGAGGGCTATGGTCTGAGTATCGTGGAGCGTGTGCCCATCGAAATTCCTGCCAACCGTAATAATCTTCATTATCTGGCCACCAAGCGCGATAAGTTGGGCCATTTACTCAAAAAGGTTTAAGTCATGGGAAGGAAGTCGTCGGTTGAAGGGGTGTTGCAGGCAGCGGGGCTTCGTCTCGCCATCGTTGCGAGTCGTTATAACGAGACCGTATGCGAGGGATTGTTGGAAGGTGCCTTGCAAGAGTTGCAAGACCTGGGTTTGTCTGCTCATGAGGTTCGCGTCGTTAGGGTTCCGGGTGCCTTCGAGTTGCCCTTAGCGGCTTTGTGGATGATTCAAACGACACAAGTTGACGGGGTATTGTGTTTGGGAGCTGTGGTGCGCGGTGAATCGAGCCATTTTGATTACGTTTGTCAAGGCACCACCGAGGGTATCCAGCGAGTCATGCTCGACACTGGTATTCCTGTGGGCTTTGGCGTTTTAACGACCGAAGATCAAGCTCAAGCCTTGGCTCGCTGTGGACGAGACGACAATAACAAAGGGCGCGAGGCGGCTCGCACCGTGGTGGAAATGGTTCTTTTAAAAAATAATCTCTGAGGATCTTGCAATCATGGGTAATCGTCGCAAGGCTCGAGAGGCCTCGCTCCAATATCTTTACGAAATGGATTTAAGTCATAAGGAGAGTGAACAAGTCTTCTCCGCGTCGCGCCGTCAGCTTGATTTGCCGGTGGTGGGTTGCGATGAGGACTCAACGGCACAAGCCGAGATCAATGCCTTTACCCGACAGATCGTCGAAGGGGTTTCCCATAATATGCGTGAAATTGATCGTTTGATCGAATCCCATAGCACGCATTGGAAGATTTCTCGCATGGCCTTGGTTGACCGTAATATTTTGCGGATGGCGGTTTTTGAGTTGTTGTATTGTTCGGATATTCCCGCGTCGGTGACGCTCAATGAGGCCATCGAGGTGGCAAAGAAATTTGGTACGGAGGAGTCGGGATCTTTTGTCAACGGTGTTTTGGATCACATTGCCAAAGATCTCAAGAAGGTATAAAAAAAATCCATGATTCACTTGAAGATCACCAGCGATACCCTCGATGACGTCGACAATCGTTTGGCATTGGTCTTCGCCTATCGCGATGTTCGTCCCCTTAAGGGACAAGCGGGCTTGCTCGATTGGCGATTAAATGGTTACCTCTCCAGGCTAATTCAAAAACATCGTTTCTCGGGTGATTGGGGAGAATCTTTGTTGATGCCCGCCCAGGGAAGGGTGGGGGTCGAGGAGTTGTTGGTTTTAGGCCTAGGAAAATCTTCCGAAGTCGTCGATCAAAACCTTCCCCAATACGTCTCCCTCATTTTAGAAAAACTTCTTAGAAAAAATACCGTGTCGTTTTGTGTGAGCCTCAGTGATTTAGCCCACGGAATGTTTGAGTGGCGCAATACGGTTCGTTTATTTCTTTCCATGCTTTCGGGAAGGGACAAAGATTACCATATCGCGCTGCTAGAGCCCGAAACCTTCGTGGAGGACGCACGTCGACGCCATATGGATTTTGCCTATGATGTGCAAGTGCAGTACTGTTCAAGTCTCCTGTTATCGTTGCCCAACAACTTCGTAAGCGCTTTGGAAACTTTGAGGCGGTTCAGGGAGTGGATTTTCAAATTGCCCGTGGCGAGTGTTTTGGATTTTTAGGTCCCAATGGTGCGGGCAAGACCTCCACCATGCGAATGATCTATTGTTTCTCCCATCCTAGCTCGGGCTCACTGAGCGTCTTGGGTTACGATGTGGTGCGCGAACCACGTCGAGTCAAAGCTCGGTTGGGTGTGGTATCCCAAGAAGACAACCTTGATCCCGATTTGAGCGTGCTGCAAAACTTAAAACTTTATGCGACCTATTTTGATATTCCTAAGCGTGAGGCCCACGAACGTGCCGTCGAACTGCTCGAATTCTTTGCTCTCATGGAAAAGCGAGATCAGAAGATCGATCAATTGTCGGGGGGAATGCGACGACGTTTGTTGATTGCTCGGGCCCTGATCAATCGTCCTGAAGTTCTGATCTTAGACGAGCCTACGACGGGTCTTGATCCCCAGGCTCGTCACTTGATCTGGCAAAAATTGCGAAGTCTCAAAGCCAGTGGTGTCACCATGGTGCTCACGACCCATTATATGGAAGAAGCCAGTCGTTTATGCGATCGTCTTGTCGTCATGGATCACGGAAAAGTTCTTACCGAAGGCACGCCCGAAGAGTTAGTGAAGCGTCATGTTGGGCGGGAGATCTTGGAAATTCGTGGAGATTCAGAGGCTCTACAGATTTTGCTTGAAAAGATGAAACAAGAGCCCCGGCTTGAAATAGCGCAAAAGCCCGGTTTTGCCGAATGGGGTGGTGATACCTTGTATTTGCGTTTAGACGGGGGCGATTTGCGCATTTTAGAATTATTTCCCGAGATTCGCCGTTGGGATCATCACCTTCGCCCCGCAACTTTAGAAGACGTTTTTCTCCATCTGGCGGGGCGAGAATTGCGAGATTAAGATGCAGCTCAGTTATCGTGTCTTTAAAGTTTGGCGCCGAGATTTGACGGTATGGCAAAAATATCTGGCTGCTTCTCTAGTGGCGAATTTCGGAGAGCCTTTACTTTATTTGCTGGCTATGGGCTACGGTTTAGGTCGATTCGTTGGGCAAATGGATGGGGTAAATTACGTAGAGTTCATCGCTCCAGCTATTTTGATTGTTTCGGTGATGAACGGAGCGAGTTTCGAAACGACTTTTAGCTCTTACACTCGGATGGAGGTGCAAAAAACTTTTCATGGTGTGGCCATGACTCCGGTGAGTATGGAAGAAGTCATTGCAGGTGAAATTCTCTGGGCTATGACTAAGGCTCTCATCACCAGCTCGGCGATTTTTTTAGTGCTTTTGTTGTTTGGTTTGATTCACTCCCCGTGGGTTTGTTTGGTTCCCGTCGTGATGGCGGTGACAGGTTTACTGTTTGCTGCTTTGGGAATGTTGATGACTTCCTTGGCTCGTTCCTATGATTTTTTTTCTTACTACTTCACTCTGTTTATTTCTCCCATGTTTGTTTTTTCTGGAACCTTCTTTCCCTTGGACCCTCTACCCACTTGGGCTCGTGTCTTAGCTCATTTTCTGCCCCTGACCTATGCGGTGCGTATGGCGCGCCATCTCTTTTCGGGAATCTTTCTTTGGCAAGATCTATTGTTTTTACTGGCTTTGCTGCTGGCCGCCTTGGGCATTGCTTGGTTGGCCATCATTCGTTTGGTGCGGCGAACCATGGTGTAGTGTTGAAGTACCAGAGATTTCGTCTGCAGGGGGCTTGAGTCTCCAGCGGTGCGGCGACTAGAGTGATCGGTCCGCCTTTCCTGACTTAACTTGCTAAAAAATAAATCTATTTTTTTTCTTAGAGCAAGTGTTTCTTGGCTCGTTTTTTGCTTATTTCTGTCCCGGTCCGTCGTTTTAAGCAGTATTCCGGGAGAAAGAAAGTGAAGCCAATTTGTCAATCAGGGGAGGTTTATTCTCCTGAAGTTAGGGATAGGGGGTCCGAGGAGCCAATTCAAGGCAGGGCATCAGGGTGTGCCTCCGCGGATCGTGACTCCTTACCACAAGAAAAAAAATTTACGATGGCGCGAAGAGTTTCGGGAATGGAGCGAAAGTCTTATTCCTTCGTTTCCAAGTACTTTACTCTATTTCAAATCCAAAAGACCGTTCTGGGAGAGAGCGAAAAAATAGGAGCCGCAGCCCTTCAAGAAGACCAAGTAGGTCTTCGCGGTATGGCCTTATTTCAAAAGCTCGACGAACGTTGGCTTATACACTTAACCCAACGCGCGATGGGATCTGTCTTGAGATCGGAGCTTGCAGGGGAGGTCTTCGATTGGAATGACTTGAGTCCGTCTGATCAGCAAAGATGTTTGGATAAAGTGAGGGGTCACCTAGAAACGCTCGGCGTCTCCGGTTTTTTAAGGGTGGTCGAAGCCGTGAAGTCCTTAGGTGGTGTCAAGACCGTTGGGGGTTTTTTATCGTTCTTGGCGAAGTCGGAGGAGTTTTTTAATTGGGCCCTGAAAAAGTATTCCGCCGAGGAGGCCTTGAATTTTTTGCTACAGACGTTTGGGCGTCATCAAGACATTTATGAAGTGATGGGATCTTTAGAGTTGATAGACAGTCTTAGGACAAGCTCGGGGTTGCGAAGTTTTTCAGAGCTTTCGGAGACACTAGAGCCTCTGATGAAGTTAATCCACCAATCGGGTTTAGAATCGCGATGCCATCGTGATTTGATGGATGCCTGGAATATTCTTATCATCTCAGGGATAACAAATCCCAAGGTGCTCTTTGGGTTGACCCGACGGTGTCACGACTTGGGCCAGCTTCGGCATTTCGATGTCATTGCCAAATTGATCGCCTTAAATCTAAAAAAGAATAGTCAATTCTCAGATTCGGAACTTCTCGCTTTGGTCGATGCCTTTGCTCGTCCTATCAAAATGGCTGCTTCCTTGGGGGGGGAAGGCGTTTCTGATTTTTTTGAGATTTTTCAAAAATTAAACTTAGAGGTGTCTTTCTGTCAGCCTGAGTTTTTGGCAGCGCATTTGGCTGAACGTTGGAATGTCTATGTGGCCGATGCTTTACCCTTGGGCAAACTTGGTGCCGATGATGATTCTCAAATCGATGAATTTGCCTCGGCATGCGGGGCGATGGTTTATCTATTGGATGCTTTACATCATGCGAGCCAGGAGTCGGGCTTGGGAACTTCCCTGAGAAAACAGTTTGTTTTAGGTCTTAGTTCGGAAGCAGCTTATGCACTTTTGTCAGCGCCTGTGACCAGCCGCTATGCTTCGACTTTTGGTTTGATTTGGTCGAATCAGCAAGAGCGATATGCTTGCAAGAATTTAAGCGCTTGGCTTGAAAAGGTCGATCCTCAAGGAGCTTTTTGGCAGCAATTTCTGATGAATTTGGTGGCATACAATCCTTGGGGAAAGCGGGTTAAGAACTCTCTTCAGTTGAACCGTCACGACGCCGATTTCTTTTTGGATCAAGTCGGTCAATTCATTGAGAAGGCCGAGCTTAACTTTACGAGTGATGCACCTCGTTTACTCAAATTGACTCAACGAATTTTGCCCTATGCAGGACTTGAGTCGCGTCAGGACTTAGCCTGGCGTTTCATGAGGCTTTCTCATTCGAGCCGTTTTACGGTGCGTCAAGCTGCTGCGGTGTTTTTTTTAAAGGTGTTTGCCGATCGCTTGGGAATGGAGATGGAGGTTGAATGGCGTAGAGAGCTTGCCGAGTTTCCCGATTTGCCAATGGTCAAGTTTCCTGATCCAACGTGGAAAAGCAGTGGGCGAATTCAAGCCTTGCAGCGTTTTTATCCTGACGAAAATTGGTTTGAATATGCCTTCGAGCTTTATCGGCAACAGGGTTGGAAAGAAGATGACGCTTATCTCAAAAATCATGGTTTGGATCCCCGTCGTTATCGTGCTTTGAATAAGACGGTCGAGGGAGTTGCTCTCTTGATGGTTTTAGAGCTCTATGATTCTCAGTCGTCTCTGCTAAACCTTAAGGATTTTACTTTGAGGGTGCATCGTGGGCACGTGTACAACGTTGATCAAACTTTTACGGGAGCTCAATTGGCCGAGGATGCTCCGGAAGCGGTGAATATCAATGGCGGGTGCCACGGTTTTTTTACTATGCTGAGAGCCGAGTTCTCTCTAAGCGGAGCTAGCTTGATTGGTGACGTCAATGTTGGAGAAGGTCAGGTCACTTCTCGTCTAGTAGAGGATCTTATGGTGGGCATGGCTCGAGGTGAGCGCGACTGGAAGTTTTTGGCAGAGTATCAAAAACAAGGCTTTGTTTTTCCTGATGATCCTGCTTTTCGAATGCGAGAATATCGACGCTTATTTGATGAAGCCAATGCTTCGCGGAAAAATCGCACATCGGAAAAAGATGAGGAACTCAATGGTGAAGTTCAAGAATGATTCGAATCGTGAGTTTCTTGGGCGGACTTCTCTCGAGCTCGGCCAATTTTCTGGTCGAGATTGGCCTGGTGCGCGTCGGGTTGACCGCCCTGTGTCTCTGCAAGAGGTTTTGGATCCTGCTCAGCAAGGTAGCTTGTTCAATAAACACCTCTCCAGCTACGACCATAATCGAGATGGATTTCTTACTGCCTCCGAAGTTGATGCCAATGGAGACGGTCGGTTGGATTTTATTCCCCTCGTTAATCGTGGAGTTTCCGCGAAACAATTTGGCAGTTTAGAACGATTTTTGCGTGAGGCAAAAGGGGCTGGGCTCGTCACTTTCAAACACGATCCAGTATGGAGTCGTTATGTTTGGGGAGAGCTTCGTCAAGCTCTCAATGAAGACGCGCTTTATGCCGAGTGGGTACAGCAACTTGATTTGTCTTATTATCCCGAACAAGGCAAAGATTTTTTCCCCAAAGAGTTTATTCCCAACTTTAAAAAATTATTGTCTCAGGTGGGTTCGCAAGCCTTGTTGGATATTCTTAAAGTTTATGATGGGCTTGGAGGGAAGCGAAGCTTTGCTGCGTACCACGATCTTTTAGTGGATTTGAGTCGTTTTTTGGAAAGTTGTCCCGTGGGAAGCGTGGGATTTCCTTCTGTGGTGGCGGTGGTTGAAACCGTAAAAAAGGTATTGCTCTCGCAAAAGGAGGCTTACGAGGCTTCAGGGGCGCTCAAATTGGCTTCGCTATGGATGCGGCAGGGGGGCATATCCTGCTTGGGTGATTTAGAACATTTTTTTTCTTCTCTTGGCCCCCTATTACCGAAAGATGTGAGCCATTCTTCTGTTCTGCTGGGGTACCTATGGTTACTTGAAGAGGGGGTAACGAATCCTCAGGATCTACTCTCTCTGGCGAGAGGTGTGCAAGAGATGCAGGCTTGGGACCGCTTTTCTGCGATTGTTACTTTGTTCGTCGACTGTGGGAAAAAAAACGTGAGTCTGCTCAATTCTAAAAGCGGATTGGAGGCCTTGCTGTTTTTTGTGGAGATTGAAAAACGTTTGTTGGCTGATTTTGGCCGAGGGAACTTTCATGTTCTCTTACGAGATCTTCAAGTTGATTT
>DALYDW010000047.1:12007-13544 GCA_031972915.1 bacterium
ATTTGAGTAGTCACAATCCCAGGCAGCTTGGGGATCATCTTGCGGACTGTTGGAACGATTATGTGCATCGTGCTACGGACTCTTACGAGGTTTCCGAACAGAGCGGAAGATTTTTAGTTCTTCTCGATGAGTTGCATGCCTTTTCTTTAGAGTCGGGACGGGGTGCTTTGCTGCGAACTCAGTTTTTAAATAAGCTCAATACGCGAAGCGCTTACTCTCTATTGGCGGCTGATCAAGTCAGTCGTTATGCCTCGCTTTTTGAGTTGGTGTGGAGTCAGCAGCGGCGGCGTTATGGTTATGAATATTTAAGCGACTGGATTGCGGCGGTGGATGCGCGGGGCGATTTTGCGGGTTCGTTTGCGTTAAACGTGGCAACCTACAACAAGCTTATTTCAAAAAAGGATGGAGCGGAATACTCCTTGCTTAATAGTCGCGATGCTGAATTTTTGCTGACGGCCGCCCTTCGGAATTTCGCGGCAGAGATAGACATTGAGGCGAGTACGGCCTTATCGGTGCCTCTGATAGGTAAGGTGTTGCCGTATGCGACTTCTGAAGTAAAGCGCCAATGGGGACTCGACTTGATGCGACTTTACGAGGAAGACGCTTCTTTGCGAGTTTGCGTTGGGTTTTTGATCAAGTCTTTCGGTCTCGATCTAGATTTAGAGGCTCATACTGAGTTTATGGATCTTTATGCTGAGCTTCCCGATATTCCAGAAGTGGGTTTTCCGGGAGAGGAGTGGCGTGACCGGGGGCAGTTGTTGGCCTTGCAGCGTTTTTATCCTGACGAAAATTGGTTTGATTACACGGTTGAACTTTATGAAAAGCGGGGTTGGAAATTAGATGAAGATTACCTGTCGCAACAGGGGTTAGATCCAGCCCGTTATCGTGTTTTGAAAAAACAAGTCGAGGGGATCGAGTTGGTGATGGTTTTTGAATTAGCCGCTTCAACCCGTTCTTCTCTGGGAAGTCAATCTCAGGAAGGTTCTGTGTCTTTGCCGGGGTTATCTATCAAGGTGCATCGTGGGCACAATGCTCACTTAGAGAAAACGTTTTCTCCGGGAGAGCGTGGAGTGGACATCAATGTCAGTGGAGGTTGCCAAAACCTGAGGGATATCCTCTTTTCTCCAGAATTGAAGGCTCGTGGATTTTGGATCGCCGATGCGAATACGGGGGAGGGTGAAGTGACATCCCTTTTGGTGGAAGAACTCATGGTAGGGATGGTTCGAGGTGAACAAAACTGGGAGTTTCTTTCCCATTACAAAAAACACGGCATTGTGCTTCCTGATAGTCCCGTGTTTCAGATCGATCGCTACGGTGCGCTTCTTTTCGACGAAACGAAAAAGTAGAGTCTGGGATTTACAGATTTACAACTAATTTTTCTCAATTTACCTACCATAGATTTTGTAAAACCCGATTCAGTCTAAAATTCTTTTTTAAGAAATGAAGTGAAAATAAAAAAGCCGCCTCTGTAGGCGGCTTTATCATCACAAATTTGTGTGTGACTGGCGGGGTCGACGAGGCTCGAACTCGCGACCTC
>DALYDW010000048.1:0-13299 GCA_031972915.1 bacterium
ACCTTGGCTCGACGCCTCGCCGAAGAACTGCAAGGCGGTTTGGTGTTGGAGGAGGCCGAGGAGAATCCCTTCCTGCCAAAGTTTTACCGGGATCCCCAGCGTTTCGCCTTTTCCACTCAGGTATTTTTTTTACTTTCTCGTTATCGTCAACAACAAGATTTGGCCCAGACCGAGCTGTTTCAACAGGTGACCGTCAGCGATTACATTTTTGGCAAGGATCGCATTTTCGCCCAGTTAAATCTGTCTCCCGAAGAATTGCAGCTCTATGAAAACCTTTACACCACTTTAAAAACCCAGGTGCCCAAGCCAGATTTGGTAATTTTTCTTCAGGCCAGCGTCGATGTTTTGAAACAACGCATTCGCAAACGGGCCATCCCCTACGAGAAGCCCATTTCTTCGTCTTATATCGAGTCTTTGTGTCAGGCCTATAACCAGTTTTTTTTCCAGTACGATGGGACGCCGCTACTGACCGTGAACTGCACTGAGATTGATTTGGTGAATAAAGACGAAGATTATCAAAATCTTCTGAGGGAGATTTTGCATATGCGCAAGGCTCGATTAGAAAAACATTACGTCTCCATCAGCAGTCGCTAGGAGGGTTTCCATGGTCACTAAAAAAATATCGGTTTTAGATTTGCAAGCCCGCAAGACCCAGGGGGCTAAAATAGTGATGGTGACAGCTTACGATTATACCTTTGCCAAAATCTTCGAGGCGGCAGGAGTCGATTGTCTGTTGGTGGGTGATTCTTTAGGAATGGTGATCCAGGGACGTGAGAACACCTTGCCTGTTACTATGGATCAAATGGTTTACCATACGCAATGCGTTTCCCGCGGGGCCCAGCGGGCTCATGTTGTTTGTGATCTTCCCTTTCTCTCTTATCAAACATCACCCAGCGATGCGATTCGTGCTGCGGGCATGGCCTTAAAAAAGGGCCGGGCTGAGTCGGTTAAATTGGAAGGTGGCGAAGAAATGGCAGCTACCATCGATACGCTTACTCGCTTGGGGATTCCCGTGATGGGGCATGTGGGTTTAATGCCACAGCGTGTGCAGCAAATGGGGGGATATAAAATTCAAGGTCGTGGTAAAGAAGCCGCCAAGCAAGTATTGCGCGATGCCAAAGCAGTTTCCGATGCAGGTGCCTATGCTTTGGTGTTAGAAGGAATTCCGCGAGAATTGGCAGAAAAAATCACGAGGGAGATTTCGATTCCCACCATCGGAATTGGCTCGGGACCCGAATGCGATGGGCAGGTTTTGGTAGGCTACGATCTCTTGGGGATGTACACAGAAATGACGCCTAAGTTCGTCAAGAAATATGCGAATCTCCGCGAGTTGATGTTGCGTGCCGTAGAAGAATACTCCCGCGAAGTTCGTGAGGGCAGTTTTCCCGACGAGCACCATAGCTTTAGCGACGCCTTATAAAAAACGCTCTAGGTTTCATTCAATAAAAAATGAGCTTCTCGTCTTTGAAAGAATATCTTTGGCTTTGAAGGTAGCCAAAGACTTGTCGCTTTTCCTGCGATGAAAAATTTGGCACTTCTGTTGTGGGTATGGGGTGAGTTGTCGATGGGCGAGTTTTTAGGCCGATGAACGACATCTTTTAGTTTTTTGTGTTACTTTCTCTTTCGGAGTTTTGAGGAGTGAGGTGAGTTATGCAGGATATCGAATCCATTGCGGAGATGCAGGAGATTTCCCGACGTTGGAGCCGGGCTGGTGAGCGTGTTGGTTTTGTTCCCACGATGGGATATTTGCACGAAGGTCATTTGAGTTTGGTGGATAGAGCTAAACAATCCAACGATAGGGTGGTGCTTTCGGTTTTTGTCAACCCCACTCAGTTTGGGCCAGGAGAAGACTTTTCTAGCTATCCTCGAGATTTGTCGCGAGATCGGCAATTGGCCGCGGGGCGCGGAGTAGACGTGTTTTTTCATCCTCAGGCTTCCGAGGTTTATGCTCCTGGTGATCAAACTTCGGTGGTGGTCACCGAGTTATCCCGAGGTTTAGAGGGCCCCATTCGTCCCGGTCATTTTCGTGGTGTGGCGACGGTGGTGACCAAGTTGTTGCTCATGGTTTTGCCCGATCAGATCTTTATGGGTGAGAAGGATTATCAGCAATTAAAGATCATCCAGCGTCTCGTACAGGATCTAAAATTTCCTGTGCAGGTGGTGGGAGTAGAGACTCGGCGTGACCCCGATGGCTTGGCCATGAGTTCGCGCAATGTTTATTTGAGCGCCGAGGAGCGTCACTCAGCTTTGCGAATTTCGAGTGCCTTGCGCTTGGCTCAACAAGAGGTGAGTCAGGGAGAGAGGGACGTTGAAAAAATTCTTCGGCAAGTCTACGAACAACTACAGGCTGTCGTTGGCATCCAGGTAGAGTACGCCCAGGTGGTCGATCCTGAGAACTTGCAAGAGCTTCGTCAATTGACGGGGCCCGCGCGTTTGTTGTTGGCGGTGAGGGTTCAGGGGAAACGTCTTATCGATAATGGTCCCCTCGATTTTTAATCCACAGTGTTTTTGGAGTTGTCATGAGTGTTGTTGAGGGCGCTGCTATGCGCTTGTATGTGGCAAGAAATTTATTGTCGTTTTCCGACCCCTTGAGAAGTCCGGGGGCGATGGTGGTGGCGGAGGGAAAAATCCTCGCCGTGGGAAGTCCCGAAGAATTGCGTCAGCGCTATGCCGAAGCTCAGGTGGAGGACTGGGGTGAGGCCACTTTGTTGCCTGGGTTGGTCGATGCCCACACGGATCTCTCCCTCACTTTGCTAGATAAAAATGATTTTCCATTCAGTCGCACTGAGCAAGGGCGAGTGTTGTTAATGAATTGGCTGGTGCAGCTCAGTCGTTACAAGGCCAATTTAACGATCTCTGAGCAGCAAAAGGCCGTGCAACAAGGTTTGCAGCGTCAACGTGCGGCGGGTATCACCACCGTTGGAGATCTTTGCCGCTATGGATCGGTGATGTCGCTTTATGAGCAATCGGGCTTACGTTTGGTTTGTTTGGCAGAAATTGAAAATATCCAGAGAAACCGGGCTCAGGAAGAATTTGAGCAGGCTCTCGCCTTGGTTGATGAAATTATTTACCAAGAACATCCGCGAATGACGGCAGGCTTGGCGCCTTTCTCTGCTTATACCCTTTCAAAGAATCTTTTAAAAATCGTGGCTGACCACGCCAGGCAACAAAACTTACCTTTTCATTTGGTGGCGGGCCTGAGTTTTAGCGAGATGGAGTTTTTTTTCGATTCCTTGGGAGAAATTACGGAGGTCTTGTTTCGTGAGGCGGGATGGGCTGATAAGATCCCCTATCCCCACCGGATGACCCCTATTCAATATCTCCACGAAATGGCCTTATTGAAATTGCGTCCCGTTTTGGTGGGAGGTTTACACTTGGGGCCTACGGATATCGCTCTCGTGAAAAATCACGGCGCCATGTTGTTGTGGTCTCCATGCGCCTTTCGTGAGCGACAGTTGGGTGAGATTCCACTCAAGAAGGTTTTGCAAGAAGGCATTACTTTCGCCTTTGGGACCTTGGGAAGGGCTTGGGGAGGCGGTGCCGATCTTTGGGAGGAGCTGCGATGTTTGCTGTCGAGTCTTCCCGAAGATCAGCGTTCCGGGATGGCCGAGGTTTTATTGCGGGCGGCCACTTGGGGAGGAGCCAAGGCTCTGGGCTTGGCCGATCGAATTGGAAGTTTAGCTCCGGGCAAGGACGCGGATTTTATCGTAGTGGCTTCGGAGACAGGTCCTGAAACTCTATGCCGAGAGATTGTGGATACCGGAGGGTCCGAAACCCTGTTGGCCGCTTATCGGCAGGGGCAGCGCCTTTAAGGGCTCTTGTCGAAGGGGGAACTTCTTCGTTACAATGAGGGAACGAGGAGGGTTTATGGGTCAATTGTGGAAATCAAAAGCTCAAGAATCCAGTTCAGTCAATTCTCGGGAAGAGCCCATTGGTGAGGTAGATCATTACTACAATCACCTCGGTATCGCCGGTATCCATATGGAGTCGGGTCGCTTGAAATTAGGAGACCAGATTCACATCAAGGGGCATACGACTGACCTTAAGATTACAGTCAGCAGTATGCAAGTCGACCATAGGGATGTCCGTGAGGTTGGAAAAGGAGCCCATGTGGGCGTTCCGATCCAAGACAAGGTGAGGGTTCACGATCGAGTCTATCTTATTCAATCTTAGTTGTGTCAGGCGTAATTGCAGAAGGTGCTTGCAAGGGTAAAACTTCTGCGGCGCCTTCGCCACGCGGGTCACTGGCTGCTGAAAAACGCCGAGTGGCGGGGTCGTAGCGAACGGCTTGGACGTTGCCCCAGGGTGCCACCGGAGTGAAGGGAATGCCTTCGGCCTTGAGAGTGCGGCGCTGAAACTGTGCGGTGTTGTGTTCGAGAAATACCGTTGGAGGATAGACCTGATAGTGAAGTCTTGGGCTAGAGAGGGCGCTGCGTAGATCTTGTCGCAAAAAATAAATTCCGTAGAGCACTTGAAAGATTGTGGTGATGATGCGTGGTCCGCCCGGAGATCCTATGGCCAGGAGGGCTTCTTTATTTTGTGTGACCAGGGTTGGGCTCATGCTGGAAAGCGGGCGTTTTCCTGGGGCGATGTTGTTTTGTTTGCTTTGTATCAGGCCAAAGGCGTTGGGTTTGTCGGGTTGTGTGCTGAAATCGTCCATCTCGTTGTTCATGAGCACGCCGGTATCTCCCGCCGTGACACAGGATCCAAAAGCGAGATTAAGTGTGAGGGTCATGGAGACCGCGTTGCCGGCACCATCCATGATAGAGAGATGGGTGGTTTCTCCCGGCGCGGGTTCTTGGGTGGGGGGGACGACCTGAGGTCTTGTCTCCGGAGAGTTTTTTTGTGCATCGAGGGATTTGGCGATTTTTTTTGCTTCTTCCTTGGCAAAGTTTTTCGAGACCCAACGTTGCACCGGCAGTGGAGGGAGAAAATCCGGATCTCCCATTTCTTGGTTGCGCGTAGTGAAAATTCCTCGAAACAAGGGAACAAACCAGGCCCAGCGTTGCCAATCTTCTCCTTGGATTTTTTCGAGGGCCTCCAAGGTATTGAGTGCGCGAATCACCGAAATGCCTCCCGAGCTCGGCAGAGGCATTCCCCACAGTGTCCCCCATGAAAATTGGGTTGAAAGCGGTTCTCTTTCGATGACTTGGTATTCTTGAAAGTCTTCCGTTTGGAGTATGGCCCCTTTGTTTTGAAGGGCTTCAGTCAATTGTTGGGCGAGCAGACCTAGATAAAACTCTTGAGGGCCTTTGTCTCTCAAGGTTTTGAGAGTTTCGGCCAATTGACTTTGGACGAGGCGAGGCGGTTCGGCTGTGGCATTGGGACTTGGGACGGGAACATCACTAAATCCGAGGGAGCTGGGAGGATGTAAGGGGGCCAGAAAGGGGCGGTAGATTTTAAAGGTGTGGTAATCTCGTCTCAGACAATCGCTTCGTTCCTCGATTTTTTTTTGTAGCAGCAGAGAAGGAATATGTCCCTGTTCTGCCCAGTGGATGGCCTCTGAAAAAAGGTCTTTCCACGGCAGCTTGCCCCAGTGATGATGCAAAAAACCAAGTCCCGCAACTTCGCCTGGCACGGCGATGGCCCAAGGCCCGACCTGGGATGCCTCCCAGGGAGCTTGTTCGGAAGAGAACATTAAGGGTGTGGCCTTTAAGGGAGCGCGTTCTCGAAAGTCGATGGCGTGGGTTTTTTTTTCTCGGTTGTCCCAAAGCAAGACCATGCCCCCGGCCCCCAATCCAGAGTTGTGGGGTTCGACCACAGCTAGGGTGAGGGCTGCTGCGATGGCTGCATCGACGGCGTTTCCACCTTTGAGCAAAATATGGGTTGCGGCTTGGGTCGCCAAGGGGTGCTGAGTGGCGACGGCGCCTAAGCCTTGGGGAGCGTCGAGGGCCGAGGCTTGTGCCCAAGACAGAATGCAAAATATTCCAAGAAAAAATCCAGAAAACCGCATGGGGCTTACTAGTGATTTGTGAGAATTTCCCCAAATCTTTTTTGAAGTTTTTCAGGCAATTTAAAAAAAAAATTTTTTTCTCCGACTTAGGCAGAGATGGCCAAAGTGAGGCTTTGTTTTTCGGTAGTGGACTGGGTTTGTTTTTTACAGGTTTTTGATTTGTTTCGAGTCTTTTACTGTTTATTCAATTTGGGACTTCCGATATTTTTTGGCACTGGCTTTGAAAATCAGCATAAAAAAGGCCCGCGATGTTTTCGTAGTTAGAACGATGAGTCCATCGCGGGCTTTTTTGAGACCTAGGATTTCAGATGATGGCTTTATTTCGCCTTTTTCCCTCGAAGTGTTAGCAGCCCCAAAATACCGAGCGCGACCCACAAGCTTTGGAGCACGGCTCCATGGGCGGGGCTGCGTTGCAAGGCGCATCCCGAACCGAAGATCTCTCCGCCTAGAATGACCGTGGTGACTTGGGCAGTTTGACTCAAGGCTTGCTGGGTCGGATTATTGAGTGAGACCGTGACGGTGTTGGTTGTCATGCCAAATTCTTCAGCCGTGACTCGAATTGTGACAACGGCACTTTCGCCTTCTTTAAGATTGCCCAATTCACAAGTGACGCTGCCAGCCGATTCGGTGCAAGGACCGGAGATGGTGTTGGCCGAGACGTAGGAGACGTTTTCTGGTAAGGGATCGCTCAGCACGACATCGGTGGCATCCCCAGGACCATTGTTGGTGATGTTGATGGTGTAGGTAAAGCTTTCCCCTTCAAAAACGGGAGAACCGCCCAAACCATCGTCTTTGGTGACGGTAAAACCAAAGGTTTGAAATTCGTAAGCTCCCACATCACAACGGGGGGTGTCGGGGTTGAGCACGGCGATGGGGCGCGCGAAGGAGCGTTGGTCCTCGGTTAAGGGGATCAATACGACTTCGGTTCCTAGGCTGCTAATGAGTGTTTCTATGTCAGGAGCTTGGCATCCCGTATCAGGTAAATCGTTGCCCATGTCGATGGCAGGACTTCCGGAGAGTAGACCATGGGTTTCTGTGGGGCCTCCATTGTCTTGTAAGGCGCTTAAGCCTGCGTCGGCTACATCGCTTTGATCAGGCAATTCGGGATTGATGGGAGTGAGGGTGCAATCCTGAGAGGTCCCCAGTAAATTAAATCCTCCCGAGAAAATTATAGGAGCGCAATCTGGGCCGATGGAGGCTGTGTTTTGCGCTATGAGAGAATTGAATAGGGTGGGAAAGGGAAAGGTCACAACCGCATTGCCCTCAACTAAGCTCTCGGGGACGTAAATTCCGCCTCCTGCTCCATTTGCGTCGGTGACCTGGTTATTGGCAATGGTGCTATTAAAGTAAATGTTGGTGAAACGGGGTTGCACCACGGCATTGCCTTCGAGTTCTCCTCCTTCACTCAAAGAAAAGCCGTTGAAGACGCCTCCACCCAACAAGGTGGCTTGATTTGAGCTAATTGTCGAATTGATTACGAGTAGCAAAGTAGAAATATCATGAGAAATTCCGCCTCCGGTTCCTGTAAAGAGCGGTACGGAGGGAGCATAGTCAGTATAGTTGGCTTGGTTGCGGCTGATTGTTGAATTAGTGATGATGGTGGTAGTGATGGAGGATCCATAATTGGTATGAATTCCACCTCCATCGTAAGCAATGTTGCTGTCGATTGTGCTGTCATCAATCAGAGCTAAACCGAATTGCGAAAGGGCGCCACCCTGGAAGGCCTGGTTACCACTCAGATTGCTAAGGTTGATGGCCATGGCTCCGATGTTGAAGATACCTCCGCCAACAAAGGCTCTGTTTCCGCTAAGGAGCATACTTTGCAGGGCTAAGATTCCCCCCGAAAAACCGCTACGGATACCGCCCCCTACCGTGAAGTTTTCACCTCCCCCCCCTTGAATACTAAAGAGTACCAAGGCGACCTGAACCTCAAGGCTGGAGCCCCCCGAGGGACTGAGTTCTAGGGGGAATTCCGAGGGGAAAACATCGATGAGACGGTCTTCCATTCCCGAAGAAAAGCTTTGGGTGAGTATTGTGTTCGTTGGACCGCTTCCCAAAATAATGACGGGGGCCAAGATATCTAGGTCCCCTGTTTGATTGGCATCTTCTTCAGGGCCATCTAGGCTGAGTACATAGGTTCCCACTTGCAGGTAGATGCTATCGCTTTCTCCCAGGGTCCCTTCAGAGAAGTCGGCGCATCCTCCGGAATAAGTTCCTACATTCACCGATTCCACAGCGTCGCGAAGCGTGCATTGTCCGTCCACGTTAAATCCGTCGGTAGTAACGTTGGGCCGGAGGGTAGCGGCTTGGCTTGGTAGGGTGAAAAGAAGACAGAACAGAGAGGTGAATCCCAGAACCTGAAGCAGGCGTCGAACTTCCATATTTATTTCCTCCCAGGAAAAAATAAGTGAGAAAGGCCTAAGCTCGAGTCTTTTTTGAGAAAAGTTCAGACCCAGGATAAGGGAGCGCTCTTGTGGATGTCAAATGGGCATTCGGAGAAAGTCAAGGGAGTGAAAAGAGAAAGAAAATAAAAACGGGCTGGAGGTTTGTAGGACCCCCAGCCGAGCGGAATGCTTGGTGTCTACAGATTCAGGGTTCTGAAAAATTCAACTCCGCTGGGAAATTTTACGGGACTAGGAGAGTTTTAGGAAAATCTTTTTTTAAGCTATTGGATTTCCTATGAAAAGTTTCTGGTTTTAAAAAAGGGGCACCAGGGGGTTAAGGCGGGTTTTGGAGGAGAATCTTTGATTTATTGTCAGCAACTTTAGTGCTGAGGATCCGATAGCAAGAAACATTAGTGCCGAGTCTTCTTTGGTGCTAGGGCCTTTCGAGGCTGGGTCGACAGGTGTAAAGGGTTTGAGCGGTTAATTGAGTTTTGTGTTCATTTTTTGGAGGTAGTCCTTGTTATGAATCCCCCTATTCGCTTCAATTCCAACTTAGTTTGTCAAAGTCCTTCGTACAACGAAGAGGCCGGTGTGTGCGAAGATCTCTCCACCCCGGAAATGTGCGAAAGTCCTTCCTCAGCAACAAACGATGGACAAAAAGAGAGAATGTTAGCCGAGTATCAGCGGGGTCGAGTAGAATCCCTTCGAAGTCAGTTTGTGGCGAATAACTTTTCTCAGGTTCCCCAGGCAAAGTCAGGGGGTCTGGGTAGTGTGTTAGCTTGGGGGCCTTTGGGTATTCTTGCCGCCACCACGGGTTGCGCTAATCAAGGGGTGCAAGACGCCCCAGAAAATGGTCCTGAAAATTCCGATCCCGAGAATCCCGATCCTCAGCCGACGCCTGAGGATGGTTTGGGTACTCCTCGGCAGGATTTTGCGGGGAGCGACTGTTCTGTTCCTGCCGATATGGCGGCAGCGGCTTTGGTGGATTCGGTGATGGCCCTTTGTGGCGATAGCGTAGTCAGCGAAGGGGAGACCGGTGCGCGACTTTTAGAGCAAGTGGATCCTACGACGGGTGAGGTGGATGCTTACTCCATAGGAGAGTCTTCCTACATTGAGGTCAGTGTAGGGGGAGGGGTGGTGTCGGTTCCCGTAAAAAATACGAGTTTGGTGGCTCCTGAAACGGGACGTTACGTGGTGACCATGGCCTCCGCCGAATCTCCCGAAAAGTATCTTGCGACCGAGGCGATTCCGTCGGGCGTGGGTGGTAATTACCGCCCCCATTCTGCTGTTTCAGGTCTTCGTATCATTAATATCAATGGTGTTGTCCAACAGACGGTACACCATGCGCCGCTTTTATTTTCCTTTCCACCCCAGGGCGTGCCTTCTTCAAATCACAATTTGATCGAAGGGGAGACACAGTCTTTGGTGAAGGCTTTTTTTCCTAACAATGCGGTCGATGTGGTGCGCGCGGGTGATGCCCTTTGGACTTTGAATGCTAATTTGGTTCTGAATAGTACTGTGGCTGCCTGGAACGAGGAGCATCCTGCAGAACAAGCTCGGTCGGTCGTTGATTATCTGCCGATCACGATTCATGGTTTTTCCAATGGAGCTCTCGAGCCTTTGGGCGTCGAGGCTGGCGAGTTAGTGGATGCCATGACGAACGAGCCCAGCAACGCCATTGTACTTTCGGGTGGGTACAACCCTGCGGGCATGGCTGTCATTGAGCAGGGAAATTTAGCGGGACAATTAGTGGTTGTTGCCCAGGGCTTAGTCAATGAGCAAGGGGTGTCCCATAGCGATAGCAAAATTTTCGTGGTGGATCCTGCTACGACAGCCGTTTACGAAATTCCCTTGAATGTCAGCGCTTCCAATGTGTTTCGTGCCACAGATCAGCGTGGTGTCGCCTTGACGACTCTCGACGGTGAGGCTCATGCCTTGGTTGGGTCTGCCAATGGGTCGGGGCAAGTAGCCTTGGTCAATTTAGAAACCGAGTGGGTGGAGTTTTTTGGGGTGTTTAACGACGAGGCTCTTGCCTCTTCCGATGGGGTATATCCCGCCGTTGCCGCAGTCGTGACTGATCCCAACGATTCTCGCCGGGTTTTTGTAGTGAGTAAGCCCAATGAGGCAGGTGAGGTGTTTGCGACCACCTTGTGGTTGGCAGATGACGACACCTTGGGCGTAAGCGTGGGAGACCGTGGTCCCATCAAGCAAGTAGCTAGTGGCGCAGATTCCCAGAGCCCGGTGACTGCCCGGGTGGAGTCCGGAGCTTTGATTGTCCAAACCTCAACCCAGTTTCATCGGATCCCTGTGGTATCAGCCGAAGACTCCACGGGTAATGGCAATTAAGTTTCCGTCTCATTTTTAAAAAATTAAATACCCGAGTCGTCTGCAGGGATGGCTCGGGTTTTTTGTTGTGTTGCCTGTGAGAGGACAACCATGGAGGCAGGGGCTTAAGGCTTTCTTTTTTTCTTTTTTGCACCGCTCTTTTGATTTTGTTCATGCAGTATTCTTAAGCCATCGAGTGTGAGAAAGGGATCCACTTGAGTGATGGTTTTGCTTGCTTGAGTGATCAGGCTTAAAAAGCCTCCCGTGGCGATGACCGGGCATTGATTTTTTTCTTCTTGTTGAATGCCCCGGACGATGCCGTCCACCATTCCGATATACCCGTAAAAGATTCCGGCCTGAATGCTTTCGATGGTACTGCGTCCCACGATGCGATTGGGTTTACGTATTTCTACCCGGGGAAGTTTGGAGGCCCGTTGATAGAGTGCCTCGTTGGAAATGGCGATGCCCGGAGCGATACATCCCCCTTTGTAGACCTTTGAGGCACTGACATAGTCGAAGGTTGTGGCCGTGCCAAAATCGACGATGATGAGTGGAGCTCCAAATTTTTTGACTCCGGCAACGACGTTGACGATACGGTCTGCTCCTACTTCTTCGGGATGAATCAATCCTATTTTGATGGGGGCCGCCATGGCTGGAGTGATAAACCGTGGGCGTAAATTGAAATAACGCTCGCACATCCTTTCCAGATTAAATTCCATGGGAGGAACCACATTGGAAATCATGATGGTCTCGACATCTTGTGTCTTGAGTCCTGCGAATTGAAACAATTCTTTGAAGAAAATTCCAAATTCGTCGGCGGTGCGTTCTTTTTTAGTTTCTAAACGCCAGTGGTGAAGCAGCTTGTCGTTTTCATAAACCCCCACCAGCATATTGGTGTTTCCTACGTCGACGGCTAAGAGCATACGGGGCCTTTCTTCTTTTCTTTGGCTTCGAATATTAGGGAGACGTCCTCGGCCATAAAATGCCGCACCTCTCCGGAATCTAATTGAAGGCGGAGGTAGCCTTCGGGACTTAGGCCGAGGATACGACCCGAGGGGTTTTCGGGCTCTTCGATGATTTGGGCTCGGTGACCCAAGGTGCCCGAGGCTTGTTCCCATGCTCGTATCAGGTCTTCGGCGCCTCGTTCCACCAGAAATTCAACGGCATGAAAAATTTCTGGAAGGAGATTTTGTAGCAAATCGGCTCGGTCCCAAGGATGGGGGTGGAGCTGGGCGAGGGAGGCCGCTTTGTCTCGAAGTTCAGCGGGAAAATCTTCAGGTTGTTGATGAACGTTCAAACCCACGCCTAAGACGATGCAAGGCGGGATTGGAGAGGGGGGCAGGAGGAGTTCCGCAAGAATGCCAGCGATTTTTTTTTGCTGAAACCAAAGGTCGTTGGGCCATTTGAGCAAAATGGGCGCTACTCCCAAACGCTCTAAAGTGCGCTGTAAGCCGAGTCCGGCAGCCAAGGAAACTAAAGGCCACTGTGCCAAGGGAAGCGCAGGGCGTAGTAACAGAGAAAAATATAGGCCCAAGCCATTCGGAGAGGACCAGTTTCGGCTTTGACGCCCTCGGCCCCGGATTTGGGCATCCGCCACCCAGAGCGAGCCGGTAGGGGCTCCGCGTTGGGCGGCGTGCTTGGCGAGATCCTGGGTAGAATCGGTTTTGGCGTAAAAAAATGACTCGGAGACTCCTGTGAAGTTTTGAGGAAGAGCTCGGACGATTTGGGCAAGTCGTGTCATGTTTTTAGGCTAGAAGCGAAGGGGTGAAGTCGGCAAGGTGTTTATTCTATTTAGTTTTTTTAACTAAGTTTGGCGATGGGCGTACCCTGGAGAAAGGGAGTTGTTTTTTTGATTACTTCCCTGTCCAATAAACGAGTGTGGTTTTGTGGGTTTTTCTTTAAAAAATAGCAATTTATGAACAACGCACACCGATAACCCCGCTTAAGCCTGTTGGTGTTTTGCTCATGGGTTCCACGAAAAGGGTTAAGGAAAAAGGAAGTGTTTATGAAAAAAATTATTATTTCAATGATGTTGCTTGGTATCAGCGGGACCGCTTTTGCCGTTGACCCCGATCCTATCGGAACCATGGATGGTATGGAATTGGCTCCCCCCTGTCAGGGTGATGATTGTCCACCTCCTGTTCCCGGACAAGATCCCGAAGGTGGGCAGCATTATGTCGACGATGCCGACAAAGATCTCATCAAAGACGCCGACGACAACTGTAAGCTCGTCAAAAATCCAGATCAAAAAGACACCGACTCCGATGGTCATGGCGATGCTTGCGACAATTGCCCTCTTGTTCCCAATCCCAGCCCTTTTAAAGACCATATGAGCCACCTGCAAATGGACGTCGATTTTGATGGTGTGGGAGATGTTTGCGACAATTGCCCCGAAGTAAAAAATTCTAACCAACTCGACGACGATCAAGACAATATTGGTAATGCTTGTGAGCAAGGAAATGCGGGTCTTGGCTTAGCGGGTAAAAACTTCGATGCCGATCACGATGGAGTGCAGGATTCGGTCGATAACTGTGTCAATGTGCTTAATCCCACACAGGCTGATGTCGATAACGATGGCATCGGTGATGCCTGTGACAATTGTGCTTCTCAGTGCAACAACAGCCAAAAAGACGGAGA
>DALYDW010000049.1:0-13100 GCA_031972915.1 bacterium
AACTGAAAAACGAAGCCTATGCTCTGATTCCTAAAACGGCTGAGATCCCGCTCTCCCAAGGCAAAGACATCTTGATCCCCGTAAAAAACCTGACCTGAGCTGGGGCGATCTAGGGTTCCCAAAAGGTGCAAGAGCGTTGACTTTCCCGACCCTGAAGCCCCAAGAATAGCGAGTTTTTCTCCAGACTGAATTTCGAGATTAACGCCACGTAATACTTCCAAAGGCCGGTGGTCGCTCTCATAGGTCTTATGCAAATTTAGAGCACGAATCATGAACTACCTTTTTTGGCCAACGGGCACGCAAAGCTCCATGGCAACTCCCCCAAAACGCTTAACTACTGTCTATAAATCGAGGGGGTTGCGGTTAAGCCTCCAAACCGCAAAACGAACCGCCAGATAGGCAATGCATAAACTTCCCAAAACCACACTCGCGGCCACCCCCCAGCTCAACTCCACGGGAAGCTCTTCAACCAAATAAACTTCTTTGGGAAGCTTAAAAAAGGTCGTGTGCTGTAAAAAAAGTCCCAGCCCTCCCCCCAAGCTCAGGCCTAGCACACAACCCCAAAAGGCGATTTTCATACCCTGCCGACGAAACAACGATTTGATAGAACCGTAGGGGGCCCCCAATACCCTCAAAATGGAAATCTCCCGTGACTTTCCCATGACCATCAACCACAAGACGCCCACGATATTGAAGGCCGCCACCGCCACCACCATGGAGATCACCACAAAAAACAAGGCCCTCTCATAACGTAGGGCCGTAAACAAAGGACCATTTAATTTTTGCCAGGGAATCACCTCGTAACCCAATCCCAAAAAGTACGAAAGTTGTTTTGCCAGGGTTTCACCTTGTTCGGGATCCTTCAGTCGATACTCAAGTCCCGTGATAGCAACCTCCAGCGGATCGGAATGAAGAGACTCCAACCCGCGAAGCGTTGCCAAATCGACAAAAGCATAGGCCTGATCAAACTCCCGCATCCCAGTTTCAAAAACCCCTGTCACTTGGAATTCCTGAAAGTCTTTTGGTCCGATTTTATCGGCTTCACGGGATTCACGAGGAAGAAAGACCTTGATTCTATTTTTTTCGGGCCCAAGTCCCAAATCACGCACCAGATCTTTTCCCAAAACCAGGGGAATAGCATCCTTGGCTGTAAGCAATTGCCCCAGAGTAGCCGGAACATCGGGCTCCATAAAACGACTCAATTTTACGGTATAAACCTGAGAAAAAGTTTCCGGGTCCACCCCCTTCAACACCGCACCCTTGACCCGGCCCTGACTTACCAACAATCCCTCCCGATAAAGAAAGGGAGTTCCAGGCCCCAGCTGTTCGGGAAAGGTCTGATGCAAACGCTGGTTTAAAAAATCGGGATCGGAAATACCCCCGCGGTGAAGCACCACCAAATGGGCATTAAAACCCAGAATGGTTTTGTGAAAAAGCTGCTCCATCCCTCCTAGCACCGCTTGGGTAATAAAAAGCGTAGCAACCCCTAAGGCGACTCCTATAATGGCCAACCCTTTCACTAAACGGGCCCCACCCATTTTTCCGGAAACCGTAAAACGGCGACTCAAAAAAGCAACCCAACTCATGGTAGCCCCCGTGTCTTACTCATGGCGCAAGGCCTCCACCAAATTCAGTCGACGCCCCTCCCGACTTGGCCACACGGTCGCCAACACGCAGAGCGTGGGGGCAAGCAATAAAGCAATCAACAACCAAGCTTCATGAACTACCACAGGCAGAGAATCTAAATAGTAAGGCGCAGGTAAAGGTAGGCGGGAAGTTTTTAAAGCCCAAGCCGTCAAAGCGCCCAAAGACACGCCCAAGCCCCCCCCTAAAATTCCCAACCCCGCCCCTGCCCGTAAAAAAATAGCGCTAATGGATCGCTCCGACATTCCCAAGGCTCTCAACACGGCAATCTCTTGACGTCTTTCATAAACCACCATCATAAACAGAGAGACGGTATTGAAAGTTGAAAGAATCAACATCAAACCCAAAACCAAACCCATGCCAATTCGCTCCAACTTGAGGGCCGAAAACAAACGGGCATGAACCTCTTGCCAAGGAGAAATAGACTCCACTCCAGAGGACCCACTCAAGGAAGCAACCACCTCTTCCACTCGCTGAGGATTCTTCAGATAAAGCCCAAGACGCACCGGAACCGTATCGCCAAAGAGGGCCCGAGCCTCTGAAAAATCAACCAAGGCAAACTTACTGTCGTAATCGTAATAACCCGAACGAAAGGTCCCCACCACGCGATAGGCCCTCACCTGAGGCAACATCTCTCCCGTCGGCCCCACCTCCCCAAAGGGATAAAGTAATTCGACTTGTTCGGAAAGCACGGGGACAATCGCCAGCTCGTGAGCCAACTCCGCTCCCAATAAAATAGCGGGCAAGGCCCCTTCCCGCGGGATTAAGGAATGGGCATCCTCACCATCGATGAAATTCACCTCAAAGTTTTTTGGAGAAAATGGAAAGTCGGCCTCAATACCTCGAACCTTGACACCCAAGGTTTCGGACTCCATCGTACGAATGACGGCCTCGCCTTCTTGATAAGGCGACCAAAAACTCAGCCTTTGTTGCGACTGCAAATTGTTAGAAAAACTCCGCCAATCCTGACCCTTTTTGAGGGTCACAGTGACATGTGCAGAAAAACCCAAGATCTTATCTTGCAGATCTTGTTTAAAACCCATCATCACAGCACTGACCAGAACCAAGGCCATGACCGAAAGCACGACCCCGAGAAAAGCGATGACTGTCAGACCATTGATCAAACCCCCGCGTCTTTTCCCATAAAGAAACTTTACGGCAAGAAAGGTTGAGAGATTCAAACGTCTTCCTTTTGCCTCATATGGGGAAACAATACGACATCGCGGATGGAAGCCTGATCGGTTAGCAGCATCACCAAACGATCAATTCCGATGCCCTCTCCCGCTGTGGGAGGCATACCGTATTCCAAGGCCGTCAGAAAATCTTGGTCTAGATACATGGCTTCTTCATCACCCGCCTCGCGGGCACTAACCTGTTTAAGAAAGCGTTCGCGCTGATCGAGAGGATCGTTCAACTCGCTAAAGCCATTGGCGATTTCACGACCGTAGATAAATAATTCGAAACGATCGGTCACCTCGGGATCTAAGGCATTGCGACGCGACAAAGGAGAAACCTCGGTGGGATAGTGCGTAATGAAGGTGGGCTGGATCAGCTTGGATTCCACCACCTCTTCAAAGATCTCCGTCAATATGGCTCCCAAACCCTCTTTTTCTTTTTTCAAGGCAATGCCCAAGCGCTTGGCCTCGGCCAAGGCAGCCTCACGAGAAGTTAACACCTCAGAACTTAAACCTCCGACTTGTACCAGAGACTCTTTCAGCGTCATTCTACGAAATGGTTTAGCCAAAGACAGAAGCTCTCCCTGATAATTCAGTTGCTCGCTCCCTGTAACTTCTCGAGCCAAAGACTCCAAAAGTTCTTCCGTTAAATTCATCAAATCTTCGTAGTCCGCATAGGCCCAATAAAACTCCAACATGGTGAACTCGGGATTGTGCTGGATGCTGATGCCCTCGTTTCTAAAATTTCGGTTGATTTCGAAGACGCGCTCAATACCCCCAACCACCAAACGCTTCAGATAAAGCTCGGGAGCGATGCGCAAATATAGATCCATACTCAGAGCATTGTGATGAGTCACAAAAGGTTTGGCAGCTGCCCCCCCTGGGATAGGCTGCATCATGGGGGTTTCCACTTCTACGAAACGACGTTCTGTAAAAAACTGACGAATTTTTTGCACCGTTTGAGAACGCCTGAGAAAAACACCATGCACTTCTTCATTCATGATCAAGTCAAGATATCGCTGCCGATAGCGCAATTCTTTATCGGTCAGACCATGAAATTTTTCGGGAAGAGATTGTAAAGATTTCACAGCAACCCGCAAGGATTGCACATGGATACTCAGTTCTCCGGTCTTGGTGCGAAATAAGAAGCCTTTGACCCAAAGAAAATCCCCAACCTCAACCAACTGAAATACTTCAAATTCCCGGTCGCTCACCTCCCCTTTTTTAACATAAGCCTGAATCTTTCCTTCTCGATCTTTCAGCTTTGCAAAGGCTGCCTTCCCGAAGGAACGCAAAAACATCACACGCCCACACAGACAAACCTCTACGGGCTGCGCGCTTAAATCTCCCTCAGAGCTATCGGAAAAATTTTCAAGAATTTCCCGGGAAGTATGGGAAACTCTCAAATCGTTGGGAAAGGGGGCTTCACCCAATTCACTCAGACGTTTCAGCTTTGCTAATCTTTGTTCGTAATAAGGAGAGTCTTGCATAAAAGCCTTAAATTTAAATAAGTTAGCCCCTAGGCCCAATAAAAGAACAGGTCAAGAAAATAGTCTTCGCAATGTATGGAAGTTTGCTTGCTTTAAAAAGCAGAGCCCACCTCCATACCTAACTAGACTCGATTACCAACGATAAAATAGGCCCGCCAGGTAGGTGTGAACGGTCTGCCCATTGTTACGATTTTCATAAGAGGGATCAAATTTGAGTCCGATATTTTTCACCATCACCCATTCAAATCCACCCCCAACGACTTGAGCAGTAAAGCTCCCTAAAGGATTGACTGGATTACCCGCATCAAAGCTCTCTTCGTTGCGAGCATACCAAACGTACAGGGTAAATCGATCTTCGAGGGGAATAAAAGTCAGACGGGTCGAAAAAGAGTTGTTCACCGGTATACCTGAAACGCCCTCCAGGGTTTGGGCCGTCATAGTGTAATTGACATCCCACACCCCCCAAGAGTTGAAGTACCAGCTCATCCCAGGAGTTAACATATGAACGTTGGCCACAGAGTAGTGTCGATAGTTATAACGTAAATAAGGGTTTAAACCATGGGGGGCCTCACCCGAAATCTCAAATAAGTTAGAAAACTGAGGCACTACGACGGCCGTGGGAGCAAAAGCGATTTGATCACTTAAGAGAATACGAGGGTGAACGAAATATCCCCCACCCAAGGTGGAGGAATAACTTTTATCGTCGAATTTATCTAAATAATCGAAACGCCCCAAAACGAAATATTTCTTAGGTTGCTTATAAACGATTTGAAAATAAGCCCCAGTGGCGTCCGAAAAAAAGTTATAAGCCTCCGCTAAACCTCCCACGTCTATCCTGAAACGTGTTGGAGCCTCATCCGGAAGAAATTCGAGTTGATTGAGCCCCTGCAAGGCCTCGTAGTTATCGGGATCAACCTGCAGAACCTCCTGAAAACGTTGGCGACTAACCTGCTTATTTCCTTGACTGCGCTCAAGGTGTCCCAGCCCATTGAGGGCGTCGGTATTTTTAGCATCCCGCGCCAATACCTCTCGATAGCAGGCCTCGCTAGCCTCCCACTTTTGTTGCCAACGATACAGTGCACAGAGGGTATTCTTCCAATCGGTATTTTCTGGGTGAGACTCAAGCAAAGGTAACAAAACAGCCTCTGCTTCAGAAAATTTTTCTTCCTGAATCAAGGTCTGGGCCTGTTCGTAGGAATGAAGCGCCCCCCCTTGTCCGTAAGCCCCCAAAGGCTGATCTCGAGCCCTCAAAGAAAGCGGAAAAAAGAAAACAGACAAAAGCAAGAAAAAGCGAAGAGGGTGAGAAATGAAGTTTAACAGACGAAAATCCATAGAATACGCCGTCACTTTCCCTTAAACGAGTTCTATTTTTTCAGTTCTTTGCCTATTTAAAAGAAGTACCTATAATTCTCAAGGGCGCACTTGTATCCGGGTAAGGGGCAAAGGATGCGGGGCACCATGGTAGCGATTCCTGTTTCTCAGCCGGAATATAACTTGCGTCGATGGGCGCCGTATTTGGCCTATCTTCTCATGGGTATTGCCATGGGCGTCATCCTCGGCTGGATATTCGATATTCGCTTTCTAAAACAGGTTTTTGAGGGCTACGTCAGCATGAGATTCAGCACGGCCCTCTGTTTTTTACTTTCTGGAATCGCCCTAAGGTATCTCGCAAAAGACGAGCTCTCTTCTGCCCAACGTTGGTGGGTCTACCTGCCCGCAATCCTAACCCTGCTTATTGCTTTGATCAGTTTAAGCCATCACCTCTTAGACGGCAGATGGGGGGTTGATCGTTTTATTCTTTACGCTGAAAACTTCTTGGCAAAAGGAGAGTTTTCCTGGCGCATGTCCATAGTAAGTGCCTGCTGCTTTATTCTGAGCAGCCTAGCTCTCTTACTTTCTCAATTTCTCAAAAAGTCTATGCTTCCCGGTTTATTATCAGGAATCATTGTCTCCACTTCGTTAATTTTTCTTACAGGGTACATCTTAAAAAATGCAGACTTCCAAAAACTGATCAGTTTTACCGCATTGGCTCTCCATACCACTTTTGCCTTTATCATTCTTGGCATCGGAATATTGTTTTGCCAACCTCGCACCCTGTTTATCCACATTTTATTGAGCAAAACTTCTACAGGCTCCATGTATCGAAGGCTAATTCCAGGCATCGTGCTCATTCCCGTCGTGCTGGGTTTATTTCGATATTACGGGGAGAAATATGACTTTTACGAATCTGAGATCGGACTCATCACCTTCACTATCGGAAGCATCTTTCTCCTGGTTATTTTTGTAAGCATCACTGCAAAGCTAGCTTACCAGTCCGATCTCAAACGTCACGCTCTAAAAAATGAACTCGACTCATTCTTCAACTCAAGCTTCGATCTCATGAGCATCTCTACCTTGGACGGTTGCCAAGTGAAATTGAATAAAGCTTTCGAAAATATATTAGGATGGAAAACTCAAGAGCTCCTCGGAAGAAGCCTAATAGAAATCATGCATCCCGAAGACCAAGAAAAAATGAAACTTAAGATGAAAGAAAAACTACTTGGCACAGATTCTGTCAGAACCCGAAATCGACTTTTATGCCGGGACGGTTCTTATAAGATCATCGAATGGAACTGTCCAGCCTTGCGACCTGGAGATAACTTTCTTTATGCCACCGGAAGAGACATCACCCAAACTATTAAAGATCAGGAATTTAAAGAGAGAATGAGCACCATTGTAGAGAACACGGAGGATATGGTTTTAACTTTAAACAAAGAAGGAAATATTACGAGCTGGAACAAGGGTGCAGAACACATTTCAGGATTTTCAAAAGAAGAACTTTTAGGAAAGTCCATTTCCTTGCTCTTTCCAAAAGAATTTCACCGTAAGCTCAATAAACTTTTGAATATCGTCCATCAAGGCGAGAACGTCATTCACTACGAAATAAAAGGCGTTCGAAAAACCGGAGAGACGAGGGATATCGCCCTAACCATCTCAACTTTTAAAAACGAAGAAGGACAAATTATCGGAAGTTCTTACATTGGGAGAGATATCACCGAAATTAAAGAGATGGAAAATAAGCTCAAAGAAAGCGAAGAAAGATTGAAATCTATTTTGGAGAATAGTCCAACAGCCATCTACCTTCAAGACATTGAAGGTAGATACCTCATGGTAAACAAGAAGTACGAAAAAATCTTTGAGGTCAAATCAGAACAAATCAAAGGAAAAACAGTTTTTGATATTCTCCCCGAGGAACAAGCTCAAATTTTTTATGACCATGATAAGTTTATCTTGGAGAAGGCAGAACCCATCCAATTTGAAGAAATCATCACCCTAGCAGAAGAACAACACACCTTTCTTTCCTGGCATTTTCCCTTATTAGACAATCAAGGGCACCCCTATGCACTGTGCGGAATTTTAACCGATATCAGCGAAAGAAAAAAAATCGAACAGATGAAAAATGAGTTTATCTCCACCGTAAGTCATGAACTCCGCACACCCCTCACTTCGATTCGAGGATCCTTAGGATTGATCATAGGTGACATGGAAAAAACCCTATCCCCCAATTTGAAGATTCTTTTCGATATCGCTATCAACAATTGTGAACGACTTGTAAGGCTCATCAACGATATTCTCGATATAGAAAAAATAGAATCAGGGAAAATGACTTTTCATTTCAAACCTATCCCGGTGAGTCAATGGGTTGAAGAAACCCTAGGGGCAAACCAAGCCCTTCAATCCCAGTATCATGTGCATTTTAAGTATGATTCAGAGGACCCTTCCTTACAAATCGAAGGAGACAAAGACAGACTCACCCAAGTACTGACAAACCTCATTTCCAACGCAGCCAAATATTCTCCAAAAGGAGGCATGGTTAAGATCAGATCATTTTCTTTAAATAATAAAATACTTATCAGCGTTCAAGACCAAGGAACAGGCATTCCCGAAAATTTTCGGAAAAAGATTTTTCTCAAATTTTCACAAGCTGACTCTTCTGATACTCGACTTAAAGGAGGTACGGGCCTGGGACTCAGCATTTCAAAATCAATTGTCGAAAAACATGGGGGTGAAATTCACTACCATAGCCGAAACCACGGAACCACTTTCTATTTCCTTGTTCCACAGTATCACTCCATCCCCATCGATGAACCTGATGATAAACATCGAAAAGTTCTTATCTATGAAAATGACCCAGAAATGGCCTTGGCTATTTTCAAAATCATTCAGAAAACGACCATAGAAGCTGAATTTTGTTTCTCCGAAGAACAAGCCCTAGAAAAAATAGAAGAGAATAATTATCAGGCTGTTTTTATCGATCTAAGAACGATTGATATCAAAGGAGGAGAACTTATCCATAAAATCCGTAATCATCCCAAAGGAAATAAAATTCCGATCGTCGGCATGAGCGGCGTTGCAAAATACGATGAAAAAGATCCCAACAAGTTTTACTTTCAAGGGCAAGGCTTAAACATTCTTGATTGGTTCGAAAAACCCATCGACCCTCACCAACTCAAAAAAACGCTTGAACAACGTCCCATAAAATCTTTCAAAAAAAATCTTAGGATCTTAAGCGTTCAAGAAAAATCCGCTTTTAAACAATTACCTCCAACATCGATTCACGAAATTGACCTGGTACAAACCATCACTACAGCAGAGGCCAAAAAACGCCTTACGAAGGAAGATTTTGATGTTGTGATGTTAGATTTGGATTTGACCGAGGGAGATGACGACGATTTTCTATCTTTGACTCGCAAAAAAAACGGAGATCCGACACCTATCGTCTTTTTTTCATCCTCAAACTCTTATGAAAAAGACCAAGAAAGACTAGCCTTTCTTCTCATAAGACAACACGACTCCCAAGAAACATTTACCAAGACATTTGAGCGAATTCTTTCTTCTTCTCCTTACAACATCGCCCTACTTTCAGAGGAAGTGAAAAAACATGAACACCCAGGAAAACAGTAAACCCATCAAGGTATTAGTCGTCGAAGACGACCCTGAGATAGCCTTCTTATTGAAATTTTTATTCGAAAGAGAAAAATGGGACGCCACTTTGCTCGAAGATGGCCATCAAGCCTTTGAATACATCGGCTCCCATGCCCCACCCCATCTCATATTATTGGATATCATGCTGCCTTACCAAGATGGTTATCAAATTGTTGCCAAAGTTCGAGACGATCAAGAGTGGAAAGAAATACCCATCGTCATGCTCACGGCGAAATCTCAGGAACAAGACATCGTTCGAGCTTTAGAGTTGGGAGCGAACGATTACGTGACCAAGCCTTTTCAACCTATAGAGTTGCTCGCAAGGATCAAACGACTCGTTTTAAAAAATATAAACGAACCATGAAGCTTTCTTTTGAACATTATTTCGATGATGTAGCCCTTTGGGCCGGAGTGGCAAGCTTAGGACTTTCCCTAGTCCTGCTCTTGATCATTTTTTTATTACGCTTCTTATGGAAAGGCCGAATTATCGTCGATAAAATTTTTTTAGAAACATGGCGTCCCATCCTAGCCTCCTGCCTCGAGGGAATTCCTGACTTCATTCCTCATCTACCTAAAGATCAAGTTCACAACTTTATCGATGTTTTTAATCGCTACCAAGAAACCTTAAGAGGAACGAGCCAAGAACAACTCAACACCTTAGCTCGAAAACTTAAAGTTTCGGAATCTTGTCTTGAGATTTTAAAAAATTACCCAAAAAGTCATAAAATGGATGCCATCAAGGCCTTGGGACACTTGCAAGAAACCCGAGCTTTACCTCTGTTATTATCACTCGCAAAAAACAAAAATTCCGCGCTTAGCATTGTGGCTGCACAGGCCATGATTCGAATTGACCCAAAATCAGCCCTAGAAAATCTAATGGAGCCCGTCATTCACAGAAAAGACTGGGCCTTGATTCACCTCCATTATATTTTTAATGGGGTTCCAACCCCTCTGCTCGATCCATTCTTAAGGCGTAGTATCGAAAAAGCACCGCAAAAAAGAGTTGCTGTATTATTAAATCTAGCCGAACGCTGCCACTGTCCAAACTCCACAAACCTGTCCCTAGAACTTCTTAAAAAAGAACAAGATCCAGAAATTATTCAAACCGCTTTAAAAATACTTCAATCCCCAGAACATCTCTCCATCGCTAAGCAATTTATTAAACATGCTAATTGGAGAGTACGACTTCAAGCCGTTTTACTCCTACAACGAATTGGAACAAAAAAAGAAATCGACCTCATCGTCCCCCATCTCTCTGACGAATCCTGGTGGGTACGATATCGAAGTGCAGAGACCTTATTAATTTTGCCTGGAGGAGGTATCACGCTCCTCAAAACACTTACCGACAAACAAAGTGACGCAAAAGCCAACCGTATACTCAAGATGGTCATCGCAGAAGAGGAGTTTTCCTCATGAATTCCTGGGTCATCACATGGGGATCATGGTTGTTTCTGTCTTATTTTATCCTGTTAAATCTCTCCTATTTGGCACTCAACGTCATCGCTGCATTTTCCATTAAGCGGTACCGCCAGCAACGAAAAGCCGATCCAATGACAATTGTATTTTCAGGTCTCGAATTTCCAGTCAGCATTATCGTTCCCTCCTACAACGAGGAAAAAACTGTTTGCGCCACCGTTCATTCTTTGCTTCAACTTACCTACTCCCAATTTGAAATTATCGTGGTCAACGATGGTTCTTCTGACAACACCCTACCTTATCTGATAGAAACATTTGATCTATTTCCATTTCCAGAGGATTTTCCGGGAAATTTACCCACTGAAAATATTCGAACTTGCTATCGTTCGAAAAAATATCCACAAATCAAAGTAATCGACAAGCTCAACGGAGGAAAGGCCGACGCCCTCAATGCAGGCCTCAACCTGGCTCGGTACCCTTTATTTTGTTGCATTGATTCCGACTCCGTTTTGGAAAGAAACAGCCTCCAACAAGCTAGCAAACCCTTTTTGGAAGATCCCAATACGGTAGCTTCTGGAGGAACAATCCGCATTATCAATGGATGTGAGGTTAGGGACGGATATCTCATTAAAAACGGACTCCCAAAAACCCCAAGGGCCACCATTCAGATTGTGGAATATCTGAGAGCTTTTTTATTCGGAAGAATGGGTTGGTCTCCCTTTAACGCTCTCTTGGTAATTTCAGGAGCTTTCGGGTTATTTCATCGCGATACCATTTTAAAATATGGCGGCTATCGCACGGATACGGTGGGAGAAGACATGGAGCTGGTCGTTCGGCTGCATCGATGTCTCAGAAGAGAAAAAAAAGAATACCGAATCTATTATATTCCTGACCCTATTTGTTGGACCGAAGCCCCGGAGAATCTCAAAACTCTAAGAAAACAAAGAATGCGCTGGCAAATCGGACTTTCAGAAAGTTTGGTCAAAAATAAACAGCTACTCTTCTATCGTCACGGAGGCTGGGCAGGATGGGCGGCGTTTCCTTTTATGATGCTTTTTGAGTGGCTCGGCCCCCTCATCGAATGCCTAGGTTATCTTTTCTTTGTTTTAAGCTATCTTTCAGGAGTTCTTTCGCTCTCTAGCGTTTTAAGTTTTTTTCTCTTGGCTTTCGGTATTGGTGTATTAATTTCTACTCACGCAATTTTTTTAGAAGAAATTTCTTTCCATCTCTACGGTCGCTATCGGGACGTTTTTCGCTTATTTGGAGCTGCAATCCTCGAAAACTTTGGCTATCGGCAGTGGAACAGTTTTTGGCGTTCGGTTGCTCTGTTTAAATGGATGATCTTTAAAAAGCATACCTGGGGAAAAATGGAAAGAATGGCTCACTGGAGTACAAAAAATGCCACAAGCCCTCAAAAAAATCCTCTTGGTTGAGGACGAACAAGATATTCAATTGATTACCCAAATGTCTTTGGAAAGAGAGGGGCTGGAAGTCAATGCTTGTTCTTCAGGATTCGAAGCCTTAGATCGCCTAAACTATTTTCAACCCGACCTCATTTTACTCGATGTCATGATGCCTGAAATGGATGGAATGACTGTTCTCAAAGAATTAAGAAAATTACCACAAACTCAAGATACCCCAGTTATCTTTATGACGGCGAAAACCCAGCGTAAAGAAATAGAAACTTATCTAGAAATGGGAGCCGTAGAAGTTATCGCCAAACCCTTTGACCCACTCACCCTGGCAAGCCGGCTGCAACAAACCTGGTCGAGCTTGTCAAACACCATGAACATCTAAAAATGCACCTTCTCTCAAAGAAAAACTTTCTATGGGTGGCACTTATTTTGACCTTGGCAAAGAATTCACACAGCGCATCCTTAGAAATTCAACTCTCCGACTGGGGGATCCAAAATCCTAGGGAGATTCACTATGTTTCATTGGGGTGGAATTCCTCTTCTCCAGATCGACTCATGCTCTACGATCTCAGAAAGCAATCTCCCAAAATTCGCGAGATTCCCGTTTTTTTTCCGCAAACACCCCCTGAAGCTAAACAAACTCTTTGGCTCATTCCCTCAAAAACAAGCTCTCTGAATTTTTTGGGAGGAGATTATCAAAGTTTCTTCCAGGCTCCCTCCATGGGAGAAGTTAGCTACCCACCTATCCAAGAAAATACCAGCGACCTAAAATTTAGTTTCAACAAAGTCGAAGACCACTTTGTGGGATTTTGGGTCCGCCTTTTCAATCCGAAAATATCGGCATCACAACGTCATTATCTGGATGTTGAAAAATATTCCTACCTCACTTTTCAAATCAAAAGTGAGACACCCGAAAAAAAAATAGAAATTAATTTTGCAGACCAAAACTGGGAAAAAAAACAAGACTCCGTGTCTTTAGGAAACTTGGAAGATTT
>DALYDW010000050.1:0-1953 GCA_031972915.1 bacterium
CTGAGATTCTTTGGAAGGGCCTTTCTTTTTCTTATTAGGATTCCAAGGATAGACGTCGATGTGTTCGATGAGCAGTTGGTAAAAGGCTTTCTGCTCATCGAAGCCAAGCGTATCGATGATATCGAGAAATCGGGAGAACGCTTTTTGCACCGATGCGACATCCAATTATTTTCCCTTTAGGTCATCTCGCTCCCGTTTCTTCCGGCTTATCTCATTGCTGAGGATTTGTTTGTCTTAGTTCAATTGCTCTGCTTCTTTTCGAGCAGATTCGCTTAGGGCCTCTAATCCTTTCTCAAGTGTCAAATCCAGAGCGCGGTCTAGTGTCGGGTTTCGATTTCACTTTCTTTCGCGGCTAGCTGCGAGATTTCTTTTTCTAAGGGGATGATTTTATCGCGGGAGAGTTTGGATTTTAGTGTGTTGGTGATTCCATCTTCATCAAACCGCTTGCCGCCGATGATGCGCTTGACTCCTTCTTGAGTTCTCTGCTCCCTTTGTCGAATGCGGTATCCCATCGAGTTGAGAAGATTCCTTGCAGCCCTGAAAACAATGGGATGTCAGAGGCTTTTGTGAAGCGCTTCAAACAAGGTTAAGTTTATTTAAAGGACGCCAGAACGGTTATGGCTCAACTGCCTGGCTGGTTTGAGGACTGCAATGAAAATGCTCTGCATAAGGGCCTTAACATGATGAGTCCCAGACAATTTTTAAGAAGGAGTTCTGTAAATTAGGTGCTCTGTTATTGGCGAGAAAACTCCAAGGGGCTCCAGGCAGATTTTAAGAAAGTGTATTGTAAGTTATTTGGTCAGAGATTAATAGGGATGCCCGTGTACTTCTTGAATATAGATCTTGAAAGAAGAATATTATGAAGCTTTTTAAGGATTTTATAAGACTGCTATGGTTTGAGAACACTGAAATTAAACTCGTTCTCATCTATGGGGTTGGATTTGCTCTTCTTAATTTGGTGTTTCCTTTAGGCGTTCAATCCATTTTAAGTAATCTAAATTATGGAACGCTTATACAGCCTGTAGTCTTAATCAGTATATTGGTATTTCTGGTTCTTGGATTATCTTCGATTCTTAAACTTTTTCAGGTTTATCTGGTTGAAATTATTCAACGTCGAATTTTTTCTCGCATCACCTTAAGTATCGGAAAATTTATTCCAAAAACAAAACCAAGTGCTTTTAATGTGGAGCTCATGAACCAATATTTTGAGGTGACTCACATCCAGAAAATGCAACATTTAATATTAATGGATGGTCTTGGTACAGTTTTTCAGACATTTCTTGGGCTGCTTTTATTAGGTTTTTATCATCCGTATTTATTAATTTTTGATTTTTTATTTGTCCTCTTCCTTTATTTAGTTGTTTTTGTTCTTGGTTATGGAGGGGTGAAAACCAGTGTTAATGAGTCTAAAGAAAAATACCGGGTAGCTTCTTGGCTCGAAGAGGTTACTAAATACCGAAAAATATTTAGTCGATCCAAAGGTACCAAATTTGCTCTGCAACAAACAGATGATGTAATCCTAGGTTATTTAAGTAAACGAGAAAAACATTTTAAAATTTTATTCAAACAGTACGTCGGTACTTCAATACTATTTGTTCTCGGAAGTACAGGGGCACTTTTTCTTGGAAGTTGGTTGGTCATTAAGGGAGAGCTTACTGTAGGCCAGTTAGTAGCTGTAGAAATCATCATCTCTGGAATAATGATTAATATATTTAAATTTGGTAAATATATTGAGTCAGGTTATGACGTGCTGGCCTCTTACGATAAACTCCAGTCCATTTTTGATGTTAATCATCTAGTAAAGACGTCTCAGGGAAACCTGAAAATTAATTCAATTCAAAATATTGATATCCGAAATTTGGTTTATAGTCCTACTCCTATGCATGCTGAGCAAGGTATATCCATCCGCTATAAGGATATACAAGTGGCTGTTGGGGAAAAAATCACTATTTT